>JAISWT010000151.1 GCA_031271005.1 Prevotellaceae bacterium | reverse complement strand
GTAGCGTCTGTGATGTACACGCTGGCTCCTGTCTGCGCCTCGCCATACTGCGCCTGCTTAGCGTTGAGTTGCGCAAGCGTGAGTCGCGGGGCGATGAAGCCTTCGGCAGTTGTGCCGTCAGTTTTTTGTGCAGCCACATCGAGGGTTGCTGCAGGGGTTTCGTTGTTGATACCCACTTGCGCGGACAGAAATTGTCCGCCGCTCATCAGGGCTGTTAAGCCCAAAATTAAAATACTCTTTTTCATTTTTGTAAAAATTTAAATTTAAAATGTTATTTTTTTGAATAATTATTAATTCAAAATTGAGAATTGAGAATTGAGAATTGAGAATTGAGAATTTAAAATTGCTATCTGCTAATTGCTACTTTGTGCCCTTTGTGAATTTATCCCGCCAAAGCGGGAGGTTGCACAAAGAGCACAATAGTTGCATTAGTTATTCATTATTCATTATTCATTGTTCATTATTCATTTTTTCATTCCTTCATTATTAATTGCTGCGTATTCTGTATTTTATTATTCACTATTCACTATTCACTATTAATTGTTAATTGTTAATTATTTACCTACGTTTTGCGTCCTTCTCCCTTCTCCTTCGGGGAGGGGCCGGGGGTGAGGTGTAAACATAAAAATAGCGTGGAACAACCTGTCTGATTATCAGGTTTCCACGCCTATCCTTCCGGCAAGTCGTTCCACGCCGCAAAAGCGACGCTTCGCAAACTTATTCTTGAAGGAAAACCCAATTTGGGTTAAATTTGTGGAAAATGATAATCAAGAATTTTAGCAAATCACTAATCTTATTATTTTCTGCGCACGCTTGCGCATCGTATTTTTATCAAATTATTTATTTGTAAAAAATATAAAACTAATTGATAAACATTTTTACTATATCTGCCTGTTTATAAGCATTTTAGCGATGCAAATTTAATACTTTATTTTTTAACCGCAAATTTTTATTATTTTTTTTTACATAATTTTCAAAATTAACAGAATACCTTAAATCCGCAAAACTTGTCCCGCCAAAGCGGGAGATTTTCACAACTCTGTGTCCCTCTGTGAAAAATAAATTTCACAGAGAGACACGGAACTTGTCCCGCCAAAGCGGGAGGTTTCACAGAGTTACACAGAGATTTTTTAAAAAAGGACTCCCGCTTTGGCGGGACAATCTTTACGTCCTTTGCTGTTAAATTATTTTGAAAAAATCTAAACAGGTTTCTTTATCAGGATAAATAAAATTCCGATTAGGACAATTTGTTTTTGGGAATTCCTAAAATAATCTAATTTTTAGAAATTCCCTTATTTTTTGTAATTTCAAATACAAAACGCCGCATACAGCGGCACAGATTTTATTCCGTTTTCAAAACCGAAATTTTTTGCCTGAATTTTTATGGAATAGTCGGGTTTATATTTGCCTACAAACTGCATCAGACTTTTTGCGCGGTTATGTTCAGACGATTTTACTTCAATCGGAATGATTTTGCCTTCGCGGTTTTGAATCACAAAATCAAGTTCCGCCTTGCCTTCGCTTTCCCAATAAAACGGCGAATAAGCGTTTGCCGTCAATGCCGAAAAAACGTAATTTTCCGCCAACGCGCCTTTTACATTCTCAAAACCCGACAAATCGCTCATAACAATATTCGGCGAAAGGTTGTATTTTGACGACAACAAACCGGTGTCCGAAAGATAGATTTTGAACGAATTATGGTGCGCAAAAAGTTCCAACGGAAATTTTCCATCGCTCGTTTTCACGCATTTACGCGCAATTCCTGCTGTTTGCAACCATTCCAGCGAGTTTTCAAATTCCAACGCCCGCGCCCCAGTCTTGATAATTTTGTACTGAAATTTGTGATTTTCCTTTGCCAATTGCGCAGGAACGGAATTGTATGCCGCGAGAATTTTGTTCGTTTCCGTTGGCAAAGCGTACTTTACCATATCGGCAATGTAAGCGTCATTGATATTTTTTTGCAAATTATAAACTTGCATAAAATCCTGATTTTTAATGTATTCACTGACTACAAACGGCATTCCTCCAACCAACAGATAGGTTTTATACAAATCCAGAAACTCGTTGTGAGCCGAAAAAAAGGAGTTGGTTTCAAAACATTCGCGTATCATTTCTGCGCCGTTTCTCTTGCCCAAAGCCCACAGAAACTCCTCAAAATCAAGCGGGTAAAGCGTGATTTTGTCTATTTTGCCAACAGGAAACGAAAATTTTTGACGGTTTAGCGTAACGCCAAGCAAACTGCCTGCCGCCGCGATATGATAACCGGGTGCGTCCTCGCAGAAATATTTAAGCGAAGTCAAAGCCCGCTCGCAAGCCTGAATTTCATCGAAAATCAGCAGCGTATCGTTTTCAAATATCGTTTCGCCCGATTTGACGGACAATTCGCGAACAATGCGCATTGGATTTAAGTCGCGCTCAAAAACATTGTGCAAATCGTTATTATTCTCAAAATTCAGATACACAACATTTTGATAATACCGTTTGCCAAATTCAAGCAAGCCAAATGTTTTGCCCACTTGCCTCGCTCCTGTTACCGTTAAAGGCATTCGTGCAGTGGAATTTTTCCATTCCAAGAGTTGGTTTATGAATTTACGTTCCATTTTGTGTTGTTATTCTATATTTTCAGGTTTCATAAAATGTATTTTTATAACACAAAAGTAGCGAATATTTTTGAAACTGCAGAATTTCTTTTGATTTCATCTGTTTATATTTTATTTTTAAGGTCAGATGGAACTCACGCGACAACAAAATCATAAGCTTGTGTGTTTTGTTAATCGTGTTCGTTTCTTATTGTCTGAATTATGATTTTTGAGTGAATTTATTTTTATTATCCCGCCAAAGCGGGAGGTTTCACAATGAACACAAAGCGCCGGTTTTCAACATCTGTTCTTTGTGTTCTTTGTGGTAAAATTGAATTTTTGAGACAGCCTCAACTTTTACAGGTTATTAATTTTTTGATACTTAGTACGTTGTCAGGCGTAGCAAATTTCCCCGCTTCCGAAGCAAATTTTTTGTCCGCTATCATAAATAACGCCGAACTGTCCTGCCGAGATGCCTTGTAAGGGAGTTTCAGATTTAATCAGATAGCGGTTTTGGCGAGTAAGTTGTATTGTGCCTTTTGTAAAATCGGGCGTGTGGCGGATTTTAAATGTGATGTTCTGCGGTTCGGCGCTGTGCGCCCACGCTGCCTGCTCGGTAATGAAATTGAAACTGCGCACCAAAAATTCCGTACCATATTGTGTCTCAACGTCATAGCCTCTCGAAGCGTAAATAATGTTTGCTTCAACATCTTTCTTAACCACATACCACGGCCCCCCCGACAGCAACAAGCCTTTGCGCTGCCCTACGGTGTGAAACCAGTAGCCTTTGTGCTGCCCCAAAATGCGTCCGGTCTCAAATTCTACAATCGGTCCCTGTTTTTCGCCCAAATAGCGTTTTATAAAATCATTGTAATTGATTTTTCCGAGGAAGCAAATTCCCTGACTGTCAGCACGCTTTGCACTTGGTAAATTGATTTTTTCGGCAATGGAGCGCACCTCCGATTTCATCAAATTTCCAACAGGAAACATCAATTTGGAGACCTGCAAGGCATCTATTTGCGCCAAAAAGTCGGTCTGGTCTTTGACATAGTCTTGTGCGGTAGAAAGGAAAATTTTATTGTTTATTTCTGTGGTTGTAGCGTAATGACCTGTTGCTGTTTTGTCGTAGTTTTTGCCTGCCCGCTGCTCAAAAACGCCAAATTTAATCAGTTTATTGCACATCACGTCGGGGTTTGGCGTGAGCCCGTCTCGCACTTTGCGTATTGTATAATCCACAACAGTGTCCCAGTAGTCGCGGTGCAAATCGATGATTTCCAGATGGTTGCCGTATTTTTTGGCAATAGACGCAGCCATCTCAATATCTTCCTCCGAAGAGCAATGCAACAAATGGTCTTCGCTATTTCCTATTTTGATATAAAACAGGTCCGGCTTCTCGCCCCGCTCGTTGAGCAGATGTACAGCCACCGAACTGTCTACCCCGCCTGAAAGTAAGGCTGCTATTTTCATTTATATATATATTTTTTTTGTTATGCAGTTGCTGCACAGATTAAAGACAATTAGTAGTTATTAGATATTAGAGTAGTGAGTAGTGAATAGTGAATAGTGAATAGTGAATAATAAAATACAGAATACGCAGCAATTAATTTAATAATGAAGAAATTAAGGAATAATCTAATAACTAAACTCTAAACTCTAATAACTAAACTCTAAACTCTAATAACTAACAATTAACCACTAACCACTAATCGCTATTGTACGGAATGTTTCCGATATTGTTTTTTATAATATATTTGGTTAACTGCTGGTTCGATTCAAATCCGTTTTGCCCAACGAGTTTCGCACCGTCAGTTTTGGTGATGGTAATCAAACTGTCGGAATATATTTTTGCGGTTCGCTCGTTCCAGAACATTTGTTCGGTAACAAATATGTCGCCCTCAATATTTGTGGCGCGTACTTTTCCTTTGAGTTCCCACAACTGTTTGGTCGTTTCGTATTTGGCATAATTGGCGTGAATATTTGCATCAACTTTCAGTTCCCGGTCAAAGCGTTCAAAGCGAATCCCTTCCGGGAAGTTCCAGTACGGTTCATCCACAAAGTCGAACACGTCCCACACCGGCGCACTGATACGGTAGCGCGTAACGCCCGAATCGGACACCACCGTTATAACGCTGTCGGAGTGCATTCGCGGCGTGAGTGCACGGTCTTCCACTGCGCCGATGATTTCTTTTTGCTCTTTACGGCAAGCAAGGGCTACAGATAAAACAGCGATTATAAGTATTATATATGTAAAATTTGATTTTTTCAAAGACGATTATTTATTTATTTTTGGATATTGCTAATTTAGTATAGAAATAAAAATTCCATCAACCTTAGTAGAAAATTTGCATAATTTATTTTCAAGGGTTTAATAAGGCAATAAGGTTATGTTTATTTCCCCATTTTTTTCTACTAAGGTTATCTGAATTAAAATAAGGTTTTTAACAATTATTAATTGTTAATTATTAATTAATGACAAGTTTTTTTGTCAGGTGTACGTTTTCGGAATTTAAAGTAATGAAATACAAGCCCTTAGCGCTCGTTTTCAATTTAATTACATTATTTTCAATATTCCCTTTTTCAATTATTTGTCCATTTAAATTATTGATAATAAAAGAATTAAATTGTTGTTCCGAAACAATTTGCACTGTTTTGTTTTCGTTATTAAAAATGATATTTAATGGAATTGATTGAATATCAATATTTTGCGTAATTGCAACATTCCATGCTTCGCCTTTTTTATTTCCCCAAATATATTCGGCAAGTTCGGGTCGGTCAATAAACGGATTTCGGTTGTGCTGAATGTTTTCAACGGCATTGTTTCTGTCGGTTTCTTTCTGACTCACAGGGTCTTGCCTGTGCCATTTAAGCAGCAAATTAACAGACCACGTATTAAGGGCGGGATAAGAATTTCCCGCTAAATGTTCTGAATTCCAATTTTTAACAATGTTTTCATAACAGGTAACCATATAAAAATAAGTGCGTGCAAAATCGCCTTTGTAGGTGTCTATCGGCTCAAAAACGGTACCTGAGTAGCCCGCAAAAGAACTGTTGCCCCTTTTGCTGCCGTTGCCGTAAGTGTTTGTAGGATTGGCAGTTTCGCCAAAAGGCAAATTTCCGCGCTGACCGTTAACATACTTGTCTGTTGGATACAAATGAAAAAGGTCGGAGTACATTGGCGTCTCATCGTTGAACCAACTTTTCGGGAACGAATGTTCGCGGTTAAAATACTGACATTCAGCGCTTCCACCTACTCCAAAATCTTGGTCTACTCCAAAATGGAACGTACAGTTGGAATACATATCCCACACTGTCCCATCGGGTTTTTTGTCCGTTTGCTCAAACGAGTTCCACAAACCCGCATAACTTGTAACTCCCGGATTCTTAATTATTTGATACAGAGCGGTTTTCAATGCTCCTTCGGTTAGCCCGTTTGCGCTGTTGTAATAATTTGCAGACGGTTGCGCAAAAATATTTATTGAAATTAAAGCGCAAAATAATAAATTTAAAATATATTTGTTTTTCATGTTACAATTTATTTGTAATTCTAATATATAGTTAATAATTTTAATTAAATAATTCTCTTAATTATTGAAAGTTTGTGTGTATATTCGCCTGTTTGCAGCGAAATAATTCCTTTGCTGTCTATGGATTCAATTTTCACGCAACCCGATGCGTGAATTATCTCTCTGTTGTTCAGCAGAATACCGACATGAACTATCTTTCCGTCTTTGTTTTCGCAAAACGCCAAATCTCCCTGCCGCGCCGCCGCAATTGAAGCAATTCGGGCGCCTGCTGCTGCTTGTTGGGCAGCATCTCGCGGCAAGAGAATGCCTGTATTCGCAAAAACAAGTTGCACAAGTCCCGAACAATCTACCCCAAACATCGATTTGCCGCCCCAGAGATACGGAGCATTTATAAATTTCTTCGCATTGCCGAGTATTTCATCTGCTGTAGCAGAGGCAAAATCAACTGTGTGCGCCGCATCGTAAGTATATTTTTCCCTGTTAATAAGGCAAATATTCTCTCTGTTTAACCAAAGCGTGCTGCCAAATGTAAGAATAACCGGCTGCTTCTGTGCGTTGCGGATTGTTGACGTAGGGACTGAAATTTTTACAGGCTTCAGTGTTTTTTGAAATTCGAGGTCGTTCTCTGTCAGTACTGTAAGCGTTTTTCTGTCGGCAAAACCCTGATAGCCGTCCGAAACGTTCTTTATTTTGCACCATTTATCTTTTGTTTCCAAAATTTCGGCTATTTGCCCAAAGAGCAGTTGCGAAGTCATTTCGCCTGCCTCGGCGGGCACGGCACGCAACGGCACAAGCGGTATGGTTACAATGCAATACTTGGAGGGCAAATCCATTTACACAAATTCCGTAAGGTGTTTCAAACGCGCAGTCCCTTCAATACAGGTGCGATGTTCGGGGACGGCGGCATCGTCTATCAGCAGGCAACTGACTGTGCCGTTGTGCTTTTCGGGGTTTATCTCGGTAATTTCTACCCGCGCTCTGTAGTTTTTATCTACAAAAATCGGTTCTCTAAAACGCATGTCCTGATAGATATAAATTGTTCCTTCGCCGGGAAAGAGCGTCCCAAAGATGCGCGAAAACACTGCGCCTGCCAAAAAGCCATGAACCACGGGGCGCCCAAAGCGCGTTGTTTTTGCATAGTCGGGGTCGATGTGCAGAGGGTTGTTGTCGCCGGTTATTGCCGCAAAATCATTAACCTGCTGCTGAGTGAAACTCAAATTGAGGTCGTAAAAATCGCCGGGGTTAAGCATAATATTTTTATTTGTTAAATAATTTGTAAAAAAAATGACTGTGAAAAAAAGTCGGTGCAAAAGTAATCAAAAAAAATGAATTTTCTCAGTTGCCGGTTGTCAGCCACGATTTATTTTTTTGACTTTGACACGTTTTTTTCTTTAATTTTATAATTATTTACAAATTAATGATTTATAAATTTCAGGATACCATTTTGGGTGTCCCTGTGGCAAAGTCAGGAGAGATTATTGATTTATCATAGCGTCCTTTGCGAAACCTCCCGCTTTGGCGGGATAAATCTTGCGTCCCTTGCGGTTAAATATTTTTTACCGCAAAGTTCGCAAAGAAGATACGCAAGGGACGCAAAGTCCCTGTGTCGAAGTCAGGAAAACGGTTTCAGAATTTTGACTGTCACAAAAAAAATCCCGCCCCCGAAAACTCAATTTTTCGAGGGCGGAAAATTAATTAATATCAGAAAATTCTATTTACTGAACTGTTCCCATTCCATTGTTGAAATCAAGCGTTATAACTTTGCCTGCGGCTACAGTGAAACGAGCTTGATCGTTGCCTGTTCCACGATATTGAATTTTGCCATCAGCAAAGAATACAAATTCCATTTGCCACCAGTCGCAAGCAACAGCGGTAGTTGCTGCATACATTCTCAATTCGGCTGAATTTGTGGTTGTAAGTTTCATTACATTTCCACTTGCAACAAATGGGTATTGTCCTGTGTTCCAACCGCCAAAGCAATCACCCATACCATAAACCTGCGCGGGTTCTATTGTGATTTTTTCCTGTGTATAATCCACAACCACAATATAGAAACCTGCTGCCGATACAAATGCGTTGCCGTCGTGTGTTGTAAAGCCAACATCGCTTCCGAGCGAGAAGAAATCGCCGTTCCAATCTTTTACATTGCACCATTTGAACCCGTTTTCCGGATTGGCAAAATAACGCACTGCCCACCATATACCCGGATGATCGTATATTGGCGTCATTTCCACAACGCCCGGATCGCTCCAACTCCAACCGCCAAATTCCTGTCCAATCATATAAACATTGTCGGGGAATAAAGGTTTGAACGCATCTACATTTACGGTAACCATATTAGACTGTACTTTGTATGTGCTGCTTAACGCCGCTACTACATAAAATTGAACAGCAACAGGTGTTTCGGGGTCAATGCCGGCGTTAATCAACGCTTTGTTCAAATTTTCCAAAGTAATATCCAGCGAGTCGACTGCTGAAGTTGCGATTACAGCGGAAGTGCCTCCTGCCATTTCCGCACACAGCAAATATTCAATTTCCGTTGGTACGCCAAAATCTGCTTTTGTCCAATAGAAAGTTGTTGTTTCAGCCATATTGCTTTCGGTTATCTCAATAGCATCGTGCGCATCTAAAACAGGTTTTGTAACCTGATCTAACGGTAATGCCTTTAGCATATCCTGTTCTTTTTCGCAAGATGTTAAAAACACTGCGACAAAAGCAAATAATATATAACTTATTTTTTTCATATAGATTTTAATATTTAGGATTTTGATTTAAATTTGTATTAGAGTTCAGGTCAGAAGCAGGAATTGGGTAGATATTATAGTGAGCATCAACCTCTTGACCTGTCTGTACGCCGCCTTTCCATTCCCATGTATAAGTTGCTGTTGTAAACAAACCATATCGAATAAGGTCTGTACGGCGGAAACATTCCCAATAGAGTTCGCGAGCGCGTTCGTCAAGTATAAATTGAGGAGTCAATTGCGCTTCGCTTATTGTAGAAACGCCTGCTCTGTTGCGCAATTGATTGACATAACCCAGCGCCTCGCTTTTCTGCGCCGCGCCGCGTGCTGCACATTCTGCATAAATCAAATACTGCTCTGCCAAACGGAACAAGGGGAAGTCGGTATCTGCAAATTCTTCGTTGCCGCTTGTGCTTGGAATAATGTTTCCATAAGTAGAACCTGATTTAATATTGCGATATTTATATACCATTAAACCATTTTCATAAGTATTAGGCGATTGCCCCAATGCCGGATTTGCGCCAACGAGTAAACGGCGTTTGTCGCCTGCTTCAAATTTGTCATTAAGTTCTTTGCGCGTGCGATAGCCACTCCAAAATGCGTTTACATAAAGACCTTCGGCGATAACAGTACTTCCATAAGTGTTTAGATATGCATCACTGAAAGTACATTTAATAAGGAATGTAACACCGCCATTCGTACGTGTTTTATCGCCATCGTATGCAATGGGCAAAATCATTTCGGGGTTATTTTGGTCGTTGTCTGCCAAAAACAGATGTTCGTAGTTTGCCATCAATGAATAACCGGCATCAATTACCTTTTTGCTGTATGTAGCAGCGTCCGCATATCGGGCTGTTCCTGTATAAACTTCGGCATTAAGATACAGGCGGGCAAGCAAAGCCCATGCTGCTGCCTGGTCGGCACGCCCGTAAACATTAGCACGCGGCGCTTTGAGCAAGCCGTTATCGGCAATGTCTTTGAGTTCGCTTTCTATGTATGCAAACAAATCTTTGCTGTTGGTTTGCTGCGGCAAAATACCTGTCGCGTCGTCTTCTGTTACAAAAGGCGGATTACCAAAAATGTCCATCAGCACCCAGTAATCAAATGCGCGGATAAAACGCGCCTCTGCTTTGTATGTTCTTACTTCCGCGCCCAAATCTTCTTTTGCGTTTCGGATAAATTCGTTTGCATACATTATCTGCATAATAACACGATAATACAAACCTGACGTAAATCTACCGTCTGCTGTAAATCTGATGGTGTTCAATTCGGGAAGTCCCGGGTCGTTCCACAAGCAATGCGCCTCTTCGGTAGGCAATTCCTGATGATTAAACCACGTGCGCAGAAAATCGGCATTCTGACCTTCGTCAACACCGGGAATTGGCAGGTCGGTTTTTCCGCCGGGTCCCGAATTGCCTGTTAATGAATATGCACCATAAACTTTTGCCAGTGCGCCTTGCGTGCCTTCGAGCGTGGAAAATACTACTTCCGAAGACGATGTATTTTCGGGATAAATATCCAAATCGGTACACGAGGCAAGTATTAATGCTGGCGCTGCTATTATTAATATTTTAAATATATTCTTTTTCATTGTTATAATATAATTTTTTTTTTATTAATTAAAAACCAATAGATAAACCTATACTGAAAGTTCTTGGGTTTGGATAAAAGTTACCGTCAATACCGCCATTCATTTCGGGGTCAATACCTGTGTATTTAGTTAATGTAAATACATTTTGCACTGTTGCATTGGCACGCAAATATGTATTTTTGCCAAACACTTCCCCAAAATTGTAACCTATTTGAACATAGTCCATTTTCAAGAACGATGCGTTTTGAATATAGTAGTCGGACAACAACTGACTCTCGTAGAAGTTACTGTTTAAACCATCAACAACATTATTCATCAGGAAGTTGTTAGGATTGAGCGTTTGCGAAAAGTTACCCAAATCAGAATTTACGTTATTATATACATAGTTTCCAATATTGGCACGCAAAGCGGTAGCCACCATAAAGCGTTTGTAGGTAAATGATGTGTTAAAACCCATATACCAGTCGGGTGCAGGTTTGTGGAACAAATAAAGGTCTTGGTCGTTTATCACTTCATCACCGTTCAAGTCTTTATAAGCGCCTTCAATTGGGTTTCCGCTTTCGTCGTATATCTGTTGATAAACATAAAAAGTATTTGGCGCGTACCCAACTTTATGAAGTTGAACGGTGTTGCCTGTTGCGCCGGAAATGTAGCCAACTATTTGCCCTTTATAATCAGAATCCGGTCCGTCATTCAAGGATAATTGGGTGATTTCGGTATTGTTGTAAGTAACATTAAAACCAAAATCCCACTGTATGTCTTTTGTAGCGATTGCTGCAACGCCAATACTTCCTTCAACGCCCCAGTTATCCATTGTTCCGATGTTTCGGGTAATGTAAGGGGAAAAGTTGCTGCCTGCCGGCAGAGGAACTGTATTAAGCAAGTCGGTAGTATGTTTTTGATAATAATCTACGCTACCGTAAATTCTATTGTTAGCAAAGCCAAAGTCCAAGCCTGCGTTTTTGGTAGTTGTTTGTTCCCATTTGCGCTCTGAGTCGTAGCCGTTTGGTCTCCACATTGCGTACCATTGGTCTCCAAACTGCACCTGTGCTGTGGGGTCGCTAATTTCATAAATAGGTAACCATTCGTAGTTACCAACTTCCTGCTGCCCTGTAACACCCCAGCCCAAACGAAGTTTCAGGTTGGAAAGCACGTCATTGTCTTTAAGGAAACCTTCCTCGCTAATGCGCCAAGCCAGCGCTACCGATGGGAAAGTACCCCAGCGATTATTGGGTGCGAAACGCGAAGACCCGTCTCGGCGTACTGTTGCTGTAAGCAAGTATCTGTCAAGTAAATTATAATTCAAGCGTCCGTAGAAAGAAATTAAACGATTGTGCTCAGGGATAATAATTCCGGCCTCTGTCTTAACAGTAACATTGTCGTACTGCATTTCGTTATACGCTTTGTCGTTTTTTTTCCAGTCCTGCCACGTGTAACCTGCCATCACTTCGAGGCGATTGGCGCTATTTAACTGTTTGGTATAGTTCAAATAAAATTCTAACAGCAAATTTTGTTTTTCCTGATTAAATTGAGTCCGCAAGCCGGTCGGTAAGTTTTTATGCGCCCAAGGTTCAGTAACTTTTTTACCAAGTCCGTTTGAATAATCGTACCCTACATTCAAATTAGCGTGCAGGTCCGGCAGAAAGTGCATTTTGTAGTCCAGTTGGACATTGCCAATACTGCGCAACACATCAGCCTGGTCGTTTACTCCATCAATTAGTGCAACCGGATTGCCGGTAGCCATTGTATTACGCGCGCCGGTACTGCTAATCCACTGCCAATAACCATTATAATCCTCAAAACCATCTGCTTTTACAGGTTGAGTGGGGTCCATACGCAATGCTTCGCCAATGGCGTCGCCATTACCAAAACGGCTATGCGTCCACGCACCTTTCATATTGATATTTACTTTTAAATAGTCGTCAAAAAATGAAGGATTTACGCTTAAAGCAGCCGTTCCGCGTTTCATATTATCAGTTTTGAGAATACCGTCCTGACTGATAAACCCGAAAGAAAAACGATACGGAGTTTTATCATTAAGAATTCCGCTCAAACTGATATTATTATCAGTTGTAAAGGCAGTACGGAAAATTTCCTTTTGCCAATCTGTATTGGCGCTGCCCAACATCTCAATGTATCTTTCATAACCACTTATGGCGCTTGCCTGTGCAGTTACTGCTTCGCGGAATTGGTCGCCGGTTAGCACTTCCACTCTGCGAGCAATTGTGGCTATAGAATTTTGTGTTGAAGCCTCAACTGTTATTCCTCCCGTTCCTGTTCCCGTTCCCGTTCCTGCTGCCGCTCCTTTTTTGGTCGTAATAATTACTACCCCGTTAGAAGCGCGCGAACCGTAGATTGCAGTTGCCGATGCGTCTTTCAAAATATTCATTGACTCGATGTCGTTAGGATTGATGGTTGATAACGGGTTTGTCATTCCGGAAATACTTCCATTATCCACAGGCACTCCGTCAATTACAAACAGCGGGTCGTTACTTGAATTCAACGATGCGCCGCCACGAATGCGAATGGTGTTGCCATCGCCTGCACGTCCGCCATTGGAAACAATCTGTACCCCTGCAACTTTACCTGTAATCAGCGAAGCCGGGTTTGATACCAGCCCCTTTTGGAAATCCCTTGAGGAAATTGCAGTAATAGAGCCGGTTAAGTCGCTTTTTTTCGCCGTTCCGTAACCAATTGCCACTACTTCGTCCAGACTGATACCTTCATCTTCGGAGAGCGTGACATTGATAACGGTTTGTCCGTTAACGGGAACTGATTGCGTTGAGTAGCCCACAAATGAAACTTCGAGCGTGGCATTGCGTTCTACTGTTAGTCTGTAGGCGCCGTCAATGTCGGTCATCGTAGCGTTTGTAGCGCCTGCTTCCTTAACAGTGGCGCCCGTAATGGGTCCCATTGCATCGGAAACAACCCCCGAAACCGTAATTTTTTGTGCTGCCATGCTAACGCTCAGCAGCATTAGCACAACCACAGGCACAACACGTAACATACTGAATTTTAAATGTTTCATTACATTTTATTTTTAAGGTTTAAATTAATTAAATTATTTAAAAATTTCATACAAAATCTGGTGCAAATGTATGATTTTCAGCGAGAGAAATTGAGAATTATTCACATAAAAAAACTTTTTTTTGTTGCAAACGTTTGCAGACAATTAACATTAATTCACAAATGTATAAATCATACCCTTTCTTTCTCGCTTGCCAACCCGCCAAATAGCCTGCCGAATCTTTGTATATGGCGGCTGCTCACTGTACAAACCCCACCGTTGCGCAGGCTATGATGCCGGCTGTTTCGGTACGCAAACGGCTGCTGCCCAAGTTGACGGATGTGAATCCGCATTGCTCAGCCAGAAGCGTCTCCTCGTGGCTGAAATCGCCTTCGGGTCCAATGAGAATAATTGTGTCGGTCTGTGGGGCGCAAATATTTTTCAACTGCGCTTTTTCGCCTTCGTGACAGTGGGCAATGAATTTTTGCACCTCGCTGTTGTCCCCATTGTACCTGTCGACAGATAATGACTTGTTTGCTATGGCTCGTATAAATTTGTCGAACTCTGTAAGTTCGTGTATTTCAGGAAAATAAAAGTTTTTGGACTGCTTGCACGCCGAGATAATTATTTTTTCCGGCCGCTCATTTTTCAAACTCTTTCTTTCTGAGAATCGGCACAAGATTGGCGTAATCGTATCAATGCCAATCTCAGTGGCTTTTTCTACGAAACATTCAAAGCGGTCTGTACTTTTTGTCGGCGCAATGGCGATATGCAAATTGAATTTTCGCGGATTTTCCGCAAATGTTTTTTCTACTACCCTAAATTCGCAGCATTTAGGATGCGCGAGCGCAATTTCCGCTCTGCAAAGCAACCCTTTCCCGTCAATCACCTCTATGCTGTCGCCCTGCTTCAGTCGCAACACGCGGACTGCATGAGCGGACTCGTCTTCGGGAAGAAGGTTAGAATGTCGTAAGTTTGGAGAATAAAACAGGTTCATTCAAAGTAACAAATAAAAATAATGTTCCGCAGTGCAAAAGTAATGAATTTATTCCATTCTGCAAAAAAGCCGCGAAATTTGGCTAAATCTTTTTTTGAGGCGCTATGATAGCGCACACAGTTATACACACCGGTCAATCACACGCCGTCCCGATTTTCAATTCAGGCAGTGCGCCTCTTGTTTGTAACGAGTGGTAAATGGTAAGATTTTGCAAACGAAGAGGCTGAAAGCCCGTAAATCAATAGCGCAGGGCAACGCCCTGCCGAGGAAGAAATGTACGATGAACAAGCCCTGAAAGGGCGAAAATCCGTGCAATGTGATTACGCCCCGTCAGGGCTTCGGGAATTGATGGGGATAGCACCTCAAAAAAAGATTTAGCCCCAAAAGGCAAAGACGCAAAAAAGTCTTTGTTATCAATTTCAGGTGAAAATGTTGCACCGAAAAAAGTAAATGTAATTTAATTTGTATAACAGTATTTTAATAACAAATATATTTTATTATTTTTGCAGCAAAAAAAACATGCAGGATATAAGATGTAAAAGATGTGGCAGTAGCCGTTATTCTAAAAGTGGCTATGTGCGTGGGACACAGCGATATAGATGTAAGGATTGTGGCTACAATTTCAAATTGGGCGACAATCGTGTCAAAGTGAAGCCACAGCCTGAGCCTTAGTTACGTTAACCCGGTGGCAGCAGAGCGGGTAACGGTGTGGCTGTTCGCAGTGGCAGACCTTGTGATTGTGTGTGCCTGATTCGCGCAAAAGTGGACATTGCAGTGTTTCGGCGTTAATTTGTTGCAATTTTGGCAATACGGAAGGTACGATTTTTTTTCAAAGCCTGTTTTTATCTATTGTTGTCCATATTTAATCAAACACTTTCATCATTATCTCTCTGGAAATTTTTTATGCAAAAAAAAATTGTTACATATATATTTTTGTGTTGTAGCGCTTTTGCATCGGCACAATTGAACACAGACAGAATAATGTCCATCGGGCGTAACGCGCTGTATTTTGACGACTATGTACTTGCTATTCAGTATTTTAATCAGGTAATTGCGGTCAAGCCTTACCTTTACGAGCCGTATATGTTTCGCGGGATAGCCAAGATACAGTTGGGCGATTTTGCGGGCGCCGAGGCGGACTGTTCGCAAGCCATTCGGCTGAATCCGTTTGTGCCGCAGGCTTATTATGCACGCGGCTTTACGCGCCTGCAACTTGATAAATTTACCGAAGCGGAAATTGATTTCAATAAAGCATTGGAATTTAATCCTGAAAATCAGAATCTTATACGAAGCAGAATGTACGCCCGCGCACAGAACAAGGACTACGACAAGGCATTTGCCGATTTGGACGCGCTCGAAAAACTCGACCCTAAAAATCGCGAATGGCTTTACGAGCGCGGACGGCTTTGTTTTTTCAACAAAGATAGCGCTGCCGCAGAGCAAAATTTGCTGCAATATGTGGAAAAAGACAGTACAAATTCCTCCGTGTGGTCAATGCTCGCGCTGTTGAAAATTCAAACCAACGATACAGCAGCCCTCGATTATCTCAACAGGGCAATTGCCTACGGCTCAGACTTTTCGGGAGACTATATCAACCGTGGAATTTTGAACGTCCGCCGCCTCAAATATATGACAGCGCTTGAGGATTACGGCTACGCTATCGGGCTTGACGGCAGCACACTTGCCTACTATAATCGCGGGTTACTGCGGGCTTCTTTGGGCGACAACAATAACGCTATCAGCGACTTGAACATTGTTATACAGCAAGATTCGCTCAATTACGAGGCGCGGTTGAGGCGTGCACTGGTTTTTCAAACATTGCGACAATATGACAGCGCTATTGCCGATTTTAATATTATTTTAAAAAAATATCCCTACTTTGTGTCGGCATATCGGCAAATGGCAATAATTTATGATGCACGTGGAGACGCGCGAAATGCTTTTCTGGCACGCGAAAAAGCATATAATATTGAAAAAAACCGTGAAAAAATAAAGAATCAACTTGCACAAAACACGCAAAGCGCCGAAAATGCAGATGGTGATGACAAAGAACCCGCAGGTGATAACGTACTTTCGCTGGCAGTGCAAAATGTGAATAAAAAACGGGAGAGTTTTTTCAGTTCAAATGCTTCTCAAAAAATTGATAATGAAAAAAACAAGTCCGAAAATAAATATTCAGACCCTCTGCGCGGCAACGTTCAGGATAAGTATGCGGACATTCAACTCGAGAAAAATTTTGAGTTGAATTATTATGCAAAAAGCGACGAAATAAGGCGCACTCCGACGTATTACATTGAGTTGGATAAATTTAATAAAGAAAATAAAACCACAAACGACCTCAAATTAACAAATCGCGAACTGCCGATGACAGAAGCATTTATTCAAACGCATTTCGCTCAGATAGAAAAACTTACGAAAGAAATTGCCACGCATCCCACGGCAAATCTGTATTTCTATAGAGCCATTGATTTTGCGCTTGTGAAGGACTTTACTTCGGCTATAGAAGACCTGAACCGCACACTGCAAATACAGCCAAAATTTACGCTGGCTGCTTTTGAGCGGGCAAATATTCGTTACAAAATATTGGAAATCAGCGCAACCCAACTCTTAGACACCGATGCCGAGCATGCAATGGCGCAAAAACAATATCAGCACGACGCCGAACTCCTTTTGAGCGACTACGACAAGGTTATTGCAGATGCTCCCGATTTTTGTTTCGCCTATTTCAACCGTGCCAATGCGCTTTGTCAAACGCGCAATTTTGCTGAAGCAATAGATAACTACACGCACGCAATAACTCTCGAACCGAATTTTGCCGAAGCATATTTCAATCGCGGGATTGCCAACCTGTACCTGTCCAACGAGACGCAAGGACTCGCCGACTTGAGTAAAGCCGGCGAACTTGGTATTGCTGGAGCATATAATCTGATAAAAAGATATAACAAGCAGTAGAAAAGTGCAAGTCCGCGCACTTAGCGCCCCCCCACGAAAAGCGATTTCTCTATTCCTCGCCTGCCAGTTCTTTATCAATGAGGATACGCCCGCAATATTCGCAAACGATGATTTTTTTGCGCTGTCGGATGTCAAGTTGACGTTGCGCCGGGATTTTGTTGAAACAGCCACCGCAGGCGTCACGCTGCACGGTTACTATCGCCAAACCGTTGCGCGCGTTTTTACGGATACGCTTGAAAGCAGTAAGCAGACGTGGCTCGATTTTCGTTTCGAGGTCTTTTGCTGCATCGCGCAGCACGTCTTCTTCCTGTTTGGTTTCTGTAACAATTTCGTTGAGTTCACTCTTTTTCGATTTCAGGTCGCCTTTACGCTCTTTGAGTTGCTCGCTTGTAGCGTTGAGTTCTGTCTCCAGACGCTCTTTTTCTACGGCGAACTCGCGGATGCGCTTCTCGCTCAGTTCAACCTCAAGAGTTTGGAACTCAATCTCTTTGGATAAGTTGTCGAACTCGCGGTTGTTGCGCACGTTGTCCTGCTGCGACGTGTATTTTTGAATCTTTACACGCGACTCTTCTATTTCGTGCCGCTTTTGCCCCATCGCAACGTTGATTTCTTTGATTTCCTGATTGAACTTTGTCTGGCGTGTATTAAGCCCAACAATTTCATCTTCAAGGTCTTGCACTTCGAGAGGCAGGTCGCCACGCAATGTTTTGATGTCATCTATTTCCGACACAATTTTTTGCAAATTGTGTAAAACACTCAACTTTTCCTCAATAGTGAGGTCTTTGTCAGAATTGTCGTCCGTTATTTTCACTTCCGGTTTAACTCCCTGTTTTTCAGGCTTTTTTGTCTCTTTTTTGTCAGTCTTCGATTTTGTTGCCGTGCTTTTTGTTGCCATATTTTTCCCTAAAAATAATAATTTACTGGATTTGTTTTGATTTCCGAAATTTGAACTGCAAAATTAGGTAAATTTTTTGAGATTATTTCATAAAAAATTTCTTTTGCGTACTGTTCGCTTTCATAATGTCCGATGTCGGCTATAATTAGTTGATTATCAGCGAGAAAAAAATCGTGATATTTTATGTCGCCTGTAATAAAAATATCTGCCGCCACCGCTTTTGCATTTTTTATTAGGAAACTGCCCGCACCGCCACACACCGCAACGCGCTTTATCTTTTCCTTACAAATATTGGTGTGCCTGAAAGTTGGCACATTAAATGTTCTTTTTATTTTTTCCAAAAAAGATTGGGTCTCCATCTCCTCTTGCAATTCGCCTGTTGCGCCAAAGCCTGTTGTATTCCACTTATTTTCAAGCAAATATACATCATACGCCACCTCTTGATACGGATGTGCCTTGAGCAAGGCGGCTTCTACAGCGCTTCGCAGGTAAAAGGGCAAAACAGTTTCTACGCGCACCTCGTTTTCGTAATGCACTTCGCCAATTTTGCCGACAAACGGCTTCGCCCCTTCGCTTGCGCAGAAAGTGCCGTAGCCCTCAGAATTGTAACTGCATGCGTCATATTTTCCGATTCTGCCTGCGCCTGCTGCAAACAGCGCGTTGCGCACTTGTTCTGCGTGATGTGTCGGAACGTAAGTAACGAGTTTCAAAAGCGACTGTTTGCGTGGTTCAAGCGGCTTAATGTGTTGCAAGCCAAGTTTTTGAGCCATTACAATACTTACACCGCCCGCCGCACTGTCGAGATTTGTATGCGCTGCAAAAATATTTATGTTATTTTTAATTGCCTCAATAGCAATACGTTGCGTCTCGTTGCTGCCTGTAAGTTGTTTTATTCCACCAAAAATAAAAGGGTGATGTGATATAATCAGATTCAATCCAAGCGCAATAGCCTCATTTACAATGTCTTCTGTTACATCAAGGCAAATCAGAGCGCCCGTTGCTTCGGCTTCGGGGCTGCCTGCAAGCAACCCACTGTTATCATAACTTTCCTGCAACTCAGGAGGCGCAAAGCCTTCTATCAAACGGCAAATTTCCTTTACTGATGGCATCGTTTCGTTACACTTTCCGTAATTTACACTTTTGTACGTGTTTGTTTGGTAGTTTGCATCTTTTTGTCCTGCACCTTAACTGCTTGTTTTACAGGTGATTTCTTCGGTTTGTCTTTATTTTCGCCTTCGGCAGTTAGCGTTTCTTTTTTGTCAGCATTCTCTTCACTTTCTTCCTCTTTAACCGTAAAATCTGTAAATCCTGCACCTGTCAAAATGTTATACCATTGTATAAGTTTCTTAATATCAGAAGGATAGACTTTGTTGCGGTCATACTCAGGCACAAGTTCGCCCATGAATTTTTTCAGCGCTTCGTTGTCCGTTTTGCCATCAAGTTTGTATTCGGCGCCATTTTCTCTGTCAAACAGTTTTTTCAATACTTCGTTGAGACGAATTTCGCCATCCCGGGTAAACATAGACACATCGCTCAGCGCCACCACTTTATCGCTGTTGTACGCGGGCATGCGCTTGCCATCAGCCAAAGTTTCAACAATCAGCATGTTTTTGCCGCGCGAAACAAGTTTGTAAAGACCGGACTTGCCGGAAATTGATAAAATATTTTTTAACATATATTTTAATGTATATAAAAATAAATAAATATGATTTTTGTTAAATTTTTCACGAATAAATTTAACAACAAAAAAAGTACCAAACATTACAGATTTCGAAAATTTTCTTTATTTTTGCGCAAAAATTTCTCTGATATTTCAAAAGAAGATGAAAACACTCAAGAATATATTTTTCTATCTGGCAGGCGCCGCTTTGGTGATGTTCGGGACGCGCAACGCCGTTAAAAGCATTATTGCTGCGGAGCCTGCTCTGCCGTCAAGTGTTCAAAAAACGGACATTAGCCCCTTTGAAACCATTCGCACCGACTCAAACGGCGATGCAGGTGGGCAATCTGCCGCTATAAACGATACCGTTATTGAAACAGCAACCCCTGAAACAGCAACAGCAACTCAATAAGCGCGAAAGGAAAAGCAGGAATTTTTTACAGTTTTGCACGTTTTTTGATGAGTAAAACAGGATTCTTTTAATAAAACTATGCACTTCAATTCATATAAATGGAACAATCTGCTTTTTGAGGGTCGTAACAAGGCTTACGGCGCTTTCAGATTGCGTGTTACCTCGTCTCGCAGGCATTTGCTGTCGTTTCTGATAGTGGTTGCGGTGTTTGCAGGTTCCATTTTGCTGCATAACCGGCTCGCTGCAATTTATTTTGACAAGACGCCGGTTATAAGTAGCGCAATGCCGCCGATTTCCATTGCCGAGATGGAACAATCGTCTGAATTACAGCAGTTTGCACGGCAACAAAACAACCCTGTAATTGTTCATCAAATATCTGAAAGTGAAGATATTGCAACAGTACAGCCGGATGATTTGGAAAATATACAAAATGTTGAAAATCAGCAGCCCGAAGTGGAACTTGACGAGGTTATCAAACAAACAATGGAGGCGCAGTTGACAAAAACCGCCAAAGAGATGGCGCAGTCAATAGACGAACTTGACCCCGAAAGAACGTATTTGGTGGTTGACGTGATGCCCGTTTTCCCCGGCGGCAAAACTGCAATGCTGAAGTTTATCACCGCCACAATGCAGTATCCGCAAGATGCACAACGCCGCAAAGTTCAAGGGCAGGTAGTTTGCAGTTTTATGATAGATATTGACGGGAAAGTAACTAATATTAACGTAGAAAAAAAGGTAGACCCCGTGCTTGACCGCGAAGCTGTGCGCATTCTTAGGGAGATGCCACAATGGACTCCGGGAGAACGGCTCGGCAGACCCGTGAGAGTGAAATTTTCTATTCCTTTTAATTTTGGTATTTAAAAGACAAAAAAAATAAACAATGTTTTAACTGTGCCGAGTGGCGCAAAACGTTATTAATTTCTTATCATTTAAAGATAAAACCGTAACCCTTTCCCATTGCAAACTCGCCCCGCAATATTCCACAGCAGAAAAAAACAGTTACCAAACGAAAAAGCAAGGCAACTGTTTTTTTACGATATTTTATAAATTTTTGCAATACATTATTACCTGTTTGGGTATATGTGAAGACTTTTATTTATATTTGCAGTGGAATTATTTCATCTCCAATATTTATAGCAAAAAAAACGCTTTAAACAATTAACAATTATTAAAAACCTTATTCTAATTCAATTAACTTTTAATAGATTAAAGACAAACTGAATTTTTATTTTTTTAATTGTATTTTCTGAAAACTGAAAACTATTAATAAGGTTGGTAGAAAAATGACAAAAAACGGAATCTTTTGAAATCAAAATAAAATCAATATATTTTTAAGTTATGAGAATATCAATGACCCTGTTAATTATTGTTTTGTCGTTTTATTCGTTAAACGGGCAAGTACAATCGCAAGAAAAGGAAAGAGTAGCGAGTACAGAAGGCTGCAACATTTCGTTGTTCCCCTACGAAGAAAGCGCCGAGGATGAAACCGCATTATGGCTCTGCTGGACAAATTATTCCGCTGCCGCAACCGAGCAGATATGGGAAGTTTCAACAAATGGAGGTCATTCCGGACCAAATGCCCTGTATCACAAATGGGGAAGCGAAGGCGTTTATTTAGACAACTGGCTCGTGTCGCCCAAAATTTCCATTCCCGCCGAAGGCATTCACCAACTGTCGTTCTGGTCTTGGAATGAATACCCCGACTGGTATCCTCAGGGAGGCAACAGCGTGTGGATTTCCGAAAGCGGCGCAGACCCCACAAGCGCTAACAATGGTTTTGTGGAAATATGGTCGCCCGCATCGGTTAGCGACTCGTGGGTTGAAACAAAACTCAGTTTGGAGAATTATGCAGGCAAGGACATTTACATTGCTTTTCGTTACAACGCCACCTATACGCACGGATGGTATGTGGACGATATAAAAATAAATAAAGTGGTTAATGTAGTGTGCGCTGTTACGGAATTTCCCTGCAAAGAAGGATGGGAAGATGACGCTACCCTGCCTTGCTGGAACTTTTATGACTATGATGGAGATGGGGCAGGCGTAAACTGGCAGACAGGAACAGAATACTCTCATTCGGGAAACCGTTCTATTCATCATTCCGATCATTACTCCATTCATCAGGATGGCTGGCTGGTCTCTCCTAAAATATCTGTTCCGACAAGCGGTCATTCTCTCCTTTCATTTTGGTCGTATAACCGTTTTTATACGCTTTATGATACTGACTTGGATAAACGAAACTCCTTGCTGATTTCCGAAGGCAGCGGCGATCCTGAAAGCGGTGATTTTGAACAGGTATGGTCGCCAGACGAAGTTATTGACGATTGGGTGCAAACAAAAATCGACCTGGATGAATATGCCGGAAAAGACATCTACATTGCTTTCCGGTACGAAGGGCAAGATGCGCATCAATGGTGGCTGGACGATTTTCAAATCGAACAGATTTCCGACTTTGACGCCGGAGTAACGGCTATTCTCTCTCCCCGAGACGGCGAGCACAGCACAACGGAAAAGGTTAAAATAAAAGTGAAAAATTACGGAATAGAACCTCTTACCAATGTTCCCGTAAAGTTGAAAATTGACAATATTGTTGTTCTGACCGGCAATGTTCTCGCCGTTGCCCGCGAAGAAGAAATAGAATATGAATTTACAGAGACCGTAGATTTATCGGAAGCAAAAACCTATACTCTCAAAGCCTTTACAGAATTGCCTGACGATGCAATACCTGAAAACGATACCGCCACAGCAACGGTTATCAGCGTAACCTGCCAAGAGCCGTCGTTCCCCTACGAAGAAGGCGCCGAAGATGTACTTAAACTGCTTTGCTGGACAAATTACGCTGTTGCTCAAACAACGGACAATGTATGGGGAGCATACTCGTCATTTGTACGGTCGGGCACAAAGTCCATTGGGCACAACTACAACGATGCAGGCATTCATCAAGACGACTGGTTTGTTTCGCCTAAAATATCCATTCCTGCTGAAGAAATTTACC
This sequence comes from Prevotellaceae bacterium, assembly GCA_031271005.1. Taxonomy (GTDB): domain Bacteria; phylum Bacteroidota; class Bacteroidia; order Bacteroidales; family Paludibacteraceae; genus WRGS01. Next base: position 11,111 of record JAISWT010000151.1, on the reverse strand, counting down.
AACTGTCGTTCTGGTCGTATAATGATTTTCCCGACTGGTATCCAAGCGGCGGCAACAGCGTATGGATTTCCCAAGGCAATGCTGACCCTGCAAGCGCTGACAATGGTTTTGTAGAAATATGGTCGCCTGCATCAGTCAGCGATTCATGGGTTGAAACAAAACTGCCTTTGACCGACTACGCAGGCAAGGACATTTATATTGCTTTTCGTTACAACGCTACTATTGCGCATGGATGGTACGTGGATGATATAAGCATAGATAAAATTACAGGTGCGGATGCCGGAGTAACGGCAATTATAAGTCCCGTTAGCGGCGAAAACCGCTCAACCGAAGAAACCATTACAATTAGGGTGAAAAATTTCGGTTCTTTGCCTCTATCCGATTTCCCCGTAAAAGCAGAAATCAACGAAACAACCGTAATTGAAGGTAGCATACCCGACTTGCCCGTAAATGCGGAAGTAGAATATTCGTTCCCAACAAAAGCCAACCTTTCGGAAGTCAAAGACTACAATATCAAAGTTTATACTTTGGTTGAAAACGACATAGACTCGCGTAATGACACTGCAACCGTAACCGTAACAAACAACGGAAATGTAGCCGTTATCGGCACAGATGCAACGGTAACTGCCTGCAATATTCAATTTATGGATGACGGAATGTCCGGCAATTATTTTGGACCGCCAACTGACGGAAAAGAGACGCAAACCATTACCTTCTATCCTGCAATCTCTGAAAATCGACTGAAAGTAGAATTTACGAGTTTCTTTTCAAAGCCCTTTGAAACACACGAATGGTTTGGTACGATATACAAATTACCGGGAGATACTTTGTTTATTTACAGTGGCAGCGCTGCCGCCGAAAATGAACTGCTTGCCGCTTTGTCGGGCGATTTAACCAATAATTTGCCGCCTGCTATCCGTTCAAGAGCAGCCGATGGCTCGCTGACATTTGTTTTTGACAAGCACAAAAACACGGAGGCGCCCGGCTGGGAAGCCAGCGTTTTATGTTTTGAGCCGCACCCGCAAGATGCAGGAGTGAACAAAATTATTGCGCCCTTAGCAGGCGGGAACCAAGCGGCGCAAGTGAAAGTGCTAATCGAAAACTACGGTTCAAATGCGGTTTCTGCATTCCCCGTTGCTTACTCGCTGAACGGAGGCGCAGAAACAGTTGAAAATTTCACAGGTACAATTGCCCCGCGCCAAACCGCAGAATTTACATTTGAAAGTACGGTTGATTTGACCGAATATAAAACCTTCAATATCAAATCGTACACAAAATTGCCGAATGACGGCGATATAAGCAATGATACGGCAAGCGTTTCGTTCAATTTCCTTAAAAACGTTACGCTGTACGGTTACAGGCTTTGGGACGCGGCATACGAAGACGGAACGATGACAATGGATGACTTGTTCGCAAACGTATCATTCAGCAGTTATAACCCCGAAACAGTAACAACGGAATATCGTTACCGCGACAATGGAAATGTGATTTGCGCAGCGGAATATGTTGACGGATTTATTTACGGATATACAGGAAACGGAAACTACGAGTCGGTCAATTTTGTTAAATTAAAAAGCGACTGGACGGAAGTTTCAAAAGTTTCTGCGCCAAATATATTGTTTGCCGATATAACTTACGACTATTCAACAAACACAATGTATGCCCTTACGCTCAATCCTCAAACTTTAATATCGGTATTGAATACGGTAAATATGGAAAACGGCGCATTGGCGCCTGTTGTATCTCTTCCCGCTTCGACTTATCTGTTTACGCTTGCCGCCGATTTGAACGGGCAGTTGTATGGCATTGAACGCTCCGGATATTTGGTTACCGTAGATAAAACCACCGGCGAACTGACTCCTGTTGGAGATACGGAAATTCTGCCTGCCTACCTTCAAAGCATGACATTCGACCACAATACAGGACGTTTGTTTTGGGCTATGTACGATTTAATGTATGACTTTGACAGAGGCAGGCTCGTTGAATTAAATCCACAAACAGGCGCCGCAACAGATTTGGGGAAAATTGGTAACAATGCTGAGATAGCAGGATTATATACTGTTTATTCTCACACAAGCGACTGGGTGCAGGCTATCCGGCAGGATTACATTACAGTTTATCCAAACCCTGCAACAGGCGCAGTGTATGTTTCATCTGTTCCGGATAATTCATCGCTGAGCATCATTGACCTGTCAGGCAAAACGCTTGAAACATACGCATCGGTGAGCGGGACGGTACGTTTGGATTTGAATCTTGGCAGCGGGCTTTACTTCATCCGTATTGAAAACAGCAACCGTACAATTATGAAGAAATTGCTTGTGAAATAGGATTAGCAATTAGCAATTAGCAATTAGCAGTTAGCAGTTAGCAGTTAGCAGTTAGCAGTTAGCAGTTAGCAATTAGCAATTAGCAATTAGCAATTAGCAATTAGCAATTAGGGGCACAATGCATTGTGTCCCCAATTGTTTGCGGACTTTCGTGCCCAAACCAACTTTTTTGAAATTTTTTTTACTTTTTTTTTCAAAAATATTTTTTATTCCGAAATGTTTTGTAACTTTGCCACGCTAAAATGCTTATAAACAGGCAGATATAGTAAAAATGTTTATCAATTTGTTTTATATTTTTTTGTAAATAAATAATTGATAAAAAACACGATGCGCAAGCGTGTGCAAACATAATGAATCTTGCGATTTACAGATATTCTTGTAATCATTTACCACAAAGCCCTTATACAGAAGGCTACAACTCAAGAATAAGTCCGTGAAACACCGTGTTATACGGCGTGGAGCGACTTGCCAGAGTTGTAGGCGTGGTAACCTGATTACAGACAGGTCATCCACGCTATTTTTATGTTGTCTTTTTTGAAACAAAACTTGAATAATGAATAGTGAACAATAAATAATGAATAACTAATGCGACTATTGTGAACGTTTTAAGCAGCGAGAGCAGAGACAAAGCAGATATTGAGCGAAAGCGAAATCAATGTTTTGGCTATGCCGAGTCGCGCAAAACGACTAAATTTATTGAACTTTGTGCAGCCTTTGTGTCCTTTGTGGTTAATTTTTCTACCACAAGGCACACAAAGAAATTCACAAAGGACACAAGGTAGCAGATAGCAGATAGCAATTCTCAATTCTCAATTCTCAATTTTGAATTAATAAATTATTCACTAATAATAAATAAAATAATAACATTTTAAATTTAAATTTTTACAAAAATGAACAAGAGTATTTTAATTTTGGGCTTTTTAGCCCTGATGAGCGGCGGACAATCGCTGTCCGCGCAGGTGGGTATCAACACCGATACCCCGAAAACGACTTTGGACATTGTCCAAAAAGACACCGCAACAGTCAAAGGCAGGGGTTTCCGCCTTGTTGACGGAAATGAAAGAGAAACTTTTGCTTTGGTGTGCGATGCTGACGGCGTGGGCACGTGGAAACAAATTACAACGCCCGTTATCTTTGGCAATATTGTAAATAAAACAATCAATTTTCCTTTTAAGAAGATAGGCGCTTCTTCTATACCACCCTCATCCTTAGGAATGACAGAAGCGGATTCTTTATTTCTTAACACAGGCGCATACATTGAATTGCCTCCGGGAATGTGGCGGGTAGATGTGATTTGTCTTCTGGAGGGTATGCCTGCGGAATCAATGATAATTAATGACTATAAAATGTGGTTTCGGGGAACTTTTGGCGACAATGCCGAAAGCAGACACATATCTCCCGATGTGGGTATTCCAAGCATGGCAGGCTACAAATTAATAAGCGGCATCAAAGAACCCAACGACCGGTATAATTTTGTATCCGGTTCGGTAATTATCAGAAATACAGGAATGACAATCAAAAGATATTATTTTATTTTGGGCGCAGTTGATTTACGTAAAGGCGGGTTAGATGCCACCATTACAAGCGATGCGATTTTTGCAACTTACAAGAGCAGTTTTAGCGAAAATTCGATAACTGCCATCCCCATTCATATGCCTGATGGCATATTGTACTGACAGAGCAGATAAATAAACTTTACCTCTCCTGACCTCACCCCCAGCCCCTCTCCGAAGGAGAGGGGAGAGGGGCGCAGAACGCAGGCACGAAAGCACGGCATAGTTTATTCTCCCGCCCAAGCGGGAGTTTTTCGCAAGGTGCGCAAGACTTGTCCCGCCAAAGCGGGAGGCACGAAAAAATCGCGCAAAACAGTAAAAAAGGTGGAAAAAATCACATTATTAGTACTAATAATGTGATTTTTTGTATCTTTGCAGTCGAAATTAAAAATAAAAAGGTATGCAAAGGTGAAATCAGGCGAACAGGTGAAAGGGCAAAGTTTGCGCGTATTTCGCAAAAAATACAACCCTGATTTAAGCATTCGCTTCTCGCTCAAAGGCTTGGAATATAACGAAGGATTGCTGAATATTCCGCTGTATTACTCATTCTTATTCAACGACTTAATTGCGCAAAAAAATAATCTGCCAAGCGCTGAATTTGCTTTTAAAAAAAAATGAAACTATCCAAAAAACTGCAAAAAAAGAGCAGTAGCAACTCAAGAAAAAGGTTCAGCCATTGCCAATTTTGCTCTCAATATATCCGTAAAAATTGCCGAGCGTGCGAACATCAGTCATTTCTTCTGCCTTGATTTTGAACCCGAAATTGCGCTCCACAATCACCACAATATCTACAAAATCAAGCGAATCAATACCCAAATCGGTCTTCAGATTCGCGTCTGATGTCAGTTTTTCCGCATCAACTTCTATTTCTTCTATCAAAAATTTATTTACAATTTCTTCTATTGTTTCTCTTGTCATAATTCTTGTAAATATTAATATATTATGCTTCTCAAATGTAAAATTTAAAACTTTGTTTTCAATGTCTTATTGCCCTTAGGCACAAACTTTTCCGCAAAATTACATATAAAACACGAGTTTTCCAAATGCAGTTGTCAGATGTCAGAGTTTAGTTAGAAACTTTAATCAATTAGCAATTAGCAATTAGCAGTTAGCAGTTAGCAGTTAGCAATTAGCAATTAGCAATTAGCAATTAGCAATTAGCAATTAGCAGTTAGCAATGTACAGACACAATGCTTTGCGTCTCAATGTAAAAATAATTCTCAACTCTCAATTCTCAATTCTCAATTAGCAGTTAGCAATTAGCAAATCGTAATTCGTAATTTTTAATTCGTAATTGAATATAATTTCTTCCTTCCTTCATTTCTTCATTTCTTCATTTCTTCATTAACCACTAACCACTAATTGCGTTTTTGTAAAACAAGATTCTGTTTTTCTCATATTCTTTTTCGCCCAGCAGAGCAAGTGGCAAAAAGGGCGCTTTCACTCCTTTGCCCGTTTGTATCGGGCTGATTTCTATTTGTGCATCGTCCCACAACTGTTCATTGATAAAACTTGTGAGCAATTTTGCGCCGCCTTCCACCAGAACAGAGTGAATATTTAGATTGTAAATTTCTGTAACTAAATGAGTTATATTTTTTTTTGAAAAATCAAAATAAATAAATTCACAATTTTTTCGGTTTGTTTTGTTCTCTTTTTCGGTGAAAACAAAAGTCGGTTCAGAGCCGTCCATAACATTAAACGTATCGGGGATTCTGCCTTTCGGGTCGAGGATAAGTCGAACAGGCGCTTTGCCTTGCCAGTGCCGTGCGGTAAGTTTCGGGTTATCGAGCAAAACGGTGTTTGTACCAACCATAATTGCCTGATTTTCGGTGCGAACTTTGTGTGTGAGAATTTTTGTAAGTCGATTGGAAATTTGCAGCGGCTTTTGTGCGCAATTTTTCCTCTCGATGTCTAAAAAGCCGTCTGCGGTTTGCGCCCATTTCAGCACAATGAAGGGTCGTTTTTTTTCTATAAAAGTAAAAAACCGCTTGTTAAGGTCATAACATTCATCTTTCAAGACACCCGTAACAACCTCAATACCGGCATTTTGCAATATTTTTATCCCTTTGCCGGCTACTTTCGGGTTTGGGTCTTCCGTGCCGATAACGACTTTCGGAATGCCGCAACGCACAATCAGTTCGGCGCAAGGCGGCGTTTTTCCGAAATGCGAGCAGGGTTCAAGGGTAACATAAAGCGTTGATTTACACAGCATTGACTTGTCTGTTACGCTGTTGATAGCATTCGGCTCGGCATGCACGCCGCCGTAAGCGCGGTGATAGCCCTCGCCAATTATTTGTCCGTTGCACATAAGCAACGCCCCTACCATCGGATTCGGAGCAACATAGCCTTCGCCCAATGCTGCGAGCGTCAAGCAACGGGACATATACAAAGAATCTTCCATATTCTATATTTGTTTTTACTGAATATTTCTTTGGTTCAATGCCTGTTGATAGCGGCGTGCGTTCTGTTGATGCTCGGCGTAGGTGGCTGCAAAGTTGTGCGTGCCGTCAAATGTCTCTTTTGCGCACATAAACAGATAGTTATGATGCTCGTAGTTGAGCACCGCGTCAATTCCTTTGGTCGATGCCACACGAATAGGTCCGGGCGGCAAGCCGAAATTTTGATACGTATTGTATGGCGACTGCGTTTTGAGATGCGTATTCAGAACGCGGCGCAAGTTAAAATCCGCGTTGGCATACTTGACAGTCGGGTCGGCTTGCAATTTGATGTTTTTGCGCAACCGATTGATATACAGCCCCGCAACCACAGGGCGTTCAGGCTGATAATTGGTTTCCTCTTCTACTATTGATGCCAAAGTAGCCACTTCGGGCGGCGAAAGCGATATTTGCTTCGCCTTTTTGAGCCGTTCGGGGGTCCAGAATGCGCGATATTCCTTTTCCATTCGTTTGAGCAGAGCAGAGGCGGAGGCAGTCCAATACATTTCGTAAGTATTTGGAATAAATAAAGTTATAGCAGTTTCAGGGGTCAGTCCCAGCCCTTGCAAAAAATTCGTATCATTAAGTAAGGTAATGATACTCAGCGAGTCGGCAATAAGTTGTTCGGACAGCCGTCCTGCCAACTGTTCTTTTGTACGGATATTGTTAAAAGTGAGATTCACAGGGGTTTGCTGACCGTTTCGCAACCGGCGCACAAGTTCAAGGTTGGTCATTCTGTTGGAAATGGCGTATCTTCCTGCGCGTACTTTTCCGTCAGTGTATTTCATTTGTTTTGCTACAAAGTTAAACGTTGCTACGTTTTTTATTTTCGCAACTTTATTAATTTGAGCAACTGCCTGATTTACAGTGTAATCAGGATAAATATAAACAAACGAATTTTCACTTTTGGCAGTTATATTAGGTGCGAAAAATGTGTACATAAAAAATCCCCCACCCATTAATACTATTGCTAAAACAATGATAATGAACGAGGTAAGTATTTTCTTCCTTTTTATCATAAAAACAAAGAATTATTTTTTTTCAGCATTGCAGGCTTTGTGTTCGGCGGCTTTTGCGCAAGTTTTTTCACCTTCGGCTTTTTGCTTGCAGCAGCCTTGTTTTTGCTCCGCGTCTTTTTTACAGCCACTTTTTTGGCATTCGCCTGCGGCTGCAACCTGCTCGCTGCATGTGTAGCCAAGTTTTTCGATTGCTTTTTGCAGCGTTTGCTTATCAATTTTCCGCGTGTCGTAGGTTACGGTAACGGTTTTTTTGTCCAAATCCACCGACAAATCTTTAACGCCTTTTTCCCACGAAATGTTTTTCTCGATTTTACTCTTACAGGCTGCGCAATGCAGCGAAACATTGAAGGTTGTTACAGCAGTGTTACTCTCTGCTTTTTTCGCTTGTGCGCTCAAAGCGGCAAAATTGCCGAACAAAAAAACCAAACTGAATATTAAAATGTTGTGTTTCATTATTATTATAATTGTTATTTTATTAAAATTCATTATCTTTTGACACCTCTAAAAATTGCTGTTTTTCAGAAGTCCTTTCTTTCCGTTGCAAAAACAGTGCCAAATTTTCAGTTTTCAGAGTTTTAATTTCACATAATTCATCATTAAACTCTAATAACTATTGTTAAGTTAATTATTAAATAGATTTATAATTTGCTAATTAATAGATATTTACAATAAATATTTTTGACATTTCAGACTTAACATAACACTACTAATCACTAACCACTAACCACTAACCACTAACTATTGTTCTTCCAAGGCGGGAAAAAGCGAATACGGATGCCTGTAAGCAATCCGTATTCAGATAGTTGCGGAGACACGACTCGAACGTGCGACCTTCAGGTTATGAGCCTGACGAGCTACCACTGCTCCACCCCGCGTGTTTTGCGGTGCAAAGGTATTGCTTTTTTTTTAATCCGCAAAATTTATTATCATTTTTTTTTCCGTTTAATTTTTAAAATTGAACTAAAATGAGACTGAATACATCACTGCTGCCAATACGAAGGTGATTTTTTCAGGCTGCAGGTTTTCATTTATTTTTGGAATAGTTGGCTATTAAGGCGCGATGCATGTGCCCTATTACATTATAATAACTGAAAACCGAAAACTCTGCTGTTTTGCATTTCAATAATTTTTGCTACTTTTGCGCATAATTGTTATTCGTTGCAAAAAAAAACGTTATTTTAAAGAAAATGATTTTTTTCAGGCATAAAAGTTTGAAAAAACATAATTTATATTTTACAAACAGGCATATATCGCGCAAAACCTGATTGCATAAATGCAGCAATTATTAACCGTTATTAACTAAATTATAAAAAAGTTTTTGTTATGGAAGAAAGAGCCAAAAAGAAATCCTCTGTTCGCAGTATTCCGAACAGAGAAGCCGACCTTATTACAGCATCGAGCAAGGTTGTTGCTCGGTGGAAAAGCGCCGACAACTTGACGCTGCTATGGACAACAGCGAGCAGGTTTGAGCAGCAAATCAAAGATTTTGCGGAGTCCTTTGAGATACGCGCCGAAGTTAAAAGTGAACGCAGCGCAAGCACATACGAACTCAAAGTCTTGAACGCGGTGATTAACGGGTCTTTGCAGTTTGTGAAAAACTATCTTGCCGACCGCTACGGCAAAGCCGATTCTGTGGCGCACTATTCGGAGTTTGGCATTGTAAAGATAGCACGACAATATGGTATGCCACGCGACAACGACCGCCGTTTGCAGTCCCTGCGACAACTTGTTGCAGCAATAAGCGCCCCCGAATTTACCGACAAAAAGTATGGTACAGCATACTGGAAGGACATTCTCACACGCTTTGAAAAGGAAAAAGCCGCAGCAGAAAGCATTGATTCCCCGTTTTCGGAGCAAGTCGGAACAAAGTTTGAACTGCGCCCGGTTATCAAACAAACGCTCAACGCGCTGGCGCTGCTACTCAAAGCCAACTATCCAACCACATGGCGCGAGGAACTCCGCCTGTGGGGATTCCAGAAAGAGAAATATTGAAAACAGTTAGCAATTAGCAGTTAGCAGTTAGCAGTTAGCAGTTAAAAGAACCTTGCGCACTTTGCGTATTCCTTTGCGTTCCTTGCGGTAAAAATTATTTCACCGCAAAGGCGCAAAGTTTTTCGCAAGGTGCGCAAAGCGTTTTTGAAACAGCCCCAATTGCTAATTGCTATCTGCTATCTGCTAACTGCTAATTGCTACCCATACATCTCTTCAAAAATTTTTCTGAGTTCCGGGCTTTCGCGCAGTTCTTGCAGCGTTATTTCTGCATGTCCTTTGGTGTATCCGTTGCCTACCAGCATCGTAACATCGGAGCCAACGCCTTCGGCGCCGAGCGCTGCCTTTGTGAAACTTGTAGCCATTGAGAAGAAATAGACCAATCCTGTGTCTTTTGTGCAAAGAATAGATGTCATTTCGGTGTCGGGTATGTTGACGTTATTAATTGTAACATCACACATTTGTCCGTTTGTAAGTTTTTCAATCTCTTCCAATACGGGCACCGGCTGCGTTGCGTTTGCGACAAAGACGTGGTCGCAGAAATTCAGTTTTTCCAATCTCGCAGCTGACTTTGGGCTTCCGCACAAGCCGATAACTTTACCTGTTACTCCCGCCCGTTTTTTCGCTTCGTAGCAGCACAGCATTCCCGATTTTCCGCCCGCGCCAATAATCAAAACCGTATGTCCGGGTTTCACTAATTTTGCTGTCTGTGCGGGCGCACCTGCCACGTCAAGAGCAGACAGCGCGAGTTTTTCGGGCATGTCGGCAGGGATTTTAGCATAAATTCCGCTCTCAAACAGTATTGCTTTGCCGTCAATGTCTACTTGGTCTACCTCTGCACGTATCTCCTTAATTTTGTCGATACGTAAGGGCGTGAGCGAAAGTGAGACAAGCGTTGCTATTTTGTCGCCTACTTTAAGGTCAATTTTGTCTTTGATTGCGTCTCCAATTTTCTCGACCACTCCGAGCAACATTCCGCCTGAGCCTGTCCACGGGTTGCGGTGCTTACCCTGTTTTGCTACAATGTCGAGCATAATTTCGGCGATTTTTGATTTGTCGCCACAAGCGCGTGCCGAGATGTCGGTGAATGACGCGCTGTCAATGTTCAGCGTCTTTACATCAATGAGGATCTCGTTGTCATAAATCTCTGACATATCATTGTCAATTTTGTTTGCCGGCTGCGGCAACACGCCTTCAGGCTCTATTACACGGTGAATCCCGTATTTGTTTCCTCTTTTTTGCATATAATATTAGATTTATCTGTTAATTTCACCAAAAATGCGTATTCCTAAAAAATTCGCAACACAAAAATAGTACATTTTTTTTTAAAATTAAGATTGTTAGCGAAAAAATTTTGAAAGTTGTCAGTTTTCAGTTTTCAGAATTTTGACTTTGCATATTGTCTTATTCTTTATTCTTTATTCCTTATTCTAATTAATTGCAAAAAAAATCTCTGTGTTTCTCTGTGAAACCTCCCGCTTTGGCGGGACAAGTTCTGTGTCTCTTTGTGTAATAAAAAAAATTTATGTAAAATCAAAATTCTGACAATTGAATTCTAATTAATTGCAAAAAAATCTCTGTGTTTTTCTGTGAAACCTCCCGCTTTGGCGGGACAAGTTCCGTGTCTCTCTGTGTAATAAAAAAGAAATTATGCAAATTCTGCAAAATCGGCTAAATCTTTTTTTGAGGTGCTATAAGTTTTTCAAAGTTGCCGTGTGCAAGAGACCGAATGGGGTTGTCCCAAAAGTCAAAGTTTCTTTACCACAAAGGGCACAAAACTTGTCCCGC
>JAISWT010000075.1 GCA_031271005.1 Prevotellaceae bacterium | reverse complement strand
CTCACCTGTTATGCACTGACTTACGGCGCCGGCGTGTTTACGCACGGCATTGCCGGCGGCAGCGTAACCGACTGGCTGCTTTATGATGCGGTGTACACCGAGCGTTTTATGGACACGCCGGCCGAAAATCCCGAAGGCTACAAAACGGCGTCTGTGCTTACCCACGCCGGGAAACTGGAAGGGCGGCTGTTGCTCACCCACGGCCTGCGCGACGAGAATGTACATGCCCAAAACACCTTTCAACTGGTGTCGTTGCTCGAGGATTTGGGCAAGGAGTTTGACCTGATGATTTACCCCGAAAGCCGGCACGGTTACCGGGACGCTAAGCGCGAGCACAGTCGCCAACTGACCTTGCGGTTTATGTATGAAAAACTGATCCCCTGACATACGATTTAGAAAATTTTATATACCTTTGTCTTTGAAAAGTTACCTATGCCATGAATTATAGGGGTTTGTTGATTACATTGGGTTTTAGCCCTAAGGAAAATGTCGCAGGCATCTTCGCAAAAAAATATCCAAAGGCGGGAGGCTATAGCATTGAGGTAAATGCTGGAAAACAGACTATCGACTATGGCAATCTTATTCAATTCGACAGCAAAACTACACAAAACTTTGCCCAACCCGAAAATTTCGTGGTGCTGGAATGTGTCAATCACCTACTCGAAAAAGGCTACAAGCCACAAAATATTATCTTGGAGAAAACTTATCCGGCGGGACATGGGACTTCCGGAAGGCTTGATATTTGCGTAACGCGCGATGACGGTTCGGAATATTTGCTGATAGAATGTAAAACGTACGGCAAGGAGTTCGACAAGGCATTTGCCCGAATGAAAAAAGATGGCGGACAACTCTTTACGTATTTCAAATTCAGCAATAAACCAGATGTAATAATGCTTTATGCTTCTGAGTTAAAAGGCAAAGAAATTATTTACCGCAACGAAATCGTAAAAATCGAAGACAATTACCGCGCAGGCGATGTCAAAGATTTTTATGAAAGATGGAACAAACTTACAAAAGATAACGGTATTTTTGACGAGTGGGTAAAACCATATAATTTTGAAAGCAAAACGCTTACGATTAAACAATTAAAACCAATTAAACAAGAGGACAGCAGTTTTATTTTTAATAGTTTTCTTGAAATTCTGCGGCATAATGTGGTTTCCGACAAACCGAATGCTTTTAATAAAATTTTCACACTCTTTTTGTGCAAAGTTTATGACGAAAAAAGCACAAAACCAAATGAGGAATTGAAATTTCAATGGATGGAAGGAAAAGATGATGATGTAAGTTTTCAAATTCGCCTAACTAATCTGTATAAAGATGGAATGCATGATTTTTTGGAAAAAGAGGTAACAGATTTTTCAGAAACCGATTTTGATACGGAATATAAATATTTAGACGAAAAAGTAAAACAATCATTGTTATTCAAAATAAACAAACTTCGTTTGGAAAAAAACAATGAGTTTGCAATAAAAGAAGTTTATGACGAGAAAACATTCAAAGAAAATGCAAAAATTGTAAAAGAAGTTGTTGAATTGTTGCAGAATTTCCGTTTGCGTTACAACAAACGACAACAATATCTTTCAGATTTCTTCGAGCTGCTTTTAACAACAGGGTTAAAGCAAGAATCAGGACAATTTTTTACGCCTGTACCAATAGCCCGGTTTATTATTAAAAGTTTGCCGATAGACACTCTGGTAGATAAAAAATTGGAAAAAGGCGAAACAAATAATTTATTGCCGTTTTTGATTGACTATGCTGCAGGCAGCGGGCATTTTTTGACCGAAGGTATGCACGAGATGCAACGGTTAATTGACAATAAAAATCCGGAAAATTATATAGATAGCACGGCAAAAAAGATAAAAGTTTGGCATACAGACCATTTTGATTGGGCTACTCAATATGTGTATGGAATTGAGAAAGATTATCGTTTGGTAAAAGTGGGTAAAGTGGGTTGCTACTTGCATGGCGACGGTTTAGCGAATGTTATTTTGAGTGATGGTTTAGCGAATTTTGAACATACAAAAGAATATAAAGATTTGCTGAAACGCACAGATAAAGAATTTCCCAAAGAAAACAAGCAATTTGATATTCTTGTTTCAAATCCGCCTTATTCTGTTTCCGCTTTCAAAAATGCTGCGCGTGAATATTATACCGAAAAAGATTTTGATTTGTATAATTACTTAACCGATAACAGTTCCGAAATAGAATGTTTATTTGTCGAACGTACGAAACAGTTGCTGAAAGACGGTGGGGTGGCAGGAGTGATTTTGCCAAAATCAATTTTAGAAAAAAGTGGAATTTATACCAAAGCGCGTGAAATCATTTTACAATACTTTGAAATTATTGCCATTACCGAATTAGGGGGCAATACGTTCATGGCTACAGGAACCAATACTGTTGTGCTGTTCTTGCGCCGCAGAAACAATTACGACAATATAAATTTACGCAAATCAATCGAACGGTTTTTCGATGACTTTCAAGATGTAACCCACAATGGGATTGAAAAACCTGTCAGCAAATACGTTAATCATGTTTGGGAAAATATCGGCTTTGAAGATTATGTTACGATGCTGAAAAAAGAGCCGAATAATGCCGTTGCCAATCACAATATTTACAAAGAATATCGCAAAAAAATCAAGGCAAAAACCGAAAAGGATTTTTGGAATACTTTGATTGAAACTGAAAAAGAGAAACTTTTGTACTTTATTTTGGCATATTTTCAAAAAGTAGTTTTAGTAAAAACAGGCGAAAAAGATGATGAGAAACATTTTTTAGGGTATAAATTTAGCGATAGAAGAGAAACACAAGGTATTTTGCCAATGCAAACAGGAAAAACAATAGATGAATGTACCCAATTATTTGATGCGGAAATATTGGAAAATGCACAAAAAGCAAACACCTATATTTACAATGCTTTCAAAGGAAATTTAGATTTGCCAATTTCTGAAAACTTAAAAAATAATGTCTTTTATCACAGCTTAATTGCGTTGTTAGATTTTAAACATGCTGAATTCGAAAAAGATTTATCGCTAACTCTCAAAGAAAAAGTAGAATTTCCAACAAAATGGGAAAAAAGAAATTTAGGAAATATTTTTATCAAAATTGAAAGCGGCAAACGCCCAAAAGGTGGTGTAGCACAATATCGTTCGGGAATACCAAGTTTAGGGGGCGAACATATTGGAACAAATGGGAAAATGAATTATGCAAAAATGAAATTTGTTCCAGAAGATTACTTTAAATCTGCACAACAGGGAATTTTGGAAGACTTAGATATTATGTTGTGTAAAGATGGTGCTTTGACAGGAAAAGTTGCTTTATTTAGAAAGTCCGAGTTTCCATATTCGGAAGGTATGATTAACGAACACGTTTTTGCTTTGAAAACCGATAATGAAATAATTCAAAAATATGTTTTTTATATACTCCATTCTATTGAGGGACAAAAACTATTAAAAGCTAATGTAACAGGGCTGGCGCAAGGCGGTTTAAATCGTAATAATTTGGAAAATATTCCAATCCCTTTTCCTCCCGAAGAAATTCAGAAAAAAATTGTGTCAGAAATTGAAGTATTGGAAGAAAAGGCAAAAACAATGGTAATACCTGATTTAGACAAACAAATAGAACAAATCTTAAAAAAATATCTGTAATGCCATAAAATGTACAGATTTTAAAAAGATTGGCGCCCATCGCCGCCACCACGACTTTAGTTGAAGCGGTGGTAGTTTTGGGCCCAATACATAGAAATATGATATTTGCAATCCTTCCATAAATATAGTCAACCTTCGTATGCCTCTGCAAAAACGTTATACAACTAATTTAAAGCTCTTTAGAACGATATACCAGACAATATGGAAAAGAAAAATATAGTATGTCTTTCCTATATGGTGGATAGTCAAGTATTTTGCAAAGGTAAAAATAAATTTTCGTCCACCAAATTTTAAAATGATTTTTTTTAAATTTTTAGTTTCTATTACAATAACTATCACTTTCTAATTAAAATGATGACAATGCGTGAACCCTTGCTTGGTAAAACTTTGGTTGAACTTGTGGCGCTCGTGAAAGGTCGTGGGTGGGCTGCCTTCACCGGCAGTCAGATTGCCGACTGGTTGTATAAAAAGCATGTAACCGCTGTGGACGAGATGACAAATCTTTCAAAAGCCGTGCGCGCGCAACTCTGCGAAGGGTTTGACGTGGGAACTGTGGCGCCGGCGGCGGTGCAAACCGCGAGAGACGGCACCCGCAAGTATCTTTTTCCCACTTATGGCGGGCAGGCCGTAGAGACCGTGATGATTCCCGACGCCGACCGCGCCACCCTTTGTGTGTCGTCGCAAGTGGGGTGCCGCATGGGTTGTCGCTTTTGCATGACGGCGCGGCAGGGGTTTCGCGGTAATCTCTCGGCCGGTGAAATTATCAACCAGTTCCGGGCGGTGGGGGAGCGCGACGCGCTGACTAATGCCGTATTCATGGGCATGGGCGAGCCGATGGACAACCTCGACGAAGTGCTGAAAAGTTTGCAAATCCTCACCGCGCCCTGGGGTTTTGCGTGGAGTCCGCGCCGCATCACGGTGTCTACCATTGGGCTGGCGCCGGCCGTGAAGCGTTTTTTGGAAGAAAGCGAATGCCACCTTGCCGTGAGCCTGCATAATCCGTTCGACAGCGAGCGGCAGGAACTGATGCCCATGCAGAAAGCCTATCCTTTGCAAGAGGTGATGGAACTGCTTAAACAGTACGATTTTTCGGGACAGCGGCGCGTAAGTTTCGAATACATTTTATTTGACCGGTGGAATGATACGCCGCGACATGTGCAGGCCCTTGCAGCACTACTGCAAGGACTTGAATGTCGCGTAAACCTTATTCGTTTCCACTCCATTCCCGACTGTGCGTTGC
>JAISWT010000028.1 GCA_031271005.1 Prevotellaceae bacterium | reverse complement strand
ACTTTGTGCAGCCTCCCGCTTTGGCGGGATAAATCTTGTGTCCTTTGTGGTTAATTTTTCTCACCACAAGGCACAACAAGACTTGTCCCGCCACAGCGGGAGAAATTCACAAAGGACACAAAGTAGCAAATAGCAGATATCAATTCTCAATTAGTAATAAAATACAATAATTACGAAAGTTAAGTTAATATATTCCCTGTTAAATTTTTCTTACTTTTATTTATTTTTCAAAAAAAAATGTTTTACCTTTGCCGCGTCAATATTAAAATTTTGAATAATTTATGAACAGAAACAAAATTTTAATTGTATTTATCGCTGCGGCGGCGATAACGCTCGCAGTAAGTTGCGAGCGAAGCGAAAATGAATTGGCTGTGCCTCCGGAAGCCGCAAGTCGGAAGGCAAGCCAAAAACTTACCGATGCCTAACCGTTGCCTTCAAATACCAAGGCAAGCGGAGAAAACGGTAATTATCAGTATTTTGTAGGAATGTATCCGAATATTTATTTTCCTGAATAAAAATATTTGAATATGAAAAACCTTAGAAAAATATTATTGACAGCAGGTATTGTATACGGACTTTGCTCTTGTGAAGTCAATGATATACAACTTTCTACCGAAGAACTTTTTTTTACTGCTGCAGGTGGAACCAAAGAGCTTACCGCAACAGGTAAGTGGTGGGGCATATCAAGTTTTGATATGTGGATTGGAGATACGCGTATAATAGAATATGATAATATCCTGTTTGAATACAACAATTCCGGCTATATAAAAAGCGCTGTTGGCTCATGGTTTATGATAGAAGAGTTGTCTTTTCAAAAAATGACTGTTTCATTGCAAAAAAACGAAACAGGACTTCAACGAAAAATATATATTTATTTGAATGCAGGGGATTCCGGTGGCTGTGTTTCTGTTTTTCAGTCCGCTAATTAACTTTTTAATCAGTCAGTCAGTCAGTCAGTCAGTTAGCAGTTAGCAGATAGCAGATAGCAGATAGCAATTAGCAGGTAGGGGCAAAAGGTTTTTGCCCGTACAGCAGATAGCAATTAGCAATTAGCAAATCGTAATTCGTAATTGAATATAATTCTCAATTCTCAATTCTCAATTCTCAACTCTCAACTTGGCAGTCTATAACTCGTCTAACTTTACTTCCGGTGCATTCGTGCTGTATTTTTGGGCAGCGAGTTCGCCGTCTTCCTGTCTGTCTTTTATTGTGCTGCGCGTAACTCCCAGAATAATTCCGAAATAGATGCAGGTTACGATTATAGATGTTCCTCCTCGGCTAATAATTGGCAGTGGCTGTCCTGTAACTGGAATAATGCCTGTAACTACTGCCATGTGTATAAATGCCTGAATAACAATTATTAATGACAATCCCATAACCAGCATTGCCGGAAACACCTGCCTGCTTCGGGTGGCTATTATCCCTGCTCTGAACATAAGCACCAGATAGAGTATAATGACCCCAAAGGCGCCCAAAATGCCTGTTTCCTCAATCATTATTGCGAATATAAAATCGGAATATGCCTGTGCGAGATAGTCGCGCTGTACGCTGTTTCCCGGGAACACTCCCAGTGTGCCGCCGCGGGCGATAGCAATCTTTCCGTTGAGAGGCTGACGGTTGTCATCGGTCATCACGTATTTAGTCGCCTTGTCTGTCTCCTTTGAAAATTCCTTTACCCGCTTAACCCAAGTGTGTGCGCGGTCTAAGCGTTTGGGCAGTTTTGTTCCTTCCGGTATATTCCACATCAGCGCAAACCCTGTTACAAGTGCAGTAAACACTATTAAAACTACTGTCAGCAGCCGCCGCCACGAAACTTTCTGGATAAAGCACATTATCAGCACTATAAGAAAGAGTAGGGCAGCGGTGGAAAAGTTCTCGAAAAAAATGAGAATACAAATCACTGCGGAGACCCCCATGAGCCACCAGAATATCCGTTTTTCTTCTTTTCGGTTGTCTTTAATGCGCGAGAGCATGTCGGCGGCAAAAATTACCAGCGACAGTTTAGCCAGTTCGGAAGGCTGAAACTTTATGGGGCCCACCTTTAGCAGCCTCTGTGCTTCGTTAGTGGTTTCGCCAAAGAGAAGTACTGCCGCAAGCAGCGCTATTGAGGCGGCAAGCCCTAAATAAGCCAGCAGGCGAATGACTTTTGAGGGGATAAGATGAATGCCGAAGGCTGCGGCAATGCCGACCGCCAGAAAAATGACATGACGCAACACCGGCGACACGTAACTGTTTGCCTTGTAAGCCAACTGGCTTGACGCGCTGTAAAGTTCGATGATGGAAAACACGCAAAGCGCGAAAAACACGAACCATATTACTATGTCGCCGCCTAAATATCTCTTTAAAAAACTGCTCATCTCGTTTTTCTTATAAATTTTCTATAATTTCTATCTCTTCTGCCGATAAGTTGTAAAGGGCATAAACAGCGAAATTAATTTGATTTTCTAATGCAGCAATAGAAAAGTCGTTTTTATCTTTTTTTGCCTTATTCTGAAAACTAACTACATGTGTTTTCGCGGTTACAGGTTTCTTACGCAGGTTTTGAATTGCCTGCCGCGGTCTTCGTAGTTTTTGAAGAGGTCAAAACTTGCGCAGCAGGGCGAAAGAAGTACCGTGTCGCCATCAGACGCAAACTTATATGCCTCGTTTACAGCGTCTTTCATTGTGATAGCATCTGCTATTTTTTCAACTTTCCCGTCAAAAAAACTGTGCAGTTTGCTGTTGTCAACGCCTAAAAACACCAGTGCGCGAACTTTTTGTGCAACAAGTTGTTCTATTTCCCTGTAATCGTTGCCCTTGTCTGTTCCGCCAAGTATCAGTACTACAGGCGTTTGCATACTTTGGAGCGCATACCAGCACGAATTTACGTTTGTAGCCTTCGAGTCGTTTATAAAGCGGACGTTGCGCACGGTTGCCACATATTCGAGCCTGTGTTCAATGCCCTGAAAGTCAGCCAGCGACTTGCGAATATCTTCTTTTTTCACGTCCATAATCAAGGCTGCCAGTCCTGCTGCCATTGAGTTGTAAAGGTTATGTTGCCCTTTGAGTGAAAGTTCTTCGGTACGCATCTTGAATCTGCGCTGCGCCGTTTGGATAACGAGGTCGCCGTTTTCTACAAAAGCCTCTGTATCAATGTGCTTTTCTATTGCAAAAGGGCAAAGCATTGAGTTTAAATGTTCATTTTTCAGGACATTATGAATAACGGGGTCGTCTTCCCAAAAGATGAGCGCATCCTTGTCGGTTTGGTTTTGCGTTATTCGCAGTTTAGAGCGGACATAATTCTCAAATTTATGGTCGTAGCGTTCGAGGTGGTCGGGGGTAATATTGAGCAATATTGCAATGTTCGCCTTAAAATCTGTCATCCCGTCAAGTTGGAAACTGCTGAGTTCCAGCACATAGTAATCAAAATTTTCGGTGGCTACCTGCATCGCGAAACTTCTGCCCACGTTGCCGGCCAGCCCAACGTTGTAGCCCGAATTTTTGAGAATATGATAAATCAGCGTTGTGGTAGTTGTTTTTCCGTTACTGCCTGTGATGCAAATCATTTTCGCGTCAGTAAATCGCCCTGCAAACTCTATTTCGGAGACTACAGGTATGTTGTGCTTACGCAATTCCCTGATTATTGGTACGTTGTCGGGTATTCCGGGACTTTTCACCGCTTCGGTGGCGGTCAGAATTTTTGACAGCGAATGTATATTTTCTTCAAATGGAATATTGTTTTGTTCTAAAACCGCCCTGTATTCTGGTTTAATAGTTGACAAATCGGATACGAACACCTCATACCCCTGTTTCTGCGCAAGCACGGCTGTCCCTGTACCGCTTTCGCCTGCGCCTATTACCACAAGAAATTTGCCTGCTGCTGATTTTTTTTCCATTTTCTTTTTAAAATTATCAGTTATCAGATGAATTAAGAAATTAAGAAATGTTTTTTAATTGAGAATTGAGAATTGAGAATTATATTCAATTACGAATTAAAAATTACGAATTACGAATTACGATTTGCTAATTGCTAATTGCTAATTGCTAATTGCTAATTGCTATCTGCTGTACGGGCAAAAACCTTTTGCCCCTACCTGCTATCTGCTATCTGCTAATTGCTAATTGCTAACTGCTAACTGATTACAACTCTTGCCCCAAAACGAAGTGGAAGTGGCTGCCGCTTGCTTTGGTTGTTCCTGTGGTTTTGTCGAATCCATAGGCCCAGTCTATTCCGAGTATTCCGAACATTGGCAGAAATATACGCACTCCTACGCCTGCCGACCGCGACAGGTTAAACGGATTGTAGTCTTTTATGCTGAAAAAACTGTTGCCTGCTTCCACAAAGGCGAGCGCGTAAATTGTTGCATTCTGTTCGAGTGAAATGGGGTAGCGTGCTTCGAGTGTAAATTTGTTGTACAGGTAACTTGTTGCGCTTGTTGCGCTTGACTGACTCTTGCTGTTCACAGTATAAGGGGCGCCTGCATCGTATCCGCGCAAAGGAATATATTCCATTCCCAATGTGTATGCGCCTGAATAGGCAGACATTCCGTCTCCGCCGAGCATAAATGTTTCAAATGGCGAGCGTGCATTGTCATTATAATGTCCCAGATAGCCGAATTCGGCGCGTGTCATCAGCACAAATTTTTCTTTGCTGTCAAGCGGAGTAAATGTTTTGGCGCTGAATTTCCATTTGTGATATTCAATAAAGCGGTATCGCTCGGCGAAAGAAATTTTTGTGTAATCTTTTCCGTTTATTAAAGAATATGGCGGGGTGAGTTTGAGGCTCAAAGTGAAAGTGGAGCCGCTTCGCGGATAAATGGGGTTCATTACCGAACTTCTACTGAGGGCAAAAGTGATTGAGGGGTTGTGAAATACTCCGTCTTGAACTAAGGTACTCCCTTCGTACAGACCCATATAAGGCCATTTGCTCATGGAATAAAGTTGGTATGACAGTTCGCCATAGAAAGTGAAATAGTCGTCGGGCCACTTCAAGCGTTTTCCGTAACCTATTGACCCAACGAATGTTCGGATATATTTTCCGGGGTCATATTCTGACTGCCCGTAATTTGAGTAATCGTAACCATAAATATTATTTACGGAATTTTGCTGGTACAGATATGAGTTATAGTAACTGCTCATATTGTTAAGGAATCGGTTTGAATAACTGTTTTGCTGGGCAAAATAGAAAGATACCGACAGCGAATTAGGTCGTTTTCCTCCGAGCCACGGCTCAATGAATGATACGCTGAACGAGTTGTAAGCCAGCCCGCTGGAGCGATAATTGAGCGTGAAAGTTTGCCCTTCGCCCTGCGGTACGAAATGGTATGTTTTAGGTTTGAGGATATTTTGGATTGCAAAATTTGTAAATTTCAGCCCTATACTGCCTACAAATCCTGTTCCTCCTATGCCTGCGGAAAATTCAATCTGGTCGCTTGATTTGGTGGTGAGTCCGTAATTGATGTCAACGGTTCCGTTTTCGGGGTCGGGCTGAATGTCGATGTTCTTGTACACGCTTTCGGGGTCGAAATGCCCCATTCGCGCCAACTCGCCAAGTGAGCGCACGATGTCGGTCTGGCTGTAGAGTTGTCCGGGTTTGGTGTAAAGTTCGCGGCGTATAACATGCTCATTAACACGCTCGTTGCCGTTAATTCCTATCTTGTTTATTGTGGCTTGCTTGCCCTCAAAAATCCGCATCTCAAAGTTAATAGAATCGTCATTTACGCTCACTTCTACCGGCTCAATGTGCGCAAAAAGGTAGCCTCGGTCGGTGTAAAGTTTGCTCACCGCATCATCATTGGCTTGCAAGCGGTCGTTAAGCAGTTTGTGATTGTAAACTTCGCCTTTTTGAATCTTTAAGAGTTGATTCAAGTCTTGGGTCATATAAACGGTGTTGCCTACCCAGTTTATATTTCCGAAATAATATTTTTCCCCTTCTTCGATGCTGATATAGATATTTACCGTTTTGTCGTCAATATGCACAACGCTGTCTGCGGCAATGTAAGCGTCTCTGAAGCCGGCATCGTTATAACGTTCAACAAGCAGATTTTTATCATTCTGAAATTCTTCGGGGATAAATTTTTTAGACTTAAAGAAGTTGTACCATTTGCCTTTTTCGTTGGTTTTCTTCATTGCATTGTCAAGCTTCATCTGATTCAGAACAGTATTTCCCGTAAAAAAGATGCGATTTACTTTCACCTTTTCTTTTTTATCAACATTAACATCTACAATGACGAAGCCGGGTTTTTCGGGGTCATCTTTTTGATAAATCTTAACTTCTGCATTTGAGAAGCCTTTTGAGGCGAGATGTTTTTTTACAATTTTTTCGGCTCTGTCGGCAATGTTTGGTGTAATTTGGCTGTCCTTAATAATGCCTATTGACTTTTCTGCATCTTCTTTTTCGCTCTTTTTCAAGCCGAAGAAGTTGAGTTCCGACACGCGCGGTCGTTCTTTGAGCCTGATTTCGAGCCATATACGGTTGTCCACAGTCTTTGTTGCCGCAATTTTGATGTCTGAGAACAGCCCCTGTTTTACAAAACGCTTGACGGCGGCTGTTATTTCTTCGCCCGGAACGCCGATTGTGCGTCCAACATCAAGCCCCGAATAGCCGATAACGGCGTTTTCATCAAAATTGGGCGCTCCTGTTACAGTAATTCCGCTGATGATGTACTGCTTTGGCGTTGTATTATAGTCAATATTGGGGTTGTACACAGTATCGGGCAGTGCGGATATCTGCGCCTGCGCAACGGCTGTAAGAAGTAGCATCGTGGCTGAAAAAATGAAACAAATTTTGCGAGACATATATCTTATTTTATGCGTTTTGCTAATATTTTTACTTTTTTTTAAACTCACTGCGAAGTAACAATTTAATGTTTTTAGGACTCCTGAATTTAATTTTTCGTTTCTGCTCACCTTGCTTTCTGTAAAGTGAAAAATTTTCAATCAATTAATAATAAGCGCTTTATAGAACTTGCTAAATCTGATATAACTTGTTGATATATAGAAATATAGAAGTGTAGATTAAGCCTGTTTGCCCGAAAGGGATAAGCAATTTTCCGGTTTTTAAGAAATTTTGTTGGCAAAAGTAGTGAATATCTTTTAAATTTCAATATAATTACATTAAACAAAAGGAACTATTTAACAAAAAATTGCAAAAATTAGGGAAAAATTGAATATTAGCCTGAATACTATGTTAGAAAAAAGTTCTCAGTTCTCAGTTAGAATTAGCAATTAGCAATTAGCAGATAGCAATTAGCAATTAGCAATTAAATTAGTAATTAAAAATGTACAGAGCAATGCTTTGCGTTTAACATGTAAAAATAATTCTCAATTCTCAATTCTCAACTCTCAATTCCCTCTGTGAAATAATAAGAATAAAACTTGTCCCGCCAAAGCGGGAGACAAAATCAAAATTCTGAAAACTGGAAACTGGTTTTTAAGTTTTCCCAAAAATCAAACTTGTATCATTTCCGCCAAAGCCGAATGAATTGGAGAGAACATTTTTCAAATTATGATTAACAATTGTTGTTTTATTGCTGTTAGAATATGGCTCAAACGATATTTCGTCAATTTTTTTCTTAAAGTTCAAATTTTTGGGGATAAAATTATTTATCAACGACAATATTGCAATCACCGCTTCTACTCCTCCTGCGGCGCTTGTGGTGTGTCCTGTAAATGCTTTTGTGGATGACACAGGCGGGATATTATTTCCAAAGACGTGTTCAATGGCTATTCCTTCGGTCAGGTCGTTGTTTGCGGTGCCTGTTCCGTGTGCATTGATGTAATCAATATCCGATGTAAGCAGTTTTGCATTTTGCAGAGCCTGTGTCATCGCCCTTACAGCGCCTTCTCCGTTTGGCGATGTGGCTGTTTGATGGAAGGCGTCGCAGGCGTTGGCTGCGCCTTTGAGTTCAGCCAGAGGGCTGTGATAGGGCGGCAAAGGGTGGGAGTTGCGAAGGCGCAGGGCGTAATGTTCATCAGTTTCCATAACCAAATATGCTGCGCCTTCGCCGAGGTTCAATCCGGCGCGGGTGGCATCGAAAGGTCGGCAAGGCTCTTTGTCCAAAATCATTAAAGCGTTAAATCCGTTTAGATGGAATTTGGTTAAACATTCTGCGCCTCCTGCCACCACAATATCGGCTCTTCGGCTTTTGAGCAGTTCTGCGCCAAGCATTATTGCGTTTGCAGCCGAACTGCATGCTGTAGAAACGGCGCTTACATGCGAAAACGCGCCGAAATAATCGGCTATAATTTCGGTACATGCGCCGCAGTCGTGTGTTGCAATATAGCGATTGTGCCTGTCGTTTTCCAAAAAATCTGTATAAAACAGTTCGCTTTTGTCCATTCCGCCCACTGTTGTGCCGTTAATGAAAGCCACGTTTGATTTGCCCGGCAACAGAACGTTGGCGAGGCGTGCCATTGTCAATGCTTCCTTTACAGCCAATATTCCTATCAGTGATGTCCGCGTTGCAGGTTTATTTTCGGGTATTTGCAGGCGCGAAATCATTTCCCGATTGCTCATTTTTATTTCGCCGACAGGAAATTCGGTGTGCGCGGTTTTCAGGTGGCGCACACGGTCAATCCCGCTGCGGTTTTCGCGCAACGAACACAATGTTTCGGCAACGTTACTGCCTGTTGCCGAAACAATTCCCATGCCTGTAATTAGAATCCTGCTCATTGAGTTCCTTTAATGTAGCAAGGTGGAAAACAAATAGCAAATTTGCTGATTTGTGTGTCTTATTTCTCTTTTTTAGGAGTTTTTTAAGGGAACTCCTAAAAATTGCTTATTTGTCGTTGGACTTCATTTTCAAAATGCTCATTTACGTCAGTAAAGTGCGCTTTTGAAAACTTGTCCGCCTAAAATAATCTAATTTTTAGAAGTCCCATTAAGTAGATTTTATTTTGTTCGGTTTTGCTCAATGTATTCTGCGAGCGTGCGCACCGATTTGAAAATTTCTTTGCCTCGCGCAGGGTCTCTGAGTTTGATGCCGTAATTTTTTTCCATCAACACTATGAGTTCCAATGCATCAATGGAATCAAGCCCCAAGCCTTCGCCAAAAAGCGGCGCATCGTTATCTATGTCTTCGGGTGTTACTTCCTCAAGATTCAATACTTCAATAATTTGTCCTTTTAATTTTATTATCAATTCGTCCATTTATTTTATTTAAAATATAAAACTGGTTTAAAAAATATTAAAATTTCACGAAAATAAATATTATTTTTTTTATTTTACAATGTTTTTGTTTACAACACATTAAGAATTTGTTCCTTAATCTGTTCGAGTTCGTCCTTCATCATTACCACAATTTTTTGTATCTCAATGTGATTTGCTTTTGAGCCGATAGTGTTTATTTCGCGCCCCATTTCCTGGACAATAAATCCGAGTTTTTTACCCTGCGAATTTTCCTCCTCCAAAGTTTCGAGAAAATAATTCAGGTGATTGTGCAGGCGCGATTTCTCTTCATTAATGTCTAATTTGTCTATGTAAAAAATCATTTCCTGCTCAAAGCGGTTTTTATCATAATTTATTGATTCCGACAGGCTTTCCAAGCCATTTTCCAGTCTTTCGCGCACTTTGTCTATCCGCTCCTGTTCGTGTGGTGCAATTTGCTCAAGCAATTTTTCTATATTGCTAATTTTCAGTCGAAAAACCTTATCAAGCATTTGTCCTTCCTGAAGCCTGAACTGCTGCAAAGTGTCTATTGCCTGTTTCACCACTTTGTGCGCTTCGCGCCACTCTGTTTGGTCAAGTTCCGGATTATCGGCACGCAGGGCATCGGGCAGTCGCAAAATGGCATCGAGTATATTGAGTGGAACCTTCATCTGCATTTCATCAGCAATCTCTTGAATCTGAGCGAAATAGGCGATAACGAGATTTTTGTTGACCAGATTCGGAAAATCGCGGTCGGTGTTGTCTACCAGCAGCGAAAATTCAATTTTCCCGCGCTCAAGGCATTGTGCAACCTCATTGCGAATATCCAACTCTTTTTCTTTGTAAGCACACGAAACTTTGGAAGTTATGTCGGTTTGTCGGCTGTTGAGCGACCTGATTTCCATCGTAATTTTTTTGTTTCGGTATTCGCCTGTTGCTTTGCCGTAACCGGTCATTGAATATATCATTTTTTTTTCTTAAAAACAGTTAATATTTTGGTGATGATTGTCAATTATGTACAGGTTTTTTTTGTAGAAAACATGTACATAATCAACAAATATCCTGATTTTTTTTTCTCCAAATGAGTTATTTTCTTCTTTGAGTATTCTTACTCCAGTTCGTGTATTACCAATCCTGAGCGCAGTTTTGGTTCGAACCATGTTGTTTTAGGCGGCATTATATTGCCCGTGTCGGCAATGTCTATCAGTTGTTTCATCGACACGGGATACAATGCCAGCGCCATTCGCATTTCGCCGGAGTCAACTCGCTCTTTCAATTCGCCCAGCCCGCGAATACCGCCCACAAAGTCAATTCGTTTATCTGTGCGCAGGTCTTTTATTCCCAATATCTCGTTAAGAATCAAGTTTGATGATGTTGTAACGTCAAGCGCTTCAATCGGGTCGTTATCGTTGTAAGTGTCGCGGTGTGCGGTCAGCGAGTACCAGTTGCCCGAAAGATACATCGCAAAATTGTGCAGTTCTGCGGGTTTATAAATTTCTTTTCCTTTTAGTTCCACATCAAAATTTTTCCTTATTTTTTCCAAAAACTCCTCGTCTGTAAGTCCGTTCAGGTCTTTTACAACGCGGTTGTAGTCTATAATTGTCAGTTGATTGTCGGGGAAACACACTGCCATAAAGTAGTTGTACTCTTCGTCTCCGCGGTGCGCGGGATTGTTTTGCTGCTTTTCGTTTCCCACCAGCGCTGCGGCGGCGCTACGATGATGCCCGTCTGCAATATACAAACTGGGAATTTCAGCAAATATTTGTGTAATCTGCTCAATTTTAGCCTTGTTGTTAATCACCCAAAAACGGTGCGAAAATCCGTCGAGCGGCGCGATAAAATCATATTCGGGAGTCTGTTCAATAACTTCTGCCACTATTTTATCTATTTGGCTGTTGTGCGGATATGCAAAGAACACAGGCTCGATGTTGGCGTTGTTCACGCGCACGTGTTTCATTCGGTCTTCTTCCTTGTCGCGCCGTGTGAGTTCGTGCTTTTTTATATTGCCGTTCATGTAGTCGTCAACGCAGGCGCATACTACCAGTCCGTACTGCGTTTTGCCGTTCATTGTTTGCGCATACACATAATAGTGATTTTCAGCGTCTTGCACCAGCCAGCCATTGCGCTTGAACTTTGCGAAATTTTCGGCGGCTTTGGCATACACTTTTTCGTCATGCTCGTCTGTGCGGGGCGGAAAGTCTATTTCGGGCTTTATGATGTGATACAGAGAGTATTGATTGCCTTCCGCTTCTGCGCGGGCTTCATCGGAGTTCAATACATCATAAGGACGAGACGCTACTTTCTCGACCAAGTTTTTTGGCGGGCGATAGCCCCTGAAAGGTTTGATTATTGCCATAATAAATTATGTAGTTTTTAGATTTAAGATTTTTTTATAAAAATAATTTTAATTAACAATTAACAATTTCTATTAAGGTTACGGGAATTAGAATAAAGTTTTTATTATTCCTTCATTTCTTCATTCCTTCATTTCTTCATTTTATCTGTCAAGTTTTCTCTTTTTGAGTGAATAATATCATTTTTATTTTCAGTTTATTACCAATGTCAAATAAATTTACAACATTTTGCAAACTCATTGATTTATCGGCATGTAGGAGCACCACAGTTTCCTGCGTTTCGGGCTTTGCAGCAAGTTCTGCAATGAGCAACGATTCTATTTGCTCGTATGCAACTTCTCTGTCCTCAATAAAATATTTCAAATCGGAAGTTACGGTCAGATTTACCTGATTGCGAACTGCTGCGTCAGTAGAGGTTTTTGACGAAGGCAACACCACACGCATGGTTGCCGGGGCAATCATCGTAGAAACAATCAGGAAGAAGAGCATCAAAAAGAACATAATGTCGTTCAAAGATGCGGTGTAAACTTCGGCAGTGCGCAGTTTTCGGCGTTCTATTTTCATAGTTCGGCATTTTTGTGTTTAATAGAACGAATTGTGCGCAATATTTCGTTGGCGTATTTGTCCATTCCGGCAATGATGCGGTCTATTTTTCCGTTCAATAAATAATATCCTGAGTATGCAATAATTCCGACAAAAAGTCCCACTCCTGAACAAATCATTTTTTGGTACAATCCGTCAGAAATCGTTGCTATTTCAAAGTCGTTGGTAAGCGCGATGTCGTAAAAAATTTTGATAACTCCAAAAATTGTTCCCAGAAAGCCCAACATCGGTGCAATTGAGGCGGTTATTCCTAACCAGTTCATGTGCTGCTCCATTCGGTTAATTTGTTGATTTGCTTCGCTTTGCATCGACTCCTGTATCGCCTCTACGGGTTGGTTTGCCTCTGCGAGACCCGCGCCAACCACACGCGCATAAGCATTGGGCTGCTCGTTGCAAAACTTTGTCGCTTTTTCGGTCTTATTCTCCGAGAGCAACTCGTTGACACGTGCGAACCACACCGAGTCCGACTTGCTCAGCGAACTCAAAATCACCGCACGCTCAATAATCACATAAATTGCCAGCAGCAAGAGCAAAAAAAGGGGCAACAAAATCCATCCGCCTTTGAGCAACAGCGAGAAATAACTCTCGGCAGGGGCGCCGCCTGCAAGAGGCGCAACGGACTGTGCGAACTGCGATGATGCTACAGTATCTTGCAATGCACCGGAAGTTAGCAAAATAGACAATAAATTCATTTTCAGTTTTTTTATATTATGTAAAAAAATTTCTGCAAAATTACGATTTTTCAGCCAAAATAACGGCTAAATTCCATTATTATTTTGTTTTTTAATAAAATATTTGAAGGAATTTTACAATGAATATTAGCATAATTATTTGTTAATCAATATATTACAAGCAAATCAACTCCAAAAAAATGTTACGGCACAAGGGCATTGACCGCAAATCCTGTTTCATAAATTCAGATGCAGGTTATGCCCCATTTTGCTTTGCTTGGTTTCCATGTAAAAATGGTTGTACTTGTTTGGCGCAATTTCGATTGGAATATTTTCTACAATCGACAGTCCGTATGCCTCAAGTCCGATACGTTTAGCGGGGTTGTTGGTAATCAGTCGCATCTTTGTAACGCCCATATTTCGCAGAATTTGCGCTCCTACTCCATAATCGCGCTCGTCAGCGTTGAAGCCAAGATGAAGGTTCGCATCTACGGTGTCAAGTCCTTCGTCCTGCAATTTATATGCTCTTATTTTATTCATCAGCCCTATTCCGCGTCCTTCCTGCATCAGATACACGATAGCGCCTTTGCCCTCCTGCTCAATCATTTGCATCGACTTGTGCAGTTGCTCGCCACATTCGCAGCGCAGCGACCCGAATATATCACCGGTAACGCACGATGAATGTACGCGCACAAGCAAGGGCTCGTTTGGCTGCCATTTTCCTTTGGTCAACACAACGTGTTCCAGTCCGTTGGAAATCTGGCGAAAAGGGGTAAGTTCAAAGTCGCCGTAAGCAGTTGGAATATTGACAGTTACCCCACGCTCCACCAGCGATTCGCGTTGAAGTCTGTACTCAATCAAACATTTTATTGAAATAATTTTCAAGTCAAATTTTTCAGCCACTTCCATCAAGTCCGGCAGTCGCGCCATTGAGCCGTCTTCTTTCATAATTTCGATGAGCGCTCCTGCCGGCTGCAGTCCTGCCAGCCGTGCGAGGTCAATCGCCGCTTCCGTGTGCCCGGCGCGGCGCAAAACGCCTTTTGAACGTGCTCTGAGTGGGAATATATGTCCGGGGCGACCGAATGTTTCGGGTATTGAGGCGGGGTTGGCAAGTGCGTTGAGAGTGGCAGCGCGGTCTTCGGCAGAAACGCCCGTAGTGCAACCGTCCAGTTTATCTACGCTCACGGTAAAGGGAGTTGAGAAAATTGACGTGTTCTTTACCGCCTGATATTCGAGTTCCAACTGCTCGCAACGTTCTTCGGTAAGTGGCGCACAAAGCACTCCACGACCGTTTTTCAGCATGAAATTAACCATTTCGGGGGTGATTTTTTCGGCAGCGCAAATAAAATCGCCTTCATTTTCGCGCTCCTCGTCATCTACCACAATAACAAATCGCCCTGCGCGAATATCTTCTATTGCTTCATCTATTGTGTTTAACATATTGTTTTAATTGAAAATTGAAAATTAAACTCTAATAACTATTCACTATTCACTATTCACTATTCACTGTTCACTGTTAACGTTTCCTGAAAAATGTTTTTATTTTTTCCCACATAAGCAGGTAACTTTCTGTACGGAAAAGCGTGGCATCGGCGGCGGCTTTGCTGGTCAAAAAGATGCCTATCGGCAGCAATACCGCCGAACTGAGCAGCATGCCGCGCCACGCTTCCCACAGCCCCTCGCGTGCCATTTTGAACCCTGTGTTATCAATTATATAATAGAAAATGAACATTAAAACAGAAGTAACAATAGGCATTCCGAGTCCGCCTTTGCGTATAATTGCGCCAAGCGGTGCGCCTATGAAGAAGAAAATGAGGCATGCAAATGACAGGGTGAATTTGCGATAGAGTTCTATTTGATGTTGCCGCAATTTGCTGATAGTGTCGCCAAAGGTAGCCGCATTGACGGAGTTGCTTTCCTTCTTTTGCCGCGCTATATTCATTGTTTCGGACACTACTCGTTGCTTGTCGGGCATATTCATTCGCGTAAAAATAGAATCAAATTTCATTTTGCTGTCGCCCTTGCTGTCATCAGGCTGGAAACCTTGCAACCTTTCGCGTCCCAAATAGTTGTATGTAATCATATTGTTTGCCAGCAGGGGCATTTGCTGATTTATCAGAATATTTATAGAGTCAATAGTGTGCAACAGTTCGGTTGCATTTTTGCTAACATATTGCCCGTGCATCACAGACTCGTCAAATCTCTTAAAATCAGAATTAAAGTCGAGCAAAATATCTTTGTTCTTAAAATTTTGCCGCCAGTATAGCGTAGAGTTTGGTGCGTAACTCATTCGTTGCTGTTTCGCGTTCTCAAAACTTTCGCCACGCAACAATGTTAGCAGGAGGTATTTTTTGTCTCCTGTAAAGGCGATTTTTCCGGAGTCGGCAACCGTAACTGTCGCATTGTCAAATCCTTTTGAAAAATCGTATATCATAATATTTTTCAGCCAGCCGTTTTCCTTGCTTTCCACATAAATATTATAGCCCTGAATGCCGTCGTAGAACTCGCCCGCAGGGATTTCAAGTTCGGGCGATTTCTGGCGCAACGAAAAGACCAGAGTCCAGAGTTTGGTTTGCGCCTTGGGC
This sequence comes from Prevotellaceae bacterium, assembly GCA_031271005.1. Taxonomy (GTDB): domain Bacteria; phylum Bacteroidota; class Bacteroidia; order Bacteroidales; family Paludibacteraceae; genus WRGS01. The sequence continues at coordinate 17,753 of JAISWT010000028.1, read as the reverse complement.
AAAATATTGTTTGAGAAGAAAAAAGCGCCCACGCAAACCATTGATATAAAGACAATTACAGGCAGCATTATTCTGAACAGCGAAATGCCCGCCGACTTCATTGCCGTAAGTTCAAAGTTTTCACCCAAATTGCCGAAAGTCATCAGCGAGGCAAGCAAAATGGCAAGCGGCAAGGACATTTGTACAACTGTGGCGCTCGAATAGACCAGAAATTCAGCCAAAATGCCCACACTGAGACCCTTACCTACCAGGTCGGCAACGTGTTTCCACAAAAACTGCATCTCGAAAATCAGCATGCAGATGAAAAATGTCATTACAAGAACGGGGAAAAACTGCCTGTAAATATATAAATCAAGTTTTTTCATAAAAAAGTGGGCTGCAAAGTTAAGACATTTTTCAAAAAAAACCGCAAAAAAGGAAGAAATAGCGCTTAGTGATTAGTGGTTAGTGGTTAATTGTTAGTGGTTAGTTGTTATGTGTCAGTAGTTCGTTTACAAAAACGGCATCCTTAGAAAGTCAATAATTCAATGTTTTTTCTTTTAAAAATCCTCTCTCACAAACCATTAGAGAGGTTTTGAAAAAAAAATTAAGTCGTTGATGTAAACGAACTTGTGATACAAATTTGTCAACGACCTTATGATATTTGTCAGTTAATTGTTAATTGTTAATTGTTAGTGGTTAGTGATTCATTTCTTCATTTCTTCATTCCTTCATTCCTTCATTTCTTAATTGCTATCTGCTATCTGCTATCTGTTTCGTGCTGATAACTGAAAACTCCTCCGTGTCTCTCTGTGATTTCTCCCGCTTTGGCGGGACAAGTTCAGTGTCACTCTATGTAACAATAAAGAATAAAGACATTATGTTAATATTATGTAAAATAAAAAACTCTGAAAATTTTGAAGAAAAAAAAGGCATATTCACATATACCTTTTTCGGTTAAAATATCTACAAAATATGAGTTTCTTAAATTTGTTAATAAGCATAAAAGTTGTCTCTGTTAATGCCGATGTCAAAACGTCCGTTTGACACACTGACGGGAAATACATTGTTGTCTTCGATGTAACGAAATTCAAATACTCCCGAAACTATTGCGCGGTTCGGCTGGTCGTCAATAGAAAGCAGTTGTGCGCGGCGGAAATGCAACATGCCACTGACAACATTCAGCGTGTCAATTGTTTCTATGCGAGATTGCGCTGTGTTTTCAACTTTGGTTTGAACAACTTGAATATCGCCTGCCGAAAGTTCCATGTTTTTCTCGTTCAGAATCAATAAATCTGCGTATGTGTGCAACTGTTCGCATGGAAAAGAAAAACTTAAAGTCATTTCGGTATTTCCACTGTAGGTCAACCAATACACTCCGCTAAGCGAAAATTGCAGGTAACCATCTTTGTAAAGCGCTCTGCAAGGCATAATGTGGCTTGTGGAAACGAAATATTGACGGTCTATCTTTGCCCCGAAAGAGTTGTAGCCCCATTCGGTATAGGCGGGAAGTTGACTGTCATTTTCGTCGGGAATAAAGATATTCCTGTCCATTTGCGGCTCGCTTTTTGAGCAGGACACAAACAGCGCCATTATTGATATTGCCGTAAAAATATATTGTTTCATTTTTGTTTAAATTTTAATTATTTTTAATTACTTTAAATTATTTATAATCAATGTTTTGCTCTTACACGTTTCATTGTGCAGAGTAATAATTGTAACTCAATTTCTGCTTTCCTGCGGGAATATTAATTGTGGCGACCATTGCGAAACTTACAGACGGCTGATAGATGAACGACGATGCACGCTGTTTGTTGAGCAAATTAACAGGTATCTGAAATTCAATATTTCCGAAGGGGTGATTCATACGCCCCAACTTCAGCCCCACGCCAAAGATTGCCTGTGCGCCAAAGCGAGCGGGCTTCTTCACCTGTCGAGATATCTGCTCACCGTATTTTGCCATTGCCGCGTCTTCAAAATTGACGTTCAAATCAGAAGTTACAAGTGCGTTGAACACAAATCCGGTTTTAAAATATTGCCTTACGCGAAGGTCGCTGCGGCTGGTGAAAATCTTTAATTCCAGAGGAATTCCAACGTAAAAATTGTTTTGCGTAACGCTTGTAACCCGTACATAGTTTGTTGTAAGCCCCTCCTCCTTCACTTTCCACAGAAAGTAGTCGCGGTCTGAATTAAACACGCTGTTGTTATACGCAAAACGCAACCCTGCTGCCACCGCAAAGTGATGATTGAGCGAATATTCGGGCTTGAAACCCACAAAATAGCGCGTGTAATCGTACTTAGGAAACATAAAACCGCAGTAATACAAATCAAAATCGCTGATGTATTCGGGTCCGTAGTAACCCGACCTGCTCTCGCGAATTTGCGGAATCGTAATTGCATCGCCCGAAAACGCTTCAAAACCAACTTCTATGCCCCAACGCAGACGCGAATATTCGTGAGTGTGTTGAACTTGCGCTGCAAGAGCAAGCGGCGCAAACAGTATGAGTGTTAAAATTTTTTTCTTTTTCATAAATAAATATACAATATAAAATATTGATAAATGACACTGTATTTACAACTTTGAAATGTGTAAGAACTCTTTTTTTTTCGAGTGCGAGTTGTTTTGCAAATGCATGCAAGTAAAGATTGAATAACGTTGTAATACAGTTTGTTATATGTAATTATATTCAAATAAAATAATATCTTGAACAAGTGTCTTTAAAAAAATTGCACATCTGAAAAACAAGATGTTTAAAGCAGCAAAAACGTTGCAAAGAAGAACGAGATTTAACTGTTTTTAACAAAAAATTTTATTGTTATTGTTAACTTTTGCTAATATTTATGTGTAAATTTCGCAAGCCCTTTTTAATTCTGCTTGTGTATATTTTGAATATTTTATGCAACTTCCCTCTGTAAAAAAACTTTTTTCATTTCTTGCGCTTGGAAAACCCGTGTTTTTCATCTAATTTTGCAGTTCTAAAAAAAACAATGGGGAATCCAATTTATAAAACGGGTATTGACATTGGTTCTACTACGCTGAAAATTATAGTTTTAGGACAGGATAACAGCGTGGTTTACAGGAATTATGTGCGCCACAAAGCGGGAATTGGCGCGGTGTTTCTCTCCGAGATAGATGCTGCGGTTTCTCTTTTTCCCGACGCCGAATTTAGAATAAACATTACCGGCTCGGCAGGAATGGGGGTGGCTGAGCGTATGCAAATTCCTTTTGTTCAAGAAGTTATAGCCGCAATTGAAGTAACGCGCAGGCTCTATCCCGATACGCGCACTTTGATGGACTTGGGTGGCGAGGATGCCAAAATTGTTTTCTTTGGAAACGGTAAGCAGCCCGATATTAGAATGAACGGCTCGTGTGCCGGCGGAACGGGCGCATTTATAGACCAAATGGCTGATTTATTGAACATTACTCCTGACGAATTAGGCAAAAGAGCGGAAGATTTTAACCAAATTTACCCTGTTGCTTCGCGTTGCGGGGTGTTTGCCAAAACGGACGTACAAAACCTCATTGCACGCAACGTTTCTGTGCCCGATATTGCGATGTCTATTTTGCAATCGGTTGCAATACAGGCGGTTACAACACTAATCAGAGGCAGTAAAGTGAATCCGAAAGCGCTTTGCACAGGCGGACCGCTCACCTTTGTTCCGGCTTTGAGAAAAGCATTTAAAGACATCTTGGAACTGAACGAAAATGATTTGATTTTGCCCGAAAACAGTGAATTTTTTCCCGCCCTCGGATGCGCACTCCTATCTGAAAATCAAGAGAATACATTTGATTTAAAACTTATTAAAGATAAATTTTACCGGCACAAAATTGTGTTGCGCCCCGATTTTTTGCCGCCTCTTTTTAAGGATGAAAAAGAATATGAAATCTGGAAACAAAACAGAAAAATTAAACGCCTGACAAACGGAACATTACAGCCCAACCAAACACTGAAATGCTTTCTCGGAATTGACAGCGGTTCAACCACTACTAAAATTCTGATTTTAGATGAAAATGAAAATATTGTTTTCAAATTTTACTCTTCCAATAATGGCAATCCTCTAAAAACAACTGCCGATGGGTTGCAGGTTTTTCTCGATGAAATAACAGCGCAAAACATTGATTTACAGATAGTCAGTTCCTGTGCCACCGGTTACGGCGAAGACTTGATTCGCTCGGCGTTCAACCTCGATTCTGGGATTGTGGAAACGATGGCGCACTTGCAGGGGGCGCAATGGGTTGAGAATGACGTGAGTTTTGTACTCGACATTGGCGGGCAGGATATGAAATCTATTTTTATTCATAACGGTCTGATTTCCAATGTGGAACTCAACGAAGCCTGCTCGTCGGGCTGCGGGTCGTTTTTGCAGACCTTTGCCGGCACAATGCAACTTACTTTGCCCGAATTTACGGCGGCGGCATGCTTTGCAGGGCATCCCGCCGACCTGGGGACAAGATGCACCGTGTTTATGAACTCCAAAGTGAAGCAATCGTTGCGCGAAGGGGCTACAATAGGCGACATCGCGGCAGGACTTGCATATTCTGTTGTCAAAAATTGCCTGTTTAAAGCGCTAAAAATTTCCAATCTGAATATATTAGGACCAAACATTGTTGTTCAGGGTGGTACGTTCAAAAACGATGCAGTGTATCGCGCGTTGGAACTTCTGTCGGGCAAATCTGTTAGTTCAACAGACCATCCCGAACTGATGGGCGCGTTGGGGGCGGCGCTGTATGCCAAAGGCAAAGCGCAAATGCAACTGACACAGTTAGATACAGTTAATAATTTAAAGAGCAGCGAACCCCTGCCTGCCACGCAGAGTCTACATTCTCCGCAATTTGTAACCCGACAACTGCAATGCAAGGGCTGCACAAATCAATGCACCGTTATCAGATTCGACTTTGAAAACGGAAACCGCTCTTATGCCGGCAACAAGTGCGAAAAAGTGTTTTTCAACCGAATCACAGCAAACAAAAAAGGCTACAACGCTTTTGAAATGAAAAATGAAGTAATTTTTGAATAATGAATAAAAAGCATTAACTTTGCACGCAAAAGTTTTTTTCTGACAATTAATATTTATATTTTTTATAAAAAATTTTTAAAATAATGAAAATAAAATCAATTTTTGTTTTCGCCTCAGCGGTTATTTTTTCGGCAAATATTTTTGCACAAACTGCCGCTAACAAGTCTTTGACTTTCTCTTACGAAGCAGGTTATGTCAATCAGTTGCGCAGTGGAAAGGACTTGGCGAAACTCAATAATATTCAGGGTTTGCGGATGGGTGCGCTTGTGAAGTACAGTTTTACGAATCACGTTTTCGGTCAAACGGGCTTGCTGTACGAATATCTGCACTATAAAACTGTGCAGCAGTATCCTTCGGCAGCAAATTATCGCCAGTCAACATCGGCTAATCAACTTAATTTGCCTGTTCTGGCGGGTTATCAGTTGCCGCTTTTTTCGGGAGTGAAGTTTTTTGCATACGGCGGTCCCACTTTGCGTTTTGGGATTTCCGAAAACCTGATGACAGCAACTACCTTGCCGTCAGATAGCACAGCCAGAGCGAATCTGGTAGCCTTACTCACCGAGCAGGGGCTCTATCGCGCCGACGGCTTCACTGACATGTATGGCGACAAGCAGTTGGCGCGTTTCAGCGTTTTGTTGACCCTTGGCGGCGGCTTTGAATGGAAAAAATTTTATCTGAAAAGCGGCTACGATTTTGGATTAACAAATATTAATGCAGCCGACAAAAAACGGATGACCCAAAACGGCTGGTTTATTTCGCTCGGCTATAATTTTTGAGGCGCCCCGCAACTCGCTGTCGCGCAAGTTCGTAGCACGCAATCGCAACTGCGCTGCCAAGATTTAGCGAATCTATTGTGCCGCCCATTGGGATAACAAAATTTGCTCCTTGCGACTGCCAAAATTCACTCAGCCCGGAATGTTCCGTTCCAAAAACGAGTGCGCAACGTCCCCGAAAATCAATATTTTCTATTGTTTTTGCATTTTCATTGATAAAAGTAGTGAAAATGCAGAAACTGTTTTTTGTCAGAAAATCGGCGACAGTTGCGTTGCTTGCTGCAAAAATATTCATTCCAAACAGACAACCAACACTTGAACGAATCACATTTGGGTTGTAAAAGTCCGTTTTGCAGTCGGTTACAATAACCGCATCGATGGCAAAAGCCTCTGCCGAGCGTAAAATTGCGCCCAGATTGCCGGGTTTCTCTACGCCTTCGATTACAATAACCGAGGAATTGGGGGACGGAGTGAATTGATTTAAATCCGTATTTTTTGTTTCATAAATACCAATAATGCCTTCGGTTGTGCCGCGATAGGCAACTTTTTCGTAGACTTTGTCCGAAATAGAATGTATTTCTGCGCCTTGCGGTACGTTGCCTGTGAAAAATTTTTCGCAGATAAAAAATTTCACAGGCACAAACCCGAATTGCAGTGCGCGTCTGTTCTCCTGCCCGCCTTCCACTACAAAGACACCACTCGCGCGCCGCGCCGCGTTTTTGGCGAGGATGTGTGTAAGTTGTTTGATATTAGAATTTTGTATGCTTTCTATCATTTATTGTTTTGCGAAAAAAAATCTCTGTGTCTCTCTGTGAAACCTTCCACTTTGGCGGGACAAGTTTTATTCTTATTATTTCACAGAGGGACACGGAACTTATCCCGCCAAAGCGGGAGAAATCACAGAGAGAATTGAGAATTGAGAATTGAGAATTGAGAATTATTTTTACATGTTAAACGCAAAGCATTGCTCTGTACATTTTTAATTGCTAACTGCTAACTGCTAATTACTAACTGCTAATTACTAATTACTAATTGCTAATTGCTAACTGCTAACTGCTAATTGAAATACGATAAAGTCAATGAAAACAACCCCAACAAAAAATGTTGAGGTTGTTTTAGTTGAGAGATTTCCTTATCCAATATCTACCAGCGGGTCGTCCTGCATCACCGCCTGACCCTGTACAACATGCACTTTGCGTATTGTGCCTGCCTGCTCTGCGGCGATGTTATTTTCCATTTTCATGGATTCCATCACCAGTAGCACGTCTCCTTCTTTTACGGCTGTTCCTTCTGTGGCAATAATTTTGACTATGCTTCCCGGCAGTGGCGATTTTACCGTTGTTGCTGTGCCTCCGGTGGCAGCGGGAGCGGCAGGCGCAGGCGCTGCTGCAACAGGCGCGGCGGAAGCAACGGGCGCAGCGGCAGGCTTCGCCACAGGAGCGGGCGCAACGGCTTCCTCGAGTTCTACACTGTATTTTTTGCCATTGACATCGAGTTCCAAAATGTTACCTTCTGCCAACAGAACATCAACTTGATATGGTTTTCCTTCTACTTTAAATTTGAATGTACTCATATTGTTTTTTTGTTATTTTTTTTGTTAAAATTTTTTAAATTTAAGGATCTTGATAATTGAAAATTAATAACAGGCGCTTGCCAATTATTAATTATTTGTGCAAGCTGTTGAATCCCAATAATTTAGCGTTCCACTGCGTTTCATAATTGGGGCGCAGTCTTTTAATAGTTAAAACATTGCTTTCCACGTCGTGCGGCTCGCCAAAGAACTGTTGCAGCGCCGCCGCAATTGCCGCAATATCGTTGTCTGTGCCAAAATATTGCTGTAAAGCGGCTGCTATTGCTATACTGTCAAGATTTTCTACGCTTGAGCTTACATTGCTTTTTTTCTTAAATAATGCCATCTTTTTTTATTATTTAAAGATTTAAAATTTAATTATTAAAAAATTATTAATACTGATGATGTCAATTGACGGTTAAAAAATTCAAAATTTGTTTGATAATACAATGCAGTTTTTTTCTGCAATCTAAAAAAACAAATAAATGGTAATTTAACTTTATCTGACATTATCAGGTTATTAATAAAATTAAAATTAAAATTAATATTTATACAAACATTTAATATTCTGAACTTTACAGCGGAATATTATCGTGTTTTTTGAGCGGATTGGTCAATTTTTTGGTAGCAAGCGTTTCGAATGCGCGGATAATTCTAAAGCGCGTGTTGCGCGGCTCAATCACATCGTCAATGTAACCGCGAGCGGCGGCAGCGTACGGATTTGCGAATTTGTCTTTGTATTCGGTTTCTTTTTCCAAAATGTATTCGGCGCGTTTTGCGGCGTCTTCAATCGCGGCAATGTTTTTGCCTTCAAGCACTTCCACTGCGCCCGATGCGCCCATTACTGCGATTTCGGCATTGGGCCATGCATAATTCAGGTCGCCGCGCAACTGCTTGCAACTCATTACTATATGTGCGCCGCCGTATGATTTGCGAATGGTTACCGTAACTTTCGGAACGGTTGCTTCGCCGTAAGCGAACATCAATTTTGCGCCGTGTACAATAATTCCTGCATATTCCTGACCTGTGCCGGGCAAAAATCCGGGTACATCAACGAGCGTCAAAATAGGAATGTTGAAGGCATCGCAGAAGCGCACAAAGCGTGCTGCTTTGCGCGAAGCATCGCAGTCGAGTACGCCGGCGAGGAACTTCGGCTGATTGGCGATAATACCTGTTGAGCGTCCGTTGAAACGCGCAAAACAGCATATAATATTTTGAGCATAAAGAGGCTGCACTTCCAGAAAATCGCCATTGTCGGCAATTGACCTGATGATGTCTTTCATGTCGTATGGCTTGTTCGGATTATCAGGCACAAGCGTGTTCAGTACATCATCGAGACGGTCAATCGGGTCGTTGCTCTGCAGCAAAGGCGCTTCTTCCATGTTATTTTGCGGAATGTAGGAAATCAATGTGCGTGTCAGTTGCAGCACGTCTTCTTCGGTTGCGCCTTTGAAATGCGCCACGCCCGATTTGCGCGAGTGCATATTTGCGCCGCCAAGTTGGTCTACGGTAACGTCTTCGTTTGTAACCGATTTCACTACTTTTGGTCCGGTGATAAACATGTATGAATTTTGCTCGGTCATCATAATAAAGTCTGTCAGCGCGGGCGAATATACGGCTCCGCCTGCGCAGGGACCGAAAATAAGCGATATTTGCGGCACCACTCCCGAAGCCAGAATGTTGCGTTCAAAGATTTCGGAGTAGCCGGCCAGTGCGTCTGCGCCCTCCTGAATGCGCGCACCGCCCGAATCATTGATGCCAATAACGGGTGCGCCAACTTTCATCGCCATATCCATCACTTTGCAGATTTTTTGCGACATCGTTTCGCTTAGCGAGCCGCCAAAGACTGTAAAATCCTGCGCAAAAACATACACTACGCGCCCGTCAATTGTGCCGAAGCCTGTAATTACGCCATCGCCGAGGTAACTTTCTTTTTCCATACCGAAGTTCACGCAGCGATGTGTAACGAACATATCAAGTTCTTCAAAACTGCCCTTGTCAAGCAGCATTGCAATACGTTCGCGGGCAGTGAGTTTGCCTTTGGCGTGCTGCGAGTCGATGCGCTTTTGACCGCCACCAAGACGCGCCTGCGCCCGCTTGTCTATCAGTTTTTTTACTTTTTGCTGATTTTCCATATATATTATTAAAAATTAATTACAAATTACGATTTTTTGTTTTGTTTTTCAAATTTTTAGAATTAAAATTCGGCTTGCAAAATTATTTTTTTTTGCAAAAACGCCCAGTTTTTAACCTGATAATTTATTTGTTTTTTTTCATTTTATTTCCAAATTTACGCTGTAAAACCAATTCTTTTTCGTTCTTTTTGGGCAATTTCCTGTTTGTCTTTATTTAGTAAATAATTGATTGCCTGATAAATATCGTCAAATTTTTAGTTGCACATTTTTTCCAGTTCATTAAGTTTTTCGCTTAATTCTTTGTAATTCAGCACGCTTGACAGCATTGCCACGCCCTGTTCGGTAAAAACGAAAGATGCGTACCGCCTTCCGCCGCGTTTGTTTGGTATCACATTTTGTGATACCAAAGATTTTGTAACTGTTTGATTATCAAATTAGTTTTTGTTTGACATCACAAATTGTGACGTCAAACATTCCATTTCTTCTTTTGAAACTGCGAACATAAAATCAGGCGGAAAACGTTTAATATTGCGTTTTACTGCCTGTTTCAAAACGCGCGTTTCCACGCCGTACAACTCTGCAAGGTCAAAATCGAACATCACGTTTTGACCTCTTAATTCGCAGATTTTATGTTGAATTACAGCGGGTTGCATATTATTCAATTACAATTTTTTTGTTTTGAAATCACAAATTGCGACTCCTAAAAAAACATTCCCAATTATTTCGGCTGCTCGCACAGTTCTGTCAGCACTCCTCCTGTTGATTTCGGGTGCAGGAAAGCGATGTTCAGCCCTTCGGCGCCTGCGCGTGGCGCCTTGTCAATCAGTTGCACGCCTGCTGCTTCGGCTTCTTGCAGCGCCAGAGCAACATCAGGTACGGCGTAGGCGATGTGATGAACGCCTTCGCCTTTTTTCTCGATAAACTTGGCGATTGTGCTTTCCGGACTCGTGGGTTCAAGCAGTTCGATTTTAGTTTGTCCCACTTTGAAGAATGCGGTCTTAACTTTCTGGTCTTCAACGGTTTCGATGTTGTAACATTTTAAACCGAGAACTTTTTCGTAATAAGGAATTGAAGTTTCCAAACTTCTTACGGCTATGCCGATGTGTTCGATGTGTGTTGGTATCATTTTTTTTAATTTAAAGACTCAAATTGTTGCAATTTTCAGTTTAATTTGTTTAAAGAAATTTTCTCTTGAAACAATCAATTATGGAGTTGCAAAAATACTGTTTTTCGGGCTAAAATAAAAATTTATTTTTCTGTTTTGATAAGTTGTTGATAAATAGTATTTTTTTGTTAATAAATATACTTATAAAAGCAGTACTTTTGTGCAATTATTTTGATGTGAAGCACATTTTGCGGACAAAAGCAATATTTGTATTGTGTATAAGGCGCTTACAGGCATAAAAATCAAAGTCATGTCCATAATGTATTTGAGTTGAATGACAGCGATGGGCAATGTTTGCGGTGTTTGGCACAAAGTTTTTGCAATCTGTTGCTTTCAATTTATTATTATATAAGAAAAATAATGGGAAAAATTATTTGTTTAGCAAATCAGAAAGGCGGCGTAGGCAAGACAACTACCGCTATCAATCTGGCAGCGTCTTTGGCGTCTCTGGGCAAAAAAGTGCTGATTGTAGATGCCGACCCTCAGGCAAACGCTTCTTCCGGTTTGGGTATCGACATAAAGAATCTTACTCTTACTATTTACGAGTGCCTGATTGACAATGCGCCTGTTGAGCGTGCTATCGTGCCTGCCGAAATTGAAAATCTGTTTGTTTTGCCTTCGCACATCGACCTTGTGGGCGCTGAAATTGAGATTCTTAACAAAGATGACCGCGAAAAAGTGATGCAAAAATTGCTCGCGCCTTTGCGCCCCGACTACGATTTTATTCTTATCGACTGCTCGCCTTCGCTGGGGCTGATTACTGTCAATGCGCTGACCGCATCGGATTCCGCTATTATCCCCGTGCAATGCGAATATTTTGCGCTCGAAGGTATCAGCAAATTGCTTAATACTATTAAAATCATAAAGTTGAAACTTAATCCGTCTCTGGAGATTGAGGGTTTTTTGCTCACGATGTACGACAACCGTCTGCGCCTCGCGAATCAGGTTTATGATGAGGTTAAAAGTCACTTCGGGGATATGGTGTTCAACACGGTTATCTACCGCAATGTGCGCCTGAGCGAAGCGCCAAGTTATGGCAAACCTGTGCTGACGTACGACAATGAATCAAAGGGGTCGCAAAATTACATGGATTTAGCTAAAGAATTGATTAGCAGGACAATTAGCAATTAGTAATTAGTAATTAGCAATTTAGAGTTTAGAGTTTAGAGTTTAGTTAGGTATTGTTAGAAACTTTAATCAATTAACAATTAGCAAATCGTAATTCGTAATTGAATATAATTCTCAATTCTCAATTCTCAATTCTCAATTAACAATTTAATACAGTGTAGCAGGTAGATGGCGAAAAAGGTTTGCGGAGTTTCAATTTTCGTCTTTTTTCCTGAAAAAACTGAAATTCACGTTTCCGTATTTTCGGTGGCAGTCAAAAAGCGGGTGGTTTTCAAATCTGTAATTTGCAGAATGTTCGAGAATAAAAACCCCATTCGGGGTGAGTAAATTGGCGTTCAGCACGCTGTCGGGGATTTTTTCGAGGTCGTTGAGGCTGTATGGCGGGTCGGCAAAGATGACATCGAAAGTCATTTTGCAGGTTTTCAGGAACTTGAAAACATCGGCTCTGAAAACGAGCAAATTGTTGATGTTAAGGGTCTTTTTTGTTTGGACAATAAAATCGTACTGAATTTTGTGCAATTCAACAGCAACCGCCTGTGTGCAGCCGCGCGAAAGAAACTCGTAAGAAATACTTCCTGTTCCTGCAAAAAGGTCAAGCAATGCTACTTCCTCAAAATCAATTATATTGTTCAAATAATTAAACAGTCCTTCTTTTGCAAAATCGGTAGTGGGGCGTGCGACAATGGCGCCGGGAACGTTCAGCCGTCTGCCTTTGTATATGCCTGAAATTATTCTCATTGTTTTTTTAATTTAATAACTCTTTTTACTCCATTTTCAAATAATACCGTTTCTGCCATATTTTTTACTTTTTATGCCCTTTTAGGAGTCGGTTAATAATTTATTTTATTCTCCCGCCAAAGCGGGAGGTTGCACAAAGGGCACAATATCAATAATTATTAGTTATTAATTGTTTGCTCTTGATTTTCACTTTCCCTGCGAAAACAGAAACTGTTTTTCCTCTTTGGTTAAACTTTCGTAGCCGGACGATTTTATTTTATCTAAAATGCGGTCAATTTCTTTGCTGTTTCGCGCTCTGTTAATATTAAATTCGGCATCGCTCATACGGCTGTAATCAGGCGGAGAGAATTTCGGTTTCCTTTTGGCAAAAACAGTTACAACCCAATCAATTATGCTGTTTATCCACGCAGTAATATCTCTGTTTTTCTTTTTTAAACTAAAAGCAAATAACCATCCCGCCAGTGCGCCGCCCAGATGTGCCACTTCGCCGCCTCCGTTGAATGATGTCAACCCAAAAAAACTCATCAGAATAAATGCGAGAGCAACAAATTTCAACTTCACAGCGCCTATCAACAGTAAATTTATTTTCGCATCGGGTTGCCACACTGCCACCGCCACAACAATAGCCATTATAGCGCCGGATGCTCCCAAAAGCAGCCCCGATGCGGCGAAAAATTGCTGATAATAAGGCACAAAGTTGAAACTCAAAGCGTAAAGAGCAGCAGCCATAAGCCCGCCGAATATGTAAACCGACACGAATTGTCTGCTCGAAAAAACAGCCAAAAACAACATCCCAAACCAATACAGGCACAGCATATTGAATAAAATGTGCCAAAATTCTTTGTGGTAAAACATGTAAGTAATTGGTGTCCAAAATCTTGTGCTCAACGCGGAAACGCTCGATGGCATAGCCAGAAATTCGGCAGGGTCAATAGAATTAATCAGAAAAAGTTTGCACACAATTTCCACTGCCTTCACAAGCAGAAAAATCAATATATTTATGTAAATCAGCGAAATATGCGCACCGCCCGTGCGCCATTGCATTTTTATCTGTTCTGTAAAACTCATGTGAAAAGAAGTAATTTTATTAATTTTTTTTTCGTTTTAACCTGCTTATTTTGCGCCCCAAAATTACATGAAAACTGCGAGTATTCCAAATCAGTTAGCAATTAGCAGTTAGCAATTAGCAATTTACAGACACAATGCATTGCGTCTCAATGTAAAAAGAATTAACCAATAATTCTCAATTCTCAATTCTCAATTTAAAAAAAATGTTGTAACTTTGCACGCCAAAAACAGCAATAACGGGAGATTAACGACCTCCAATATAGCGACAGGTTGTAGCATAACATGCTGATTTCCAAACAGATGAAAATTTATTGCGCACACTGCAATCAATAATGATTAACCGCCGATTTCTGTCGGCAGGAAAAATAAAAGTCTTATTTTATGAATATTTCGGTAGTTGTACCTTTGTATAATGAGGAGGAGTCGCTTGCGAAACTTTATCAATGGATAGACAGGGTTATGCATGCGGCGGGGTTCTCTTACGAGGTGATTTTTGTAGATGACGGGAGCACTGACGGCTCTTGGCAAGTGATTGAGAAACTGAAAATTGCGTATGCCGACAGGGTGCGTGGCATTAAGTTGCGCAACAATTACGGCAAATCACCGGCTCTGTTTTGCGGCTTTCAGGCAACCGCAGGCGACGTTGTGATTACTATGGATGCCGATTTGCAGGACAGCCCGGAGGAAATCCCCGAACTGTACCGTATGATTGTTGATGACGGCTACGACCTGGTATCGGGCTGGAAACGGAAACGTTACGACTCAAAACTAACTAAAAATCTGCCCTCAAAACTCTACAATGCCACCGCGCGCCGTGTTACAGGATTGAAACTGCACGATATGAACAGCGGCATCAAAGCATATCGCCGCGCCGTTGTGAAAAGCATAGAGGTATTCGGCGAAATGCACAGATATATTCCGTATTTAGCAAAAAACGCGGGCTTCACTAAAATCGGCGAAAAGGTTGTGGAACATCGCAAGCGCGAATTCGGACAATCTAAATTCGGGCTTAACCGCTTTGTAAATGGATACCTCGACCTGATTACGCTCTGGTTCCTGAACAAATTCGGGAAAAAACCGATGCACTTTTTCGGACTCTGGGGCAGTACCATGTTTTTGCTCGGATTTGGGGCGCTTATTGTGCTGATTATTTGGAAAATAGTAGAACTGAATCGTGGAAACTTCGGCTCGCTGATAGCAGATAACCCTTATTTTTATCTCTCAATGTTCGGAATGGTTTTAGGCTCAATGTTTTTCCTCGCAGGATTTCTCGGAGAACTGATTTCGCGAAACTCGCCCGAAAGAAATAACTATTTGATAGAGAAAGAATTATAATTAGCCGACTACTTTGTCCTGCTTTACATTTGCATAACTGATGTTGATGTAACTGAATTACAATCACTTAAAAAAATATTACGGGGTTCTCCGAAAAAAAAACTGTTTTTTTAGAAGGTTACCCTAACCTTTAAAGCAAACTATTAAAATGTTATGTCCCTTATCCAACTGTTCAGGCACATCTTGCCCTACATCAAGCCCTACAAGTGGCTGATTGCGCTGGCGCTGCTTCTTACTTTTGTCGGCGCTATTACCGCGCAGGTCAATGCCTACGTGCTGCAATATACCGTCAATTCTATTACCACACTCGTGGAGCAGCACAAGCATCTGCGCGAGGGCTTGTCTATTCTGACAACAATTATTATCGTGCTGGTCAGTAAGGAAGTGGTCAATGTTTTTATCACTTTCGGGCAGAAATTTTTCGGCGAAAAGATACGCATTTTGGTAGCCAAAGACTTCGCGCAGAATATAATAGAGAAGGTTTTAACTTACCGAATGGCGTTTTTCGTTGCCGAAGAAACGGGCGCGGGAAAGTTGCAGACACGGATTGACCGCGGAGTAGAAAGTTTAACGCGCACGGTGCAGAACTTTTTCATCGAAATTTTTCCGCTTTTTAGCAGCGCTATCATTGCGCTGGTGTGTATGTTTCGTGCCAACGTGTATGTGGGCTGCGTGGGGCTGTGCATAGTGCCGATTTATTTTGCTATCAGCCAAAGGCAGGCGAAAAAATTGCAGGGCTGGCGGCGAAACATCAGAACCTACCGCGAAAATAAATCGCACGGGATTATCAATATTTTGGAATCGATAACCGTCATTAAGTCCTTCAACCGCGAAAATATTGAGGCGACGAAACAACTCGACTTGCAAAACGCGCTTACAGATACTCAAATGCGCACGCGCCGAACCAACTTTTTTTTCGACGGGCTGAAAACATTTACCGAACAGATAGGCATCGTAATTATCATTATATTAACGGCTTATCTCGTGCTGACAGGGCAAATGCAAATCGGCGCAATAATGCTGCACATTATGCTGTTCAACAACGTTACGGCTCCAATTCGCCAACTGCACCGCATTTACGATGATATTAATGACGCGCTGATTTATGCCGAAGGTTTTTTTGACATTATGAACGCCGACAGCCAAAAGGAACAGTCGGGCAAGTACAAGCCCGACAAAATTCGCGGTGAGTTTGAGATAAAAAACGTGGATTTTATTTACCCCAACGGAACGCAGGCTCTGTGGGACATCAATATGCGTATTTCGCCGAACAAGATTACTGCGCTTGTTGGCTTGTCGGGCGCAGGCAAAAGTACAATTATCAATCTTTTAGACAAATTTTACGAGCCTGTGCGCGGGAAAATCCTCTTGGACGGCGTCCCGCTGGAAGAGTACGACACAAAATTTTTGCGCGAAAACATAGGGTTGGTATTGCAAAAAAATCACATCTTTAATGGCTCCATTGACGAGAATATCCGCTACGGCAACCCGCAAGCCACGCGCGAGCAGGTCGAAGATGCCGCAAAAAAAGCCTGTATTCACAGCCAGATAACGAGCCTGCCCAATGCCTACCAAAGTTCCGCGCTGCTACTCTCAGGAGGACAGCAGCAGAGGATTGCAATTGCAAGAATGTTCCTGAAAAACCCGCCAATAATCTTCCTTGATGAGCCAACAGCATCGCTCGATGCCATCGCAACAGAGCAGATAAAAATCTCGCTTGACGAAATTAAGAAAAATCGCACGGTAATAATAATCTCGCACTCCATTTCGCAGATTATTGATAGCGATATGATTTTCGCCATGAAGCAGGGCAGGGTAGTGGAAAGCGGAACACACGAAGAAGTATATCAGCAGGGCGGCGTTTACAAAGAAATTTTCGACGCCGCAGCACGCAGTTTGAACGTAGAAAAGATAAACGACACGATAATAGTGAATAGTGAATAGTGAATAGTGAATAGTGAATAGTGAAAACGCGAAACAATTAGCAATTAGCAGATAGCAATGAAGAAATGAAGAAATGAAGAAATGAAGAAATGAAGAAATGAAGAAATGAAGAAATGAAGAAATGAAGGAATGAAGGAATGAAGGAATGAAGGAATGAAGGAATGAAATCCAATTACGAATTAAAAATTAAAAATTACGATTTGCTAATTGCTAATTGCTAATTGATTAAAGTTTCTAACTATTCCTAACTAAACTCTAAACTCTAAACTCTAAACTCTAATAACTATTTCTAACTATACCTAACTAAACGCTGATAACTGATAACTTTTTTTTAACACTTTTTATTTTATCAAAATACAGTATTCAGTAAAAATTATTTTTGAAACTAACTAATATTCAAATAGTTATATTTATTATTTTTTTAAATAAGTAATTCTTAAATTCAATATTTTATATAAAATTTGCAAATTTATTTATAAAATAGTTTATTATTCATTACTATTTATTAACTTTGTGAATGGGCTATTGACAATTAGCAGTTAGCAATTAGCAGATAGCAGATAGCAGTTAGCAGATAGCAATTAAGAAATGTTTTTGAATTGAGAATTGAGAATTGAGAATTGAGAATTGAGAATTAATAGTGAATAGTGAATAGTGAATAGTGAATAGTGAATAATAAAATACAGAATACGCAGCAATTAGCAATTAAGAAATGAAGGAATAATCTAGTAACTAAACTCTAAACTCTAATAACTAAACTCTAAACTCTAATAACTAAACTCTAAACTCTAATAACTAAACTCTAAACTCTAACCACTAACTGACGCTAATATAGATTTAATTTATATTAACATTTATTTTAGTAAATTAAACCATTGTACTGATTTTATATCCAAACC
>JAISWT010000020.1 GCA_031271005.1 Prevotellaceae bacterium | reverse complement strand
TTTTTGTTTGAATTGTAACAGGTACAATTTCGTCTCTGAATTTACCGCCGTCAATTGCTGCAATAGCCTTTTGCTGCGATTTGAAGGCAAATTCGTCCTGCTCTTGCCGCGTGATTTTGTAACGTTCGGCTATATTTTCGGCGGTTATTCCCATGTGCAGATTAGAGAAAGCGTCAGTAAGTCCGTCATTTACCATATAGTCGGTCAGTTTGAGGTCGTTCATTTTCACGCCATTGCGGACGGCTGCGGGTAATAGATACACCGCTTGGGACATTGATTCGGCGCCGCCTGCCAAAATCAGTTCCGCTTCACCGGCGCGAATGTTGTTGACCCCGTTGATGATGGCTTTCATGCCGCTGCCACACACCATTTGCACGCCGTATGCGGGCACTTCTACCGGCACGCCGCCGGCAATAGCCGCTTGTCGCGCGGCGCCTTGCCCCTGACCTGCCACAAGAACGCTGCCTGTAATGACCTCATCAAGTAGCGCAGGGTCAATTTTTGTCTCTGCGAGTATGTTTTTGATTACCGCGCTTGCCATTTCCACTGCCGAAATGCCGCTCATCGCGCCTAAAAACTTCCCTATCGCCGTCCGTTTGGCGGCAATGATATACACTTTTTCCATTGTTTTTAATAATATTTTAAGGTTAAAGAATTTATTTTTATGTTTTACTGCCGATTCACTGAACAGTTAAAATATTTAACGTTTATGTAATATTTATTTTTCTCTCGCGGCGCGGACAGCAAGTCCGCGCCGACATGTGGTAAAACATTATGCAAATTCTGCAAAATCAAGATTCTGAAAACTTACAACTTACAACTTTACAGAGAGCACATCACACATACTTTTCCCATTTGACGTTTTTCATTGTGCCTGTTGTATAAAATTCTCGATGCATTGCAAAGCAGGCGGCAAGGTTGTGTGGGGTATGTGCTTGTGGGCAGTATTTAATGTAGTCGCGCAGCATTTCGCGGTACAATGGGTCAACACAGTTGTCAATAATGATTTGCGCTCTCTGTATGGGCGATGTGCCGCGCAGGTCGGCAATTCCATGCTCGGTAATCAGCACATGAACATCGTGCTCTGTATGGTCGTGGTGCGACACCATCGGTACAAACGCACAAATGTTGCCGTTTTTTGCCGTTGAGGGCGTAGTGAAAATAGACAGATATGCGTTTCGTGTAAAATCTCCGCTCCCGCCTATGCCGTTCATCATTTTGGAGCCGAGAACGTGTGTACTGTTCACATTACCGTATATATCGGCTTCGAGCGCAGTGTTAATGGTTATTAGCCCAAGTCGGCGGATAACTTCGGGATTATTTGTTATTTCCTGCGAGCGCAGCCCTATTTTGCTGCGGAAGAAGTTCAGATTTCCATACACTTTGCTCAGTTCTTCGGGGGTGATGGTCAGCGAGCAGCCGCTTGCAAACCTCACTTTGTCATTTTCCATCAGCCCTATGACTGCGTCTTGAATTACTTCGGTGAACATATCAAAAGGCGGGATGTCGGGGTTTGAGCCGAGCGAACTCAGCACGGCATTGGCAATGTTGCCCACACCGGACTGTATCGGCAAGAACTGCTTGGGAATACGCTTTGCTTTGATTTCGCGCACCAGAAAATCGGCAACATTCTGACCTATCTTTTCTGTTATTTTGTCCAGCGGGGTGAACCCGCTCACCTCGTCGTGCCTGTGTGTTTCTACAACGCCGAGAATTTTTGCCGGATTGACTTGCATTGACAGCGACCCAAAGCGGTCTGAGGCTTTATAGATTGGGATGTCGCGGCGTCCGGGCGGGTCTACAGGAATATAAATATCGTGGAATCCGCGCAGTTCGGTGGGGTGATTGCGATTTAATTCCACAATGATATAATCAGCCATTTGGCAAATTGTGGGCGCAATTCCCACGCCCGTTGTGGGAACTATTTCGCCATATTCGGTTACATCACAGGCTTCAACGATGGCAAATTTCGGTTTCGGCAAGAAGCCGTATCTCATTTGCTGTGCAAGATGCGACAGGTGCATGTCAAAGTAAGGCGCACGCCCTTCGTTGATAGCCGCGCGCATATCTGTGGTCGATTGATAGGGCGTGCGAAACAGTACCGCATCTGCTTCGGCAATTTCTCCGTCAAGAGAGAAGCCGGAAGACGCGCCCGTGTACATGCCTATTTTAAAAGGCTTGCCACTGTCGTGAAAACTTTTTGCTCGGTGAGCCAATGCTGTAGGCACTTCTTTGGGCGCCCCCGCAGCCGTGAAACCGCTAAAACCTACAATGTCGCCATTGTTGATATACAAAGCGGCATTCTCAGCGGTCATAAAATTAAGAGGTTTAACCATAGTAATTACAATCTAAAATAACAAATTTATGTTTGTATAGTTTGGGAAATGGAGCAGGAAATTAAAAGAACTTGCCTGCATTCAATCCTCGTCTTTATTCGGAATTTGCCGATGCAAAATTACTGTTTTATTTTTAATTGAAGAAAATTTTATTTACTTGCCGATGTTTCTCTCCCTGTTTTAACACTTTATATTAGAATTTATAATAAATATTTCCGATGCAAATCATATTCTTTGCCCTGTTCTTTTGAGCATTTCTTTTTTCCATGTCAAAAAATCGCCTTTCAAGATATGCTCTCGCGCCTGTTCTACGAGCCACAGGTAGAAAGCGAGGTTGTGTATTGAGGCAATTTGCATTGCAAGCAGTTCTTTGGAGTGAAAAAGATGGCGAACAAATGCTTTTGAATATTGCGTATCGACAAACGAAGCGCCATTTGGGTCAATGGGCGAGAAATCGTTCTTCCATTTTGCATTACGCAGGTTGATAATACCTTCGGAAGTGAAAATCATGCCGTTGCGTCCATTGCGGGTGGGCATTACGCAATCAAACATATCCACTCCGCGCTCTATTGCCTCCAGAATATTTTGCGGCGTGCCCACTCCCATAAGGTAACGCGGTTTGTCCTGTGGCAAAATTTCATTAACAATTTCTATCATTTCATACATCTTTTCTGTCGGTTCGCCTACTGCGAGTCCGCCAATGGCATTTCCCTGTGCATTTTGCGCTGCTACAAATTCAGCCGACCTGCGCCGCAATTCAGGATACACACAGCCTTGCACAATAGGGAAAAGGGACTGCCGATACCCATAGCGCGGCTCTGTTTGCTCAAAATGCTTCATGCAACGCGCCAGCCAGCGATGTGTCAGTTCCATTGATGTCTTGGCATATTGATAGTCGGCTGTCCCTGACGGACATTCATCAAAAGCCATCATAATATCTGCCCCTATACTGCGCTGAATATCAACTACTTTTTCCGGAGTGAAAAGGCGCTTCGAGCCGTCAATGTGCGAGTGAAAAATTGCGCCCTCTTCCGTGAGTTTGCGGTTATGTGCCAGAGAGAACACCTGAAAGCCGCCGCTGTCGGTCAGAATGGGCTTGTCCCAGCCAATGAACTTGTGCAACCCGCCTGCCTGCTCAAGAATGTCAATGCCCGGACGAAGATAAAGGTGATAAGTGTTTCCGAGAATTATCTGCGCTTTAATGTCTTGTTTAAGTTCCTGAAAGTGAACGCCTTTGACGCTTCCTGCCGTCCCTACGGGCATAAAAATAGGAGTTTGCACTGTGCCGTGTGCCGTAAAAAACTCACCCGCGCGAGCGCAGGAGAACTTATCTGTATGTTGAAGAACAAAATTCACTTGTGTTGTTTTTAATTAGCAATTAGCAATTAGCAATTATTAATTATTAATTGTTTTCAGTCTATTAGTAGCCGTATCGGGGAAAATTACTGCGGGTTTAAATGTCAGCGCTTCGTTGTAATCCATTGTGGCATAAGCCATTATGATAATAATGTCTCCCTGCTGTACTTTGCGAGCCGCCGCTCCGTTGAGGCACACTGTGCCGCTGCCGCGCTTGCCGTCAATAACGTAAGTGTCAAAACGTTCGCCATTATTATTATTGACAATGAATACTTTTTCGCCGGACAGGATATTTGCCGCATCCATAAGGTCGCGGTCAATGGTGATGCTACCGATGTAGTTCAAATTAGCATCGGTAACTGTTACGCGATGTATTTTAGATTTTAAAATTTCTACAAGCATTTTTTTTCTGACTTGAAAAAATTGCGACCCTACAGAGAGAGTAAATAACCGCAAGCACGCAATCGGTGTTAAATTAATTAATATTTAATATTATGTTTTAAGATAAACATCAGATTTTTTTTCGTTAGATAAATTTAGTCGTTTTGCGCGACTCGGCAGAGACAAAACATATTTTTCGCTTACGCTCAATATGCGTTTTGTCTTTGCTCTTGCTGCTTAAAACGTTCGATAAATTTACTGAACATCTATTTTCAGGTTGTCAATCAATCGCACTTTTCCACAAAACACTGCCACGCAAACGACAGCGGGATTTTCCCAATTCTCTGCAATTTTCAAGGTTTTTTGCTCAACAATTTCTACATATTCAACTCTCAATCCGCTTACTTTGTTGATTTTACAGGCAATTGATTCAGCAAGCGCACGAGGCGATTTACCGGGTGCAAAGTTAGCATTTTCATTTAAAATATTAAAAATATTAGCAGCAATGTTTCTCTCTTCGGGCGAGAGCCGCTCGTTGCGACTGCTCATTGCAAGCCCGCCGGGTTCGCGAACTATCGGACAATCAACAATTTGCACCTCAAAGTTCATCAGCTTTACCATTCGGTGAATAATTGCAAGTTGCTGAAAATCTTTCTCGCCAAAATATGCCCTGTCCGGCTGTATGAGTGCAAACAGTTTGCTCACAATTTGCACAACGCCATTGAAATGCCCCGGACGAAACGCACCTTCCATCATTGTATCCAACCCGCCAAAATCAAATTCAAAAGTCTTTTTCAAATCCTTTTTTGAATAAACATCTTCTGTTAACGGATTGAATATCAGGTGGCAGCCGGCTTTTTCGAGCAGTGCGGCGTCTCGCTCCAAAGTGCGCGGATATTTTTTCAAATCCTCAGGGCTGTTAAATTGAGTGGGATTTACAAAAATGCTTACCACACACACATCGTTCTCATTCACAGCGCTTTGCACCAGCGATAAATGTCCGGCGTGCAAAGCGCCCATCGTTGGCACAAGCCCGATTGTCTTATTTTGCGCCTTTATCTTTGAAACATACTTTTGAAGGTCGGCAAGTGTATGAACTGTTTCCATTGCGAAAAAATCTGCGGCAAAATTACAACATTATTTTTTTTTAACAAAACTTATATACTGTTTATATTTGCGCACTGCACTTTGAAGCCTGTGCCAAACCGGTTGATGCAGAGAAATCAGGATTTTAGCCGAAGAACCCAAAATTGTTGTATTTCTTAATAAAAAAAACTACTTTTGCCTTCTTTTTTGCAAAATGAATTTTGAATATTATATAGCGAGCAAAATTCACTTCGGCAAGGATGCCGAAAAAAATGTGGCACGTCCTGCTGTGCGTATCGCTATGATTGGCATTGCCATCGGGTTAGTAGTTATGTTACTGTCTATCAGCATTGTAACAGGCTTTAAAGACGCGATTCGCTCTAAAACCATCGGCTTTGGCGGGCACGTTCAGATTACGAATTTTGACAACAACATCACCTACCAAATGCAGCCAATAGAAATGGATTTGTCTTTAATTCAGCAAGTTATGAGGGTTGAAGGGGTGCGCCATGTTCAGCATTTTGCCACCAAGCCCGGAATTATTAAGACCGATGCCGAATCGCAGGGAATTATTGTAAAAGGTGTTGGCGAAGATTTTGATTGGGATTTTTTTGAAAATAATCTGATTGAGGGAAACTTGATTAACACCAAGGATTCTTTGACAAATAATGTTCTTATTTCCAAAACATTGTGCAATCTTCTGAATCTCAAACTCGGCGATTCGTTTCTTACTTATTTTATTGAAGAAGAAATTCGTGTGCGAAAGTTTACTGTTACCGGAATTTATTCCACTAATTTTACAGATTATGATAAAACATTTATAATTAGCGACATCCGTCAGGTTCAACACCTTAATAACTGGCATTCAACGCAGTTTGGCGGCTTGGAAATATTGCTGTACGGTTTTGAAAACATAGACCTCATTGGGGACAAAATCTACGCGCTCACCTCAAATCGTTTCGACCAAGACGGTGCAACCTATCTTACACGCACAATAAAAGAACTTAATCCGCAGATTTTCAGTTGGTTGTCATTCCTCGACAAGAATGTTTGGGTGATTCTGTTTCTGATGTTTGCGGTTGCGGGCTTCAGTATGATTTCGGGATTGCTGATATTGATTTTGGAGCGCACGCAAATGATAGGGCTGCTCAAGGCCTTAGGCTGCACAAACTGGTCGGTACGCAAAATTTTTCTCTATCATTTGTTCTTTTTGATAGGAAAAGGAATGTTGTATGGAAACATTATAGGGCTAATAATCTGCGCTTTGCAGTATTTTTTCCACATTGTACCGCTCAACCCCGAAGCGTATTACGTTTCTACTGTGCCGATTAGATTTAATGTGCTGTTTATCATACTTTTAAATGCTGTTACGCTTGTCGCTTCATTCTTTGTAATGATTGTACCGTCATATTTGGTAACTAAAATTTCGCCTGCAATGACCATGCGTTACGAGTAAATGGGCGCCGAATAGATAGTTTTTGTATATTTTCAAAATTTGATAATTCTTTTCGAAGCGGAAAGTTATTAAAATTTACCTTTATACTTCATAACGACCAGCATAATCCTGCCAAAATGTCAGTATTTCACTGTTGGCATTTTTTTTGGTAATAAAACAGCCTGAACAGAAAATCCGTAACATTTAAAACAATAAATTAATAAAAAAAGGAACTGCTCCAATTATGAGTGATACAACGAAAGGAACAATAGGGGTTACAAGTGCAAATATATTCCCCATAATCAAAAAATTTTTGTACAGCGACCATGAAATTTTTCTGCGCGAACTGGTTTCCAATGGCATTGATGCCACTGGAAAACTCAAAACGCTTTCGTCTGTGGGCGAATTTAAGGGCGACCTTGGCGACCTTACTGTGCGTATATCTGTTGACAGCAAGAAAAAAACAATTACTTTTTCCGACAGAGGTGTAGGCATGACCGCCGAAGAAATAGAGCGTTACATCAATCAGATAGCGTTTTCGGGGGCAGAAGAGTTTGTAGAGAAATATAAAAACGACACACAGGCAATTATCGGGCACTTCGGGCTGGGCTTCTATTCGGCATTTATGGTGTCCGAAAAGGTAGAAATTTTCACGCAGTCCTATCAGGAGAACGCGCCTGCAATGCACTGGGTCTGCAAAGGCGACCCCGAATTTACACTCAAACAAACAATTAAAGCCGACAGAGGAACAGACATTGTACTGCACATCGACAAAGAAAACGAAGATTTTCTTGAGGAGCATAAAATTGCAGAACTCTTGCGCAAATATTGCCGCTACCTGCCCGTAGAAATCGCTTTTGGAAAGAAAAAGGAGTGGAAAGACGGCAAGGAAGTTGAAACCGCAGAGGACAACATCATCAACGAAACGCACCCTCTATGGACAAAAAAACCTGCCAATTTGACAGAAGATGACTACCTCAATTTCTACCGCGACCTCTATCCGATGAGCGAAGCGCCGCTCTTCCATATCCATCTGAATGTGGACTTCCCGTTTAATCTGACCGGGGTACTCTATTTTCCTAAAATTAAAAATAATTTTGAAATCCAGAGGAACAAAATTCAACTCTACTGCAATCAGGTGTTTGTTACCGACTCGGTGGAAGGCATTGTACCTGAATATCTTACACTGTTAAATGGAGTGATAGACTCACCGGACATACCGCTAAATGTTTCGCGGAGTTATTTGCAAAGCGACCAAAATGTGAAGAAAATATCAAGCCATATTACAAAAAAAGTGGCTGACCGGCTGGCAGAAATTTTCCGGAACGACCGCCCTCAGTTTGAACAGAAATGGGACGATTTGAAAGTGTTCATTCAGTACGGAATGCTTAGCGACGAAAAATTTTATGAGCGAGCCGAAAAATTTGCCCTGCTGAAAAACACAGACGGCAAATACTTCACTTTTGAAGAATACAAATCGTTAATAAGTGAAAATCAGAAAGATAAAGACGGCAATCTGATTTATCTTTACGCCACAAACACCGATGAGCAATACACTTATATTGGCACAGCAAAAGAAAAAGGTTACGATGTTTTGTTGATGAACGGACAACTTGATGTCCACGCTGTTAGCCAGATGGAACAGAAGTTTGAGAAATCGCGCTTTGTGCGCGTAGATAGCGACGTGGTGGAAAAACTTATTCGCAAAAGCGATGCGGAAACAGTCAATCTCACTGATACACAGCGCGATGCACTGATTGAAATTTTTAATGCCGCCTTGCCGAAAACCGAAAAACAGAATTTCATCGTAACATTCGAAAATATGGATGCCACTTCAAACCCCGTGTTCATCACCCAAAACGAGTTTATGCGCCGAATGAAAGATATGTCGGCAATGGGAGCGGACGCGATGTACGGTTTCTATGGCGAAATGCCCGACAGTTTCAATCTGGTGGTCAATACCGCGCACCCATTAGTGGACAGTTTGATGAAAGATGAAGACGAAAAATGCGCCGAAAAAGTGTTACCTATCATTACACAAATTGCCGAAAATCAGGAAAAAATTAACGAAATTGACAAGCGAAATGAGGATAAAAAATATGACGAAATTTCGCAGCAGGACAAAACCGAAAAAGAAGATTTACGTAAAAAAATAGAAGACCTCAGAGGCGAAAAGCGTGAGATTTATTCCCTGTATACTGCCGGCAATCAGCGCGTTGGGCAACTCGTTGACTTGGCGCTGCTCGCCAACAATATGCTCAAAGGCGAAGCGCTGGCAAAATTTGTGAAACGAAGCGTGGAATTATTATAAAATAAAATTTAAATGAAAAATAAAAATAGCGCTTTTACGGCGCTTATTACAGGCGCTTCGAGTGGAATAGGGCGTGAACTGGCAAAAATTCACGCAGAAAAAGGCGGAAATTTGGTACTTGTAGCACGTAACATCGCGAATTTAAACGAGTTAAAAAGCCAACTTGAAACACAATTCGGAATAAATGTTACGGTTATTGCCAAAGACCTGACACTGCCCGATGCGCCGCAAGAGGTTTATGATGAAGTTATTAGCAAAAATATTCGGGTAGATTTTTTGATTAATAACGCAGGATTTGCTGATAATCACGCTTTTGCCACAGCCGACAGGACTAAACTCTACGGAATGATTGATTTGAATATCAGAGCATTAAGCGAATTTATCCGCCTGTTTTTGCCCGACATGCTTCAACGCCGAAGCGGAAAAATCCTCAACACTGCTTCCGTTGCTGCTTATATGCCGGGTCCATACATGGCAACTTATTTTGCGACAAAAAGTTACGTTTTGAGTTTAAGCGCCGCAATTGCGCGGGAAGTTAACAAATCGGGAGTTTCGGTAACTACACTTTGCCCGGGACCAACAGACAGTCAGTTTTGGGAAGTTGCAGGAATGGATAATTCCAAGTATCTGAAAATGATTAAGTTACCATCGGCTCACTTTGTCGCCAAAACAGCATACAAAGCAATGCTCAAAGGACAAAAAACAGTTATCCCCTGCCGGTGGAACAAGACATTAGTCGGACTTGTACGCTTTCTACCAAGGAGTTGGGTAAGTGCAATTGCTGCAAAATTGATGATGCCTCAAAATGTGAAATGACAAACTCACATTTCGATTTTTACTTCACGCGCTTGGGAATCCCAAATTTTTCATTTAATTTTGTATAAAAAAAATATTAGGATATAAATTTATGTTTTCAGGAATAGTAGAGGAAGCGGGCAAAGTTATTGACATTCGCAGAGAAAAAGGCAATTTGCACCTTACAGTGCAATGCTCTTTTGCAGATGAGTTGAAAATAGACCAAAGTATTGCGCACAACGGAGTTTGCCTCACTGTGGTGTCAAAAACTGCCGACAGTTACGTTGTTACTGCGATTGACGAGACGCTTGAGCGAAGCAATCTGGGCGATTTACAAGTGGGCAGTTTGGTCAATTTGGAACGCAGCATGCTGCTCAACGGGCGTCTTGACGGGCACATTGTGCAGGGGCATGTTGATTGTACTGCCGTTTGCATCAATGTGGCAGAGGAAGACGGCAGTTGGCGATTTACTTTTGAATACGATTTTGACAAAACGATGGCTAAACGCGGCTATTTTACAGTTGAAAAAGGCTCGGTTACGGTAGATGGCATCAGCCTGACAGTGTGTAATCCAACGGAAAACACATTTCAAGTTGCAATTATTCCATATACTTTTGAGCACACAAATTTTTGTCAGGTGAAAAGAGGCGTTTGTGTTAATATTGAATTTGATATTATCGGCAAATATATCAGTCGGCTTGCAGAGTTAAATCAATAGTTCGATTAATAACTTAATTTTTTGCACAAAAACGAGGCTGTCCCAAAAAACGAGGCTGCCTCGTTTTTTTTGGTTATGCGGGCAAGTTTTCAAAAGCGCAGTTTACTAATGTAAATGAGCATTTTGAAAATGAAGCCAACTACAAATAAGCAATTTTTAGGAGTTCCCGATAATCATACAAACGGAAACGGTTATTTTGTTATTGTTCGTGCTTTTTTTAATATTTTGATTGTAACCAGCGTTTTAAAAATAAATCATAAACCTGATATGTGATATTGTTAAAATTGGCTTCTGCAAGCAATAAATCCTTGTCTATCAATGCTTTTGTGAGTCGTTTGGCATTTGCAGCCGAACCGATTTGATATTTTTGTACAAAATTTGCCGCAGTAATTTGCGTAACTGTGTTTTCTTTGGCAACAGCAATCAAAAAATTCCATTGTGCCGAAGTAAGTAACTGCCTGTATTGCAAAAAGATATGCTCATTATGCTGCAAAATATAGGCGCAAGCATTTTTCGCCGTTTGCAGATTAATTTTTTTGTCGGAAAGCGTAAAAACCGTATTGCAAACCATCTGCGTGTAATAGGTGTAAGTTTCCGTCCAATTTAAAATAAAGTTAATCGCCTCATTATCAATTCGTTTTTTATTTTCTTCAAATTTATTTTTGATAAATTCGGCATATTTTTCTCTGTCAATTTTTTCGAGGTTCAAATATTGCGTCATTCCGAAAAATGGGCGTTTTGAGTTGGAAAAAATATCAAGCATCATCGTTTTTTTACTGCCGCAAAAAATGAAATTTATATTGTTAAGTGGCTGAATATAAGTGCGTAATAATGCTTCAATATTCTTTTCGGGAAATTCCATAATTTGCTGAAATTCGTCTATCGCAAGAATTGCAGGCTTACCCTGATTTTCCAAAAATTCGAGCAAACTGCGCAGCGTAACTTCCTTTTCGTAAGGCGTTTGGTAGGCAATTTGTACCTGCGGCTCGCCCGTAACAACATCGTAAGTTATCATTGGGCGAAAA
>JAISWT010000233.1 GCA_031271005.1 Prevotellaceae bacterium | reverse complement strand
GTCAATCGCAAAGCACCGCCGTATGTTTATTGCAATGAAAGATTTTGATTATGATACACTTGCACCCGCAACGCTCAAAATTGTACCGCCCGACAGCGTAATTGTCAAATGGGAAGACGATTACAACAAAATGCGAACAATGATTTATGGCAAAACACTATCTTTCAATGAAATAATCAAAAAAATTAAATTACTAAATGAAAGATTAAATAAAATTGATTGGTAAAATTCCCATTTTCCCCAATATCTCCAAATTTTCCACAAGTAAAGATTTGGAAATTTCAATTAAAAATTATGAGAATCGCAGCAAATGTTTGTTTTGCTGCGATTTTTGTTTTTTTTGATTGGAAAGTGCGCCTGACACATTCTTAAAATATCTTATCAGTGTTTAATCAAAGTAAAAAAAATTGGGAAAATAAAACTTTTTTTTAAATTAATTGTAGAAAAATTTGTAATTTTACGCCGCTAATTGTAAATATAATTTTTTATCAATGACATAAAGAAAATTAAAAAAACAGCGCTAAATAGCACACAGACATATATTTAAGGTAAAAAATTTTCAAAGGTAAAAAAACAGAGGAATTGAATATATAACTTAAAAAATATATAGATATGAAAATTAAAACTCAATCAGTATTAAAAGCGCTTATCGCAGGGTTGTTTTGTTTTTGCGTAGCATGTTCCAACTCAAATCAGGCAGATTTGAAGTTAATTCCTGTGGAATCGGGCGACAAGTGGGGTTACATTAACAAAAAAGGCGAGTATGTAATCAACCCGCAGTTTCAAGATGCCGGATTTTTCCGAGACGGCTTGGCAAGAGTCGTTTCTTCTGACGGAAAAACAGGTTACATTAAAGAGGACGGCAAATATGCTATTCCCGCTAAATTCAAAAGCGGTACGCACTTCGCGGAAGGACTTGCTTTTGTGGTGTCGGACGGCAGTTACCCTGTCTGTATCGACAAGTCGGGTGAAACAAAGTTCTCGCTGAAACAGGCAAAATATGCCGTTTCGTTTTCCGAAGGATTGGCTATGATTGTTACAGCAGACGGCAAATATGGCTTTGTGGATAAATCAGGCAAAACGGTTATCAATCCGCAATTTGAGTCCGCAAACTCATTTTCCGAAGGTTTGGCAGCAATAGAGCAAAACAATAAATGCGGTTTTATCGACAAAACAGGAAAAATCGTAATCAATCCGCAGTTTGACGAAGTGCGCGATTTTAAAAATGGCAAAGCCGTATTCCACAACGGCAAACAATACGGCTACATTGACTCCAAAGGCAGCTACGCAATCAATCCGCAATTCGACCACGCAGGGAATTTCAGCGAGGGAATGGCGGTTGTGAAGTCGGGCAAAGAATACGGCTACATAACCGAAAGCGGCAAAATTGAAATCAATCCGCAGTTCGATAATGCTGATGTTTTTCAAAGCGGCTTGGCTGTAATTGAACAGGGCGAGCGCTACGGCTATATCAACAAGCAGGGCAAAATCGAAATCAATCCGCAATTTGACAACGCTTCTGCATTTTTCGGCAATATTGCATTGGTGGAAAATGCTGATAAATGGGGAATTATCGACAAAAAAGGCAAATATATTGTTAATCCGCAATTTGATGCAATAAAGTATATTTTTGAAACAACTTCTTATGTGCACAGCGATTATTACGATGCCTCTGCTTTTATCAACAAGTTTTTTGAAAAAGCGGGCGGCGATAATACCTTTGACGGTTTTACGGCAGAATCAACTTTGCAAAATATTATTGATAATCCCTTGTACGGCAATGTAAATGCACACGATAAATATATCGCATATACTAACGACAACCAAGAAATTACAAATGAAAT
Source organism: Prevotellaceae bacterium (assembly GCA_031271005.1). Lineage (GTDB taxonomy): Bacteria > Bacteroidota > Bacteroidia > Bacteroidales > Paludibacteraceae > WRGS01. Next base: position 3,705 of record JAISWT010000233.1, on the reverse strand, counting down.
TTATGTTACAGAAACACAGTTTCATTTTGTCAATGCCATTTACGAAAATGTAAGCGCTGACAATGAATATTCCGGTTACAGATACGAAACAGGTAGTACAAAGCAGTATAATTTCTCGGAAAAATTCTCAACTATTGAGTATGAATTTGATTTATCGGGCGAGGCATACGGTAAAGGTAGTGCGGTTGCGGCTGCATTGAAAGCAGAAATAGAAAAACGCTATAATGTAAAAATGGAATCAAAAGTCATTAACGATAATATAACGCTATACACTGCATATCAAGACAATGGATTGAGTTTTATTGTAGGTGGTGCAGAAAAGGGTGCAATCCTATTCATTAGTTTCAATAAGGATAATTTGCAAAGTGTGATTACAAATGAATTAGGTGAAATAGAAGGATATGAAGGCGATTATTAAAATATCAGTAATTTTCAGTTTATTAGTGTTGTCTATTTGTGCCAACGGGCAAAGCATAAAACAGCAAGCCGAGCAGCAAAAACGCCAACAACGCTACGAGCGCGAGCAAAAAGAAAACGAACTCAAAGAGCAGGCGCGTATCAAAAAAGCGCAACTCAACCTAAACGACCTGATGCAACTGTTGCAAAGCAAGGACTTGGAGTATGTGGACAGGTTTTTGACAAACAAAGGCTGGAAACTGCACTCCACCAATATCAAGGAAACTGACGAGTACGATGACAAAGTCGCCGTTGATTACAAGCAGGTTACTTGGGCTTTCGACAAAAATTCGTACAACGACTTGGCAAAGGGTTGGTTTTACTTTTATTTGTATCCGACTTATGATAACGCCATTGCCTACACCATTGCCAACGATGAGCAACTCGACCGCCTGAAATCCGAACTCACAAGCAACGGATACAAACGCATTTATCCGACCGATGCCATAGAGCGCGGATTGGAAAGCGTGTTTCGCAACAGTTTGTACGAAGTAAATTTCAAAAAACTGGTGAAAAAGCGAAATCAAGAAGGCGCAGATATTCGTTACAACTTCTTTATTTACAACTACAAACAGATTGAAGAACGAAAAGCCGAAGCGGAACGCCTTGCCCGTGAAGCGGCAGAGCGTGAAGAAAAATATCAAAATGCCATTCAGCAAGCCGAATCGGCATATTATCAAAAGCAATACGCCACGGCACAGCAGTTTTACAACGAAGCATTAGCGGTTAAACCTGAAAACCGAGATATGTATTCCGACAAACTTGCCGAATTAGACATAAATATTCTGTGCGCGGAAGCCGAAAATCTGTTCAAAGCCCACCAATACGACAAAGCAAAAGCAAAATACGCCAACGCTTTGACGGTTAAGCCAAACAAACAAACGGATTATATCAACAGAAAAATCAAAGAAATTGCCAATTTTCAGGTGTTTTTAAGCGAAAGAATTTACAAGCAATACGATTACAAAACGCTTGAAACAGGCGATTACGAAGCAAAAGACAGTTACATTGAAACCGAACTGCAAAAAGCGCTGCTTGCCAAAGGCGAAACTTTGCCGCGAACAACCGTCAGCATTATTTGCGAAGTAGATACTTTCGGCGTTTCAACTTCCAATTTCACAACTTCTGTTCAAAATAAAAACCTGAACGCCGTTTTGGATAAAATCAGCAAAAACCTGAAACTCAAACAGGTATTTTGGAACAACTACACAGTGTTGGCAAAAGCGGAATTTACTTACACGATTGATTACAACCACGCTGTAATAACCGCCAAGAAAAACCCAGACGGCATTTCTTCGGACAACAAAGATTTCAACATTTACCGTTCCGCAATCAATTCAAAATTGAGCAGCAATGCGCCTTACGGCAAATACACTTTTGATATGAATAAAACCACTATCAACGGACAGGCATTTGACAACAACAAACTTGTAAAAATGAGCGGTTCCGGCGGACCGTCAAATGCGTGGCTATCCTTACTCGTTCCCGGACTGGGCGACCACAAAGTTACTTACGGCAAGCGTAACGGCGTTGGCGTGGCATTATGGACTTACGCATTGATTGGCGGCGGCATTGGATTAAAATTTTACTCAAACAGCGAATACAAAAAATATCACGCCGCTACCGAACAAACCGCCATGGACAAACATTATAAAGCGGCAAATTATTCCAATCAGGCATTTTACGGTTGTATGATTGCGGGCGGTATTGTTTGGATTTCGGATATTATTTGGGTATGGAGTAGAGGCGCAAAAAATGCCAAAACGGCGAAAGCATACAAGAAATCGCATTTGGGCGCGTTCTACCAACCCGACTTAAACGCAACAGGATTGTCTTACACTATAAATTTTTAAGAATATGAATACGCTCAAAAATATAGTTTATGTAATGCTTTGCAGTTTGCTTTTCGCGGGCTGCGACGATGTTGAGTTTCTTAATCTCAAACGCGACAATCCGTTGGACGAAAAAAACAATGCTAATATGAAAGATGGCGTTGCGTTGAAGTTTGACAGTTACAATGTTTATTCTGACAACAACGATGACGGCATTATCAATAAGGGAGAAACAATCAAACTTAATATTTGTATAAAAAACAACGGTACAAGCACAGCAGAAAGTGTCAAAGTTAATTTTTCTACAACCAGTCAATATATTTCAAATTTAACGCCTACAACAGCAATCAATTACGGTGATATTGCGGCAGGGTCTGTAAAATGGTATCAATATGAAAGTTATTATGTAATTCAATTTAGCGTTTCAAATTCAACGCCTGCCAACACAAAAATTCCAATCAGTTTGAGCATTACAGACGGGAACGGCAATAGTTTTAACGACAGTTTTGATGTGCCTGTTTCAGCCACAGGGGCAAATGTAATTTACAACAGTTTCAATGTTTATTCAGATAATAACAGTGACGGAATCATAAATAAAGGCGAAAGTGTACGCTTAAATGTGAGTTTGAAAAATACAGGTACAAGTATGGCAAAAGCGGTTAAAGCAACATTTTCAACAACAAGTTCTTATGTTTCAGGTTTCACGCCAACTTCGCAGGTTAATTACGGCGACATTACGGCTTATGGCGTAAAATGGGCTGATTATCAAGGAAACAACGGCACATACGAAGGATATGCCTACTATTATACTGTCAAATTCACCGTTTCAAGTTCCACGCCCACAAACACGCAAATCCCAATCAGCATTAGTATTGTCGATGAAAGCAATAATACTTGGTCGGCAAGTTTCAGCGTAACAGTTGAATGAAGGAATGAAGGAATGAAGGAATGAAGAAATGAAGAAATGAAGGAAGGAAGAAATGAAGGAAGGAAGAAATGAAGGAATTATTTATAATTTATAAGAAAAATTAGCGAAACGCTTTAAATTTAATATTAATGCACGTCATTTAATATTGAATTTGCCAATCCTGATATTGAATTCGCCACATTTGATATTAAATTCGCCATATTTAATATTGAATTTGGCGGTCTTGATATTAAATTCTTCATTTTTTCTCCCGCTTTGTAAATTTTGTGAACTTTGTGGTAAAAATATTTAACCACAAAGGACGCACACACATTCGGGGCGCACACGGTTTCAACAGGGCGCACACATAGGTGCGCCCCTACTGAAAACTGGGTTAATTCTTTTTTTGAGGTGCTATGATTTTTTACGTACTTTGTCATCTTCTCTATTTTCGCCTTTGGTCTGCAAACTAAAAAATAGAATATATTATGATTGAACGAAAAAATATAT
>JAISWT010000232.1 GCA_031271005.1 Prevotellaceae bacterium | reverse complement strand
TTGAACTTTCGGAAATGGAAGCCGACCACATAACGCCTTGGCACGCAGGCGGAAAAACCGACGAAGCAAACTGTCAAATGTTGTGTAAAAACTGTAACCGGCGAAAATCGGGAAAATAGTGCAAACAGAAGTTAATTTTTATTGTTTTTTGCAGAATCGGAGTTTGATTGTCTTCGTTGCCACGCCGGAATATATTTGGTTTCATCGTCCATATCTTCCAAGGAAATAACAGGAATTTCGGGCGGTTCGGGGTGAGTGGGTTTTTCGTGCTTTCCTTTTTTGCCATACAATCCTTCCATAGCCTTGTCTATATCGGTTTTCTTATTATCCACTTGTGGCGCTTGTTGTGCTGCTTCTGTGGGCGCTGTCGGCACATCTTCCTGCCTTGCTGCCTGCACAGGTATCAGGTCTTTCATTCCGGGTATTGCGCTAATGTCAAAACCTGTGGCTATGAGCGTAACTTTGACGGATTTACCGAGCGAATTATCAAATGTTATTCCCCAAATAACGTCAATATTTTCGCTCATCTGCTTCATAAAGTCGTTTATTTGTTCAATCTCTTCCATGCTTATTTGGTCTTCTTCCGTTTCGGCACAGTAGAAGTTCAGCAAAATCTTCTTTGCGCTGCTAATATCATTGTCGAGCAGTGGCGATTTCAGAGCGTTTCTTATTGCATTTGTAATTCTGTTGTCTCCTTCGGCAATACCTGTATTCATAACGGCTACCTGTCCGTTTTGCAAAATTCTTTTCACATCAGCAAAATCGAGCGTTATATATCCTGTGATTGTAATAATTTCGGCGATTGATTTGGCTGCATTTGCGAGCACGTCATCAGCATATCTGAATGCTCTGGCAAAGGTGAGGTCGGGATACAGTTCGCGCAGTTTTTCGTTGTTTATAACTAAAATTGCGTCTACATGCTCGTTGAGCGCACATACTCCTTCCAATGCGGTGCGTATTTTTGGCGTTCCTTCAAAGAGGAACGGAACGGTAACAATAGCAACCGTCAAAATCCCCATTTCTTTGGCTGCTTTGGCAATCACCGGCGATGCGCCTGTACCTGTGCCGCCGCCCATTCCGGCGGTTATAAACACCATTTTTGTCTTGTCGCTGAGCATCTTTTTTATCGCCTCAATTGACTCTTCGGCTGCCTGACGCCCTAATTCGGGGAATGCGCCGGTGCCCAAACCTTCGGTGGTTTGAGCGCCCAACTGGATTTTGTATGGCACGGGAGATTTCCTAAGATCCTGATTGTCAGTGTTGCATACCACAAAGGTAACATCCGTTATCCCTTGACGATACATGTGATTTACGGCATTCCCGCCGCCGCCGCCCACACCTATCACCTTAATTATTGAAGGAGAAGCGCTCATAACTGTTGTTGGGAGCGGAGATAATTTTATTTCGTCTGTTTCTTTCATCTGTTTATTTGTTAGAGGCTATTTTGATTGTCATTTCTTAATTTAATTCTCAATTCTCAATTAAATGTAGTTAGGCATTGTTAGAAACTTTAAACAATTAGCAATTAGCAATTAGCAAATCGTAATTCGTAATTGGATTTAATTTCTTAATTTAATTCTCAATTCTCAATTCTCAATTTAGTCTATCTGTTGCCCATACTTTGTCTTTACTCTATGTTCTATGTTCTATGTTCTATGCTCTATGCTCTATGTTCTATGCTCTATGTTCTTACATATCATTTTTATCATCAAAAAAAATCATAAATTTTTGTGCCAATTTTTTTCTCAATCCTATTTTTGGTTTTTTCTCTTCTGCGGGGTCAATTTTATCGGGGTTTTCGTGCAGATAATTGTCAATTAACAGGCAAGTTCCAATTAGTTGTGCATAAACGGGGTCTGCAAATGCTTCGTGCGTGTCTTCGGTCAGTTTGTCAAAGTGGTCTCCAAATCGCGTAATCATATCTGTACGCTGCTGTATAAATTCCAAAATGCCGTTCAGATTTGAGCCGCCGCCGGCAAGCACTATCCCTGCACCTATTTTGCTCTTGTTTTTTTCCAGTTCTCCAAAAATGGGCAGCAAAGTTTCGTCCAATTGCGCCTCAATAATATGCGCCAAAAACGGGGTTGCAATTTTCACATCGTCATTGTCGGGGTGCGCAGGCGCAACGATGATTTTTTCTGCCTTTTCAACCATCTTTTCCATTGCTACCCCTTTGAGACGTTTGAGTTTTTCGGCATCGCGTTCGCTGATACCCAACTCTTGAATATCTTTTGTAATGTGGTAGCCGCCGCGTGGTACAACCATGAGATTTTCGAGCATGCCATTCACATAAAGCGCTAATGTAGTTGTGGTTGCGCCAAAGTTGAGCAGTGCAACTCCATCTTCGCATTCTTCCTGAGTGAGCACTGCATTGGCAAGCGCTTCCATTGAGAGCGGAACATATTCCTGCCTTATGATGCCCGTACGGTCAAAGCAGCGGTTTATATTTTCAATAATTTTTTTGTTCCCAATAATCACATTGTAAGTGGCTTGCAGGCTGTAACATTTTTGTCCGACCGGGTCATTGTTGCGCTTGTTGTCTATCCGATAGTCAGAAGGTATGATTTCGTAGACCTCCACATCATCTTCTTCAAAAAGCGTGCGACATTCCATTTCCATTTCCTCCAGCAGTTCAAATTTGACTTCGGTATAGCGTCTGAAGGTGCGTGTTATTGTGTGGCTGATGCTTTTCATCGTTTTGGCATTGACGCTTATGTAGATGCTGTAAATGTCTGCTTCAAGGTGCAACGAATTGCGCAGTTTCTTGCTCAATTCGCTGATTTGGAACGCCACGCCCGACACCTGCTCAATGATTCCACTGCGCGAAATGCCACTTTTGCGATTCTCTTCTGCCGCAAAAACACGAACTTGGGCTGCCGAAGTTACCTCCGCAGCCATCAGCGTTATACGCGAACTGCCAACGTCAATTGCTATTATTCTTTTGCCGTTCATACATCCTTTAAATACAAAACATTCAAACTCAAAACATTAGACAATCTTTTTTACCGAAAAAAGAAGGTTGCAAAATTAGTGTATTATTTTATTTTTTCAAAAAAAGATTTCGTTCCTTCTCTAAATTATTTGTAAAAAGCAGAAAAAAACACTACTTTTGCGGCAATTAGCAATTAGCAGTTAGCAGTTAGCAGTTAGTAATTAGTAATTAGCAGTTAATTAATGAATAATGAATAATTTAATTGATTTTTCATTTTTAATTAAATTTCAGTTCGTAATTCGTAATTCGTAATTGAATGTAATTCTCAATTCTCAATTCTCAATTCTCAATTCTCAATTAATTAAAGTCTTATTTGGATTAAAAAAAAACAAAATGGAAACTCTTGAATTTAACAGATTTGAAGGCATACTTCAAACGCTTGTAACTTATGCAATTAAGTATGGATTGCAGTTGTTAATAGCCATTCTGATACTGTTAGTTGGCTTTTGGCTTGCGGGCAAACTTACCAAGTCTTTGAAAAAGCTGATGGAGGCACGCAAACTTGAGCCTACTTTGCGCTCTTTTGTGCTGTCGATAGTAAATATTGTGCTTAAAATTCTGGTAGTAATCATCGTTCTGACTACTGTGGGAGTACAAATGACTTCTATTATCGCAGTGTTGGGCGCTGCTTCGCTGGCTATCGGCATGGCGCTTTCGGGGACTTTGCAGAACTTTGCCGGCGGCGTTGTGATTATGGTACTTAAACCTTTCAAGGTGGGCGATTACATAGTTGACTCATCAGGTCGCGAAGGCACGGTTGACAAAATTATGATTTTCACCACGCAAATTCATACTGCTGATAACAAGTCGATTTTTTTACCCAATGGTGCACTGTCCAACGGCGCTATCACCAATTTTTCGCGCGAAGGGAAGCGGCGCGTAGCGCTTGTAACAGGCATTTCGTATGGCGACGATGTGGAAAAGGCACGCGAGATATTGCTCGCGATGTTCAACGCCGACCCGCGTGTGCTCAAAGACCCCGAACCGAAGGTTGTGGTGTCGGCGCTTGCAGCAAATTCGGTAGATATTACTGCATACTATTGGGCAAAAATACAGGATATTTTATCTTCGCAAGCCGACTTCACGGAGCAAATTTACAAAACATTCCCCAAAAACGGACTGTCGTTTCCATTCCCGCAAATGGATGTACATTTGACAAAATAAAACTTATAAATTACCTTTATATCAAATACTTATGGAACAAATCACATCTTTTGCGCATTTGAAGGCGCATTTAAAAGAGAACAATCATATCAAACGCATTGCTGTGGCAAATGCGGCAGACGAACATTCTGTAGAGGCGGCGCTGCAAGCGGTGGAAAGTGGCTTTGCAGAAGTGTTCCTGTTTGGCGATGTAAAGCAAGTTCCTGTTTCGGCGCAAATGGGACTGCAATTTACCAAAAGAGTTCACGTTGTCAATGTGCCTGACGTACAGCAGGCAACCGAGGCGGCGGTGGCGCTGGTGCGCAATGGCGATGCAGATGTGCTGATGAAGGGACTGGTAAACACGGATGTCCTTTTGCGTGCGGTACTGGACAGAGAAAAAGGCATATTGCCCGAAGGAAACATTATGTCGTTCTGTTCGGTCTTTGAGATTCCTAAATATCACAAACTGCTGTTTTTTGCCGATGCTGCGGTCATTCCGTCTCCTACGCTCGAACAGCGTTGCGCCATTATCAATTATGTTACCGAAACGGCGCGTAAATTTGGAGTTGCGCGTCCTAAAATCGCAATGATACATGCAACGGAAAAGGCGAACCCTAAAATTGCATATATGCAGGATTATCTTGACATTATGAAAATGCATCGTGCGGGAGACTTTGGCGACATTGTTCTTGATGGACCGCTTGACATACTGCTGGCGTTGGATAAGGCGCGAGGCAGTATCAAAAAAGTTGATACTCCTGTGTTGGGCGATGCTGACGGGCTTGTTTTTCCGAATTTTGAGAGCGCTAATGTGTTCTACAAAACGCTGATTTCGTTTGCAGATGCTCAAATGGCAGGTTGCCTTACAGGTACAAGCAAGCCCGTGGTGCTTACCTCGCGCGGCGACAGCGCCGAGTCGAAATTTAACAGCATAGCAATGGCTTGTGCATTATCTTAAGGGAACTCCTAAAAATTGCTTATTTGTCGTTGGGCTTCATTTTCAAAATGCTCATTTACATTAGTAAACTGCGCTTTTGAAAACTTGCCCGCCTAAAATAATCTAATTTTTAGAAGTCC
>JAISWT010000215.1 GCA_031271005.1 Prevotellaceae bacterium | reverse complement strand
ACGCCGACAGCCTGATCTTCCAAACGGAAAAGAACCTGAAAGAATTTGGCGACAAACTGCCCGCCGACAAAAAAGCACCCATCGAATCCGCGCTCAACAAACTGAAAGAAGCACACAAGGCACAGGACATCCCTGCTATTGATGCTGCTACGCAGGAGTTGAACACCGTCTTCCAAGCGGCCTCCGAAGAAATGTACAAAGCCGGAGCACAACAGCAAGGACAGCAACCGGAACAGGGTAATGCCAATTCCACAAACGGCAACGCAGGCGCCACAGGAGGAAGCGATGAAGTAACCGACGTGGATTTTGAGGAAGTGAAGTAACGCCCCAAAATAAGCAGTAATCAAAAATAGATAAAAAGGTGTAAACTAATAAGTTACACCTTTTTGTTGATAAATATTTTTTGATTTTTATGTTTGTATATCGTTTTTTTTTGTATTTTTGCAGCAGATTTGTATCGAGCGTTATTTGATTAGTATTTAATCAAAAATTATAAACATAATTTTTATCAATGACATAAAAAATTAAAAAATCGTGCTAAATAGCACACAAACATATATTTAAGGTAAAAATAGCGATTTGCTCGTTATTCTTGACTATCATTTACCACAAGTCCTCTTTTTAGGGGCAACAACTCAAGAATAGGTCAGCGAAACGCCGTTGTAATACGGCGTGGAACAACCTGCCGGAGTTGTAGGCGTGGTAACCTGATAGTCAGACAGGTTTTCCACGCTATTTTTATGTAAAAAAATGAAACAAGACAAAGTCGTGTAACCCTCAACGATTTAAACAATAAAATAATATGAACGCCTTTTGTGGGTTCGAGGCATAATACTTTTTATAAAATGATAAAAGTAAATTTTTTCAAGAAAGGTCTATTAGTAGGCGTAATTTGCGGAGTTGCTTTAACTTCGTTTGCCCAAGAAGCAAAAACTGCTGATGAATTGAAAGCGAAAATTGGTATCATTCCGTTTAACGGAACTGTAAATGGTCAAGTCTCGTATTACGGCTATGGCAGGGAAACAACAAAAAATTCAACAGTTCAGTTTATACAAGATGAAGTAGAAAAATCATTTGTAAAAACGGGTCGTTTTATCGTTTTGGACAGAGGTCAAATGTCTGAATTAAAACAAGAAAAAGAACGACAAAAATCGGAAGATTTTATGGATAGCGAAAGCGACTTGGTGCAACAAGGGAAAAATCTTGGGGCTGATTACCTTATCGGCGGGAATGTGGATATCACACCTTCCACTTCCGGCAGTGTAAATCTTCTTTATTTTTCTGTTCCGACAAAAACGAAAGAAAAAGTTACGGCAATTCTCAAAATTATCAAAGTTGAAACAGGTGAAATTATAAAAGCCGTAACAATTAAAGCTACAAGAGATAAGATAGAAGAAGAAATTGATAAATTTGTTGAAGAGAATTTTGCATATTCTGCTCCTGTTGCTGATGTGCAAAACAAAGAAGTTTTAGTTGCAGGGGTGTTCCAAAAAGATGATATTCTAACCGTTTCAGAAGTAACCGTACTTGAAGTTCAGGGGAAAAAAATGAAAAGGGAAAAAGAAATTGGCACATTGAAGGTGATTTCACGGGAAGGAGAGTTTTGTACTTGTACTATAAAAAGTGGAGATAAAGAAATTCAAACAAAATTTGCTGAAAAAGCCAATTTGCAAGTATCAGTTAAATCTAAAAAATAACTCATTATGAAACAATTAGTAAGATTATTCGTAGTCGGAGTTTCTGTTTTGATGTTGGCAAATTCCTGTCGTACCATTTATCCTTCTGCCGAAGTAAATTATCTGTCGGGCGATGAACAGACGCTTACAGTTCGTTCTGTGGGCGTGGGTAATGACAAGGAAAAGGCAATAATCAATGCAGAGCAAAAAGTTTTTGATGTTCTGTTTTTCAGAGGTTTACCTCAATCAAAACAAAAAATACCAATGGTTGGCAGTAACGAAAGCGAAGAAAAATCAAAGCACAAAGATTATTTTGATAAATTTTATGACGGCAGACGGCACAAAACTTTTGTAATGTCTTCAATTCCTATGGGCAAAGCCACTAAAATTAAAGGCGGACAAAAGCAGATTGCCGTTGATGTAAAAGTAAATTTGTCGGCTTTGCGTAACGATTTGGAAACATTCGGCGTGGTTAGAAAATTTGGGTATTAATTTAAAAAACATCTAAAAATGAATAGAATAAAAGTATTTCTTTTAGCGATTATATCGCTTTTTACAACTGCCGTTTTTGCACAAAACAAAGCAATAGACAGCGGAGGGCAGGTTGTTACGGTACAACCTAAAATTATGGTCATTCCCTACACCAAAGAGGGAGAGGATTTGCGTACCATTCTCGAACAGGACGAGAACAAACGTATTGCCATTGCCAAAATCAAGGAAGGTTTCGACAGTCGCGGTTTCACAACGGTTGATTTTGTGGCAAAACTCAAAGCGGCAAAAGACAACAACATTTTCACTTCCGACAATCAAACTGACATTAAAACGCAAATAGTTGAAATGTCGGGGGCTGATGTGTATGTGCAAGCCGAAGTGATTGCCGAAAGAGGTCAGTCTGGCAATTCCGTGAAACTGATTTTGACTGCTTATGAATGTTCTACGGGAAATTCATTGTCAAACAAAGTCGGCGAAAGCGGTCGTTTCTATACAGACGATTTTAACAAACTGTCATCCAAAGCGGTAGAAAGTTGCGTTGATGACTTTTTGAATGTGATGCAGGCGAAGTTTACCGACATTGTCAATAACGGAAAATCCATTATCATTGACATTAGTTTCTCGCCCGAATCGAAGTACAAAATGTCGTCCGAAGTTGGCGAAGATGGACTTCCTTTGTCAGATGTCGTTGAAATGTGGATGGAAGAAAACGCTTTCAAAAACAACTATCACATTCAAGTAACTACCGATGTGAAAATGATTTTTGACGATGTGCGTATCCCGCTTAAAGACCAATCTACAGGCAACAATTACAATCCCAACAAGTTCGGTTTGGAAATGTTCAAGTTTTTCAAAAAACTCGGAATTTCTATCGGCCGTGATGTAAAAGGCAGTACAATTTACATAACTATAAAATAGTAAATGTATGAAAATCGGAAATTTAACAACATTTGTAATCGCAATTCTGTTTTGTGTAAATATGTCTGCTCAAATCGTTGATGATGTTGGCAAAATTGCTTTATCGGTCATTATGCCCGATAATATAGATGGTTTGAACGTGTCGCAACTTTCAAAATTGAAATCAAAAGTTACGCAAATTTGTACAAAGGCGGGACTGTCGGCTTCGGGCTACAATCAAACTTTCGTGATTTATCCGAAATTTGCTATTTACGAAACCAATGTAGTGGAAGGCGGAATGCAAAATATCACGGTAACAACATGCGAATTATCGCTGTATATCAAGCAGGTAAGCAACAATATGCTATTTTCATCAGTTGCTAAATCTTTAAAAGGAAGCGGAAAAACCAAAGAAATTGCCATTACTAACGCAATTTCTCAAATACCGATTTCTGATAAAGTTTTTGCCGAATTTGTCGCCGAAGGCAAGCAAAAAATTATTGCTTATTACGAGGCAAATTGCGAGAATATTATCAAACAGGCAGATGTTGCAAACAAAATGCAGCAATACGAGCATGCATTAGGGCTGTTGATGTCTATTCCCGAAGAAATTTCCTCGTGTTACGACAAAATTTTGACAAAGTCTGTTGAAACATTTAAAGCATATCAAAATCAGCATTGTGCAGAACTTTTGCAACAGGCAAAAGCAAAATCGGCAGCACAGGATTATGATGCAGCATTGGAAATTTTGGCAGAAATTGACCCTTCGTCAAACTGTTTTAA
>JAISWT010000162.1 GCA_031271005.1 Prevotellaceae bacterium | reverse complement strand
TCTTAACCAAAATAAATGGAAACGACCCGTTTATTTTGCAACCACAGTGGGCGGACAAAATTATCTGGGATTGGACAGAAACGGACAATTTGTGCTTACAGGAATGGCTTATCAGGTGCTGCCTATAAATTCTACAAACAAAATAACAAGCGTTGATGTGGACAAAACCTACGAAAACCTGATGACAAAATTCAAATACGGAAACGTTGCCAGCCCCAAAGTTTATTCGGACGAAACGGTACGCAGAATGGTTACTTCGCACAGAATGTCCTTTATGCGACTGACAGAAGCATTGATAGTGAGCAACGACACAACCCGCGCCTGCGATGTTATCGACAAGCATTTCGAGGTCTTCCCGCCGCAAACAACCGGCTATGACAACATTGTATTCATGCTTGGAAGCGACTATTATCGCATTGGCAATATTGAGAAGGGCAACAAATATGTGGACGATTTTCTGAAACAGAACAGTCAATATTTGCGTTGGGGATTTTCGCTCAACCACAACCAGCGAAACAGCATTATGCCGGACCTGCAAAACTGTTTCGCCCTGTTGCAGCAGGGATTACAGACCTTTATGCAATATGAACAAAAAGAACTTTTGGACAAATATATGCCCGACTATCAACGCTATGCAACGCATTTTCAGGTGAAAGAATAGATAGACAGATAGCAATTAGCAATTAGCAATTAGCAGATAGCAATTAGCATAACCTCACCCCCCAGCCCCCTCTCCAAAAGAGAGGGGGAGAAGGGCGCAAAATTGTGGAAGCGCATAGGGGCAAAAGAAATGAAGGAATGAATTATTATTGATAGAACATAGAACATAGACAAAAGACGTAGTATAGACGCCCAATTTGGGCGTCTATACTACTAACCACTAACAATTAACAATTAACCACTAACCACTAACATCAGCCGTACGCCCTACTCCCCCTCTCTTTTGGAGAGGGGGCCGGGGGGTGAGGTTCTAACCACTATATTGTTTTCTCTCAAACTTAATGTAACGCGGTTTTGTAGGCACATAATTGTCGTGGTCCCACAGGGAACTCGTAATCATCAGGTCTGCGCTGTAACGGTTGCAGGCTATAGGGACGTTGTGAATACGGCACTGGCGCAGCAACATTTGAATATCTGCTTCGTGTGGCTGTGCGCTGAGGTCGTCAATAAGGAATACTGCCAAATCTATTTGATGATTTACTACCATTGCAGCAATTTCGGCATCGCCTCCAAGCGGACCTGAGTTCATACAAGTTATATCCGCTTTAATCCCCTGCCGCTCAAAGGCTTCGTGTATCAACCCGCCTGTTGTTCCTGTGCAAATCAATTTATGAGCAGACAGCATTTCGGCATTGTACACTGCCCAATCTACCATGTCTGCTTTGCGATGGTCGTGCGCTACGAGCGCGATTTTTAATTGTCGTTTCATAAAAAAATGTCCTTGTTAATAATTATTTGAATAAATATTAAAAAAAATGTTTAACTAAAAAAAAATCAGAAAAAAGTTTCGGGGTCATCATATTCTTCCGCTATTTCGGCTTGCTCAATTTCTATCGCTTCTCCGAGTGCGGCATCAGACTGGTCTTGTGGGAGAGATTCCACATTGCGCAATTTGCGCTCTATTGCCCGTGTTCTTATACCTGCGCTTGTAATACTTTTTGCAACTGTTTGCAGTTGGTTTGAGGCTTTGTCTAACACATCTCCGAATTTTCCAAATTCTGTTTTTACGGCGCCGAGTATTGTCCACACTTCGCTTGTACGTTTCTGAATTGCGAGTGTGCGAAATCCCATTTGCAAACTGCTTAACAGCGCTGCCAAGTTAGTTGGACCAACAATTGTTATATGTAGATTTCTGCGTATGGACTCGATTAGTTCCACGCTTCGCAAAATTTCGGCGTATACTCCTTCCGAGGGGATAAACATTATTGCAAAGTCGGTGGTTACGGGCGGGTTAATATATTTCAGGGCGATACTTTTTGCTGTGTTTTTCACCGAATCTTCAAATTTTTTTCTTAAAGCGAGAATAATTTCTTTGCTTTGCCCTGTTTCGTAGGCATCGAACACTCTTTGGTAATCTTCTATGGGGAATTTGGAGTCAATGGGCAGAAGCAACGCGCTGTTGTCATCGGTTTGTCCCGGCAGTTTGACCACCGCATCGACATGCTCCTGCGAGTTTTTCCTTACGGCTACCTGCGTTTCGTACTGTTCGGGTGCGAGTATCTGCTCAAGCAAACTTTCCAGTTGTATCTCGCCGAATGTCCCGCGAATTTTCACATTAGTTAACACTTTTTTCAGCCCGCCCACGTCGCTTGCCAGTGTTTGCATTTCGCCAAGTCCTTTTTGTACCTCTTCCAGCCGCTTACTAATCAGTTCAAACGATTCGTTAAAACGTTTATTGATGGATTCCTGCAATTTCTCGTCAACAGTTTTTCTCATTTCTTCCAGTTTGCGGTTGTTGTCTTCCTGAATCCTTGTCAGTTTTACTTCCACAGTTTCCCGAATTTCCTTTAATTTGCTTTCCGTTTCTTTTCTGATATTTTCTTGCCGCGTTGAAAGGTCATCAAATTTTTGCTTTTGCAGTTCGTTGAAATCTTTAACATTTTGAGTAAATTTATTTTCAAATGAATTTAAAGAATTGTTCAGTTCCTCTCTGTTGCTCTTAAAATCCTCCTGACTCTCCTTTCTGTTTTCTCTAAATTCGTTGTGAATCATCAAATCCATTCTTGATATATCCGAACAAATATTGTTAAGTTTGGTTGTAACATCATTATTATTAATACTGAGTTTTGTTATCAATGCAATAACAATGCAGATAACATTGAGTACTATAAGTACTGCGAGTAAAATTGTTGTCATATTTATCTTTTATTAAACGTTTTTATTTAAACTTGTTTCATTTTTTATCCCTTTTATTTCATTAAAAACTCATATTCATACACTTTCGGCTCAATTTTTTGTGCCAAAATATTTAATTTCTCGCGCAGAATGCCTATAAGTTCGTTGTATGTTTCGTCCGCCGATTTGCTGTTCATTTTGCCTTTGGGGTTGCGTCCCTGAAAATACTCTTTGATGTCGTACAATGAAGCATTTACGTTAATGTTTTTTTGCGAATGATAGTATTTCCACAGTTCGCGTCCTGCCTCGAAAACGGCTTGTGCTTCGGGCGACAATTCGCGCTTGATGCAATATTTTTCTGCATTGTTTTCAAAAAGATTTATGTAGCCATTGGCTTTGATTTTACCCGAAATAAAACTTGTCATAAAATGGCTTTCAAATTTATAACTTGAATTGACCTCTTTTTCTGTAAACGGAATCCAGTGATTTACACCATATCGTGTTGAAATATTTGTATTAAATAAAGTAAAAGTTAAGCAGTCGTTTTGAAATTCTATATCTTTCTCCCATTTTTTGTTCGGATAGAGGAATTGGTCGCGGTCGTTGAGCCAAGTGAGAGCAATCGCTTTGCGAACAGTGAAATATATGCAAGATGGAATTATGTTTTTTATCGTAATCAAATTTGTATGATTGTAATTGTCGTCAGACGATATACGAATGTAGTTTTGATTTTGAAAATCATTTCCTCTCGTATTCATTATCGCTATTGATTTTGTTCTGTCCTTATTGTCATAATACTGTCTATACCAATCGTTTATGTATTGTATATTTATACCGTCAAAATAAGTTTTGGCGCCAATCGCTTTACAATTTTCATCAAAAACTTCAACTATAGTTTTTTTAAAATGTTCTTTTTTTTCCGTGTTCCAAATCTTAAATCCTATTGGAAATTGTCCTTTTACATTATCAAAAGTATTTGCAGGAGCAACAAAACATTTTTCCAACTTTGCCAAAAATATTTCTCTAAATTTCTTGAAATTTGGAGCATTTAATATTTTTTGTGTAGAAAATTGTCCAATTTTACAGTCAGGTATTTCTTTATAAATTCTAATTAAAAACAATGCAAATAATTCATTTGTGGCGCTTCCAATTAGGTTAAGATATTTCTTTTTTGTTCTATTAATTGACACGCCTGCTCTATTTTCGCCTGTTCGTGTAATTGTTCTTGCCGAAGCCGCCTCTGCATACGGCGGATTGATATAAATTACTAACTTTTTGCGCTTTTTTTCGTCTGTGATAATTTGGTAAAGTTCCTCAGGCAACTTTCCGCCTTTTGAGACCGGCAAAAATTCGTCATTTAAAAAATCGAACTGAAAAGTCTGTTTTTCCCAAAGATTTGCGCCGTTCTTAATACGCTCGTGCATAATATCCACATCCGATTTGTCGAGCGTTGAGGCAAAAATGTTATCTTTATTTGTCAATCCGGCAAGCAAATTTCCCGTTCCGGCGCAACAGTCCCAAACGTAATATTCATCCTGCCAATCCATTCCAAAAACAGCAGCCAAATACTCCTGCGATTTTTCCACCCAAATTCTCGGCGTGTAGAAACTTCCTTTTCGCTCGCGAATGTCCTGTGGCACAAGCAAATCGTGGCGGTCGAGCATATAATCCCAGTAATCCTCGTGAGGCGGACGTTTATATTTTGTCCAAAATTGAGAATACGCTTTTTGATTGTCATTAAAATAAACCGAACTTTCCGTAAACAACCCAAGGTCGTTTATATGCCTGTTTGCGATGTAATGATTTGACCTTAAAAGTACAAAAAGTTTTTCTACAATTGTCTGATTGTCAGCCGACAGCAAATCGGCAAGATAAAAGTCGCCGTCAATTAAACCGCTCTTTTTTACCATGTCCCAGTTTGCCGCAATGGTCGGCTTGACCGTTTTCAACCATTTGTCGTAAATAATTAGAAAATTATTTTTATCAATCTGGATTTGAGAAATATCGCTTTTGCCGACAACAAAATTTTCTCTGATAAATTTGTGCAATTCCTTTTCATCTTTTTCAAAATAGAAAAGAAAAGTTTGCCACGGAACATCATTTTCCACAATCTTTTTTATCTGCGCGTGCACCTGCTTAAACTCTTTTGTGTCGTGGTTTGACGGCGCAACATTCCAGTTAAAATCGTTCTGATAAAAAATATCCTGAATTTCGTGATAGGAAATAAACGCGATTTTTTCGCTGTCGAAGCAGCCCAGAAACGCGGGCGGCAGATGTTTATTAAATGTTTTTGATTTGCCGATGGTCAAAACAAGTTGAGCGAGCATTGAGATAATGTCAGCGGATTTTTGTTTTGCTTCTGCCCACAGCAAATACTCGTCTGCAAAATCAATGTCGGGTTTCTGCCGTTTGAGTCTTACAGCAAAATCAATATCGCCGATAAGTTCGGTACAGTCAAATTTGCTGAAAAACTCTTCGGCTATTTTTTTGATAATTTCGCCTTCGCGTTTTCGGTCTTTTGTCATTGATTTTTAAAAAATTAACAGGTTATTGAAATCCAATCATTACAGAGTTTTTGCAGTATAAAACAAATATTTTATTCTGCAAAATCCACAACAAACCGAAAGAATAATTTTATTTTTGCCCCCCTACTCTACTCTGCTTCGTTCACTGTTGTCGGAGGCACATTTCATCTATCTTGCATCAATAATGGCTTTAAAATCGGTTGCTTTTAGCGCTGCTCCTCCAATCAGTCCGCCATCAACATCGGGGTTTGCAAATAGCGATGCGGCGTTTTGCGCATTGCAACTTCCGCCATACAGTATTGAAGTGTTATCAGCAATTTCTTGTCCGTATTTTGCTGCTATCAAAGACCTTATGTATGCGTGCATTTCCTGCGCCTGTTCGGGTGTGGCTGTCAGCCCCGTACCGATAGCCCAAACGGGCTCGTATGCCAGCACAATATTGCTAAACTGCTCAGGCAAGAGGTTGAACAGCGACCCTTCGAGTTGTTCTTTAACGACTTCATTTTGTTTGCCAGCCTCACGCTCCTGCTTCACTTCGCCGATGCAAAAGATTGGTTTCAAGTTGTTTTTTAGAGCCAGAAGTGTTTTTTTCTTCAGAATTTCGCAGGTCTCATGATAGTAGGCACGCCTTTCGGAATGTCCTAAAATCACATATTCTGCGCCTGTGGAGCGTACCATTGCCGCAGATACTTCGCCGGTATATGCGCCCTGCTCTTCGTCAGCGCAGTTTTCGGCAGACACTTTGATGGGGCTGTCTTTGACCAGCGCAGCAATCGCTGCCAAATGGATAAACGGCACGCCCAACACAACTTCACATTCAGGCGTTTGGGTGAGCATATTTTTCACTTCCGAAGCCAGTTCAATACCTTCTTGCAGGGTTTTATTCATCTTCCAGTTACCTGCTACAATATTTTTTCTCATATAAATATATTTTTTTAAAAAATTTACATTATTGTTTATGTATGATTTCATTTATTTAAATTGCTAATAATCAATATTTTTTTGTAAAAAACTGCATCTGATTTCACAATTTCTTGATGTTGATAGTTTTTTGTGGCATAATTTTAAATACTTCAGATTTTACTTCCTTTAATGTGGAAAACTCTTAAAAGCCCTGCAAAATTAGTATTAAATTTTCAAATTACGTGCAAACGGACGAAAATACAGTTTTCAGTTTCCGGAAATTGAGAATTATTTGTTTGATGAGCCGCAAAACATTGCATCTGTACATTGCTAATTGCTAACTGCTAATTGCTAACTGCTAATTAAAAAAAGCGCATCAATCAATGTCAATGTTCGCCGTGCTCTGCACTCATTGAGCCGAGATAGAACGCATTTGACTTGACAACAGTTGCGTTTTCAGCCAACTCGCCGACCGGCGTTATCTGTGTGTAGCCGAGTTCGCTTACGCCGACAGTTACCTCCACAGCCGCAAAATGAAAGGATTTTCCTTGTTCACCTTCTTCCTCGTCTTCCAAAACGAAAATGTATTTTTTGCCGTCTTTGCTTACAATGGCGTCATTGGGAACGGCTTGCGTTTTCTGCTTGCCGGTGTTGATTAAGCCGGTTACATACATTCCGGGCAA
>JAISWT010000149.1 GCA_031271005.1 Prevotellaceae bacterium | reverse complement strand
TCTTCTTCGGCAGGGCGTTGCCCTGCGCTATTGATTTACGGGCTTTCAGCCCTTCGCTTGCAGAATCTCACCATTTGCCCCTCGTTACAAACAAGAGGCGCACTGCCTGAATTGAAAATAGGGACGGCGTGTGATTGACCGGTGTGTATAACTGTGTGCGGTATAATAGCGCCTCAAAAAAAGATTTAACCTAATTGCTATCTGTTTTGTGCTTTTCTGTATTTTATTATTCACTATTCAAAAATTAATTGGGAAAAAAATGCTAATTTTGTGCGGCATTTTTTTACGTTTGAGTAAGTTTCGCAGCGCTTGCCACAGTTGAATTATAATAAAAAAAATATTTTGAAAAAACGTAGTGTAAATATTATTTCGTTGGGTTGTTCAAAAAATCTGGTAGATGCCGAACAGTTGGCGCGGCAGTTTGAGGCGCTGGGTTACAATCTTGAATACAACAGTGAAAACATTGACAGTGAGATAGTTATAGTGAATACCTGCGGTTTTATGGATGCCGCAAAGCAGGAAAGTATCAATACCATCCTTGCATACGCCCGGTTGCGAAAATCGGGCAAAATAGGCAGACTTTTCGTTATGGGTTGCCTCTCTGAACGATATTTGAACGAACTGCAAGCCGAAATCCCTGAGGTCGACAAATATTATGGTAAATTCAATTATTCTGACATTTTGACAGAAATAGGTCAAACTTACCGCGCCGACCTTAAAAATGAGCGAACTCTCTCTACGCCAAGTCATTATGCTTACATCAAAATCAGTGAAGGCTGTAACCGTACTTGCTCATATTGTGCCATTCCATTGATTACAGGGCGGCACCGCTCGCGCACAATGGAAGATATTTTAGAGGAAATAAAGCGTTTTGTCAAAAACGGAACACGCGAATTTCAACTCATCGCACAAGACCTGTCGTATTACGGATTGGACAGGTATAAATCGCAGAAATTAAGCGAACTGATACAACGAATTGCCGACATAAAGGGCGTAGACTGGATACGGCTGCACTATGCCTACCCTGCGAACTTTCCTTTCGACATTTTACCGGTAATACGCCACCGACAAAACGTGTGCAACTATCTTGACCTCGCATTGCAGCATATTTCCGACAAAATGTTGAAACTGATGCGCAGAAATATAACCAAAGCAGAAACCTTCGATTTATTGAAAAGAATAAGAGAAGAAGTACCTGATATTCACCTGCGTACAACTTTGCTGCTCGGACATCCGCAGGAAACCGAAGATGATGTTGCAGAACTCATTGATTTTGTGCAGGAGATGCGCTTCGAGAGGCTCGGAGCATTTACCTTTTCAAACGAAGAAAGTACTTATGCGTTCAGAAATTATGCTGATAATATTTCAGAAAGCGAAAAATTGCGGCGTATGGGATTAGTTATGGATATACAACAACTTATTTCAGAAGATATTAACCGCTCAAAAAGAGGAAAAATTTTCAAAACAATTATAGACAAAAAGCAGGACAATTATTTTATCGGACGCACCGAATACGACTCGCCCGAAGTGGATAACGAAGTGCTGATACCTGCTGAAAAACAGCGCCTTACAATCGGCGAATTTTACAGCGTGAAAATAACGGACAACACTGAATTTGATTTGTACGGCGCTGTTACCTGAAACAGTTTTCAATAGTGATTAGAGTTTAGAGTTTAGAGTTTAGTGAATAGCGAATAGTGAATAGTGAATAGTGAATAATACAGCACAGGTCATTCTCCCGCTTTGGCGGGACAAGTCTTGTGCTCTTTGCGCCCTGATAATTTAAATAATTGAGAATTGAGAATTGAGAATTATGACTAAACAGTTTTTCCCAAATTGCCTGATAATTTTATTGAAAAAAAAAGATTTAGTCCGAAATAGATAAAAAATAATTGTTCAGATTAAAAAAAGTTTTATAACTTTGCGCCCAATAATTATTTAATAAATAACCATAAATAAATATCTAAAAGTTATATGAAATATAAATTGACAGAGCGGGCAAACCCGCAAGACCGCAGCCAGAAGAAATGGTATGCCTCCCCCGTTACAGACGGAAAAGTTACACAAAAGACGCTTGCAGCCGAAATTGTAGAGCTCTCGTCGCTTGCTCGCGGCGATGTGTCCAACGTTATCGAAAGTCTGATGGATATTGTTCCGAAGTATCTGCTGATGGGAAAAAGCGTGAAACTTGGCGAACTCGGCTCTTTGCGCGTGAGTTTCACAAGTCCGGGCGTAGAAGACGCCTCGAAGTTCAACGCAAGTATGATTTCGGGCGTGCGCGTGCTTTTCACACCGAGTGTAGAACTGCGCGACTCGCTGAACAAAATCAGGTTTGAAAAGACCGAGTAGTTACATACCTTAGCAGCGCATCGCCACTAACGTATGTAAGCATCGCTTACTAACGCATGCAGACATCGCTTACTAACGCATGTAAGTATCGCTTACTAACGTATGCAAGTAACACCTGCATACGTTAGTAAGCGATACCTCTTCAAATTATTCACTATTCACTATTAATTATTCACTAATAAAAGTACAAAATAATTAATAAATAACAATAACTAACATTTTAAATTTTAACGAAAATGAAAAAGAGTATTTTTTATAAATTGTTTTTTTTATTTGCCTAATTAATTGATTTATAAAATAATAGGCAATATATAATTTAATGAAATTATGTGTTGTAAAAAAATAATTATAATTTGGTGCGATATTTGTAATTTAAGAAATGCAAAAAAAATATCAAAAAAGTAAAAAATATCAAAATACTTTTTCCTGTAAAAACTCATAATAATTAAATTCTAAAACCGTAACTGTATGAAAAGCACACTATTACTTGTAATAACAATAAGCATATTGTTTTGTCAAGCGGTTCCTTTACATTCTGAAAATCATATCGGCAATATTTCCGGCGCTGATTTTTTCATAAATAACTCTTCCTCAGACGACATTCCTTCAGAGGCTACGCAACAGATGGGCGACGCAATGGGCGCGTTTGCAAAACTGAGTGAATCGGGCAATTATACAACTTCACTAAATATCAACGATTTGAGCCGGTTGCCTGTTGGCATACGCGAGAACAGGGATAATGTAGAATACGGCATCGTTGTTACCAAAGCGAAATTTACTCCTGACTATGCAATGATTGATGTTTATGCGCGTATTGTTACTCCGCAGCAGGGCGGCTCAAACGGCAAAAAAGAACTGTATTTTGGCGCCGAGGGCATAAAATTTTCGTATCAGGGCGATATTGTCGGCGAGGCAAAACTTTCGATGCTCGGCAATGTGGAAATTCCATTTAACAATAATGAATGGATGCTTACAATTGAGGGCGGCGCTATTGCAAAAGCGGCAGGCGGCGCTTCGATAAATGACAAAACATACGCAATAATCGGTTGTGATGGCATCAAACAACTGTCGCTAACAGGCAATGTGCAGATTTCCCGCAATTTGCTTGTTCCGGTAGATGCAGACGGACATTTGATTGAAAGTGAAACGGTGCAAATCAACGGAAAAACGGTACCCAACCGAGTGCGCGGCGAATTTGCAGCAGTGGCGTCTGACTGGAACGATTTACTTGTGGAAATCAATTTAACGCCTTTTGCTATTGCCGCACAAACAAAAAGTAGCGACAAAGGTTATTTTTCGTTTGCAGTCAATGAGGCGATAATGGATTTGAGCGATATACGAAATTTTCCGAGCGTTGTTTTTCCTGACGAATATCAGGAGAACCCGAACAAATATTTTATTGATAATAATACGAATACATGGCGCGGGCTGTATGTGCAGTCGCTGACGGTGCGTATGCCCGAAGAATTTAAGACCTCATCTGACCCTAATCGGCTGCTGTCTTTTCAGGCGCAGGATATGTTGATTGATGGTTATGGCGTTTCGGGGGCTTTTTCGGCTCTCAATTTATTGCCGCTAAATGAAGGCATTACCTCCACAGAAAGCGCGTGGGCTTTTTCGGTGGATAATGTAGGCGTTACCTTAAGTGCATCAAAGATAAAGAGCGGTCATTTATCGGGACAGATTCAGGTTCCGGGCAAGCCCACTGCGCAGGACAGTACAGCCAATACTTTTGGATATGCGGGGCTAATCACAGACGATTCGTATCAACTTGCCGTTTCGGTGCAGCAGCCGAAGCGTTTTGATATTTTTGGGGCGGTGGGAACCATACAGCCCGGCTCAACGGTTGAGTTGGCGGTAAAACAGCGTACATTTGTACCCAAAGCCATTCTGACAGGCAATTTAGCGCTGAAAGTCAATGCTGACGCCACCGAAAACAATACCGACACAACAAACAGCGATTTGAAAACCGTTCTTGAATTTCAGAATTTAACCATTCAAACCGTTCAACCATATTTAACAGTTGGGTATCTGGGCGCAAAAGGCGAGCATAAACTTGGCGGTTTGCCCATCAGCATCAATGATATATATTTACAAACAACAGCCGTAGAAACAAAACTTGGTTTTGGCATAACAGTCGGCTTGCAGGACAACGGCTTTTCGGCAAGCGGCAGCGTGGTTCTCGAAGGCGAGATTGCCGGTGATAACAACCGTTTTGTCTGGCATTACAAGGGTTTCACACTTTCGCGGCTTGCGCTTGAAAATGTAGATGTAAAAGTGGCAACCATTTCAGGCGAGTTGGAACTTATGCGCAACGACCCTATTTACGGCAAAGGGTTTCGCGCTTTTTTGAGCGCCAAAATCAAAGGACTGTCCGACAATACCGGCGTAACAGTCAATGCAATTTTCGGGCGCAGCACATTCAGATATTGGGGTTTTGAGGGCGCTGTCAGCGGATTGAATATTCCTGCCGGATATATAACTTTGACCGGTTTCAGCGGCGGCGCGTTTTACAGGATGATACCTCAGGGCAGCAGCATTACCGGCAAGACAATGACCTTTTTACCTGATTCAACAATAAATCTGGCGCTGGCAGCAGGCGTTTCAGGCTGTTTCCAAAAAGACGATGTTGCCAACTTTATGGCAAATTTCAATGTATTAACCAATGCCGGCGGCGGCTTGGCAAGCATAGGCTTTAACGGCGAAGCGCTTGTGATGGCAAAACTGACAGACGCCTTTGCCGAACCGTTCCAAAAATTGCAGGACAAATTTAAGCAGACACTTGGCAAAGCATCGTTTATTAATGATTTGCAAAACAATAACCACGTAAATTCATTCCTCGATGCCGGTCAGGTTGATAATTATTACCCCACTGAAACCTCAAAACCATCGACCATTTACGGTAAAATGGCAATGAGTTATGATTTTAACAGTAATGTGTTTCATGCCAATGCAGAAGTTTTTGTCAATACCCCCGGCGGATTTATTTCAGGCACAGGTCAAAACGGACGCGCAGGCTGGGCTGTTATGCACTTTGGCGCCGGCGAATGGTACATACATATTGGCACGCCTTCGGATATGGTAGGGCTGAAGATGGGCATTGCCGGAATTTCCGTCCGGACAGGCAGTTATTTTATGGTTGGCACAAATATTCCCGGCTCGCCTCCGCCGCCTGCAACTGTAGCGCAGATTTTGGGCACAAGCATTGAAGACCTTGATTATATGGGCGATTTGAACAAACTCGGACTTGGAAAAGGCTTTGCTTTTGGTACGCATTTCAGTTATGATACCGGCGATATGACTGTTGCTATTCTTTATGCGCGTTTTGCGGCAGGAATAGGCGGCGATGTGATGTTAAAGAATTATGAAACAGCAAGTTGCGCAAATGGAAACGGCGAGCAGATAGGCTTCAACGGCTGGTATGCCAACGGACAGGCATACGTTTATCTGACAGGGGAACTTGGCGTAAGAGTAAAAGTTTTTGGTTATAAAAAGAAATTCCCCATTATAAAGGCAGGTACGGCAGCCCTTTTGCAGATAAAAGCGCCCAACCCTGTTTGGGTACGCGGAATGTTGGCAGGAAACTACAACTTTCTCGGCGGGCTGGTGAAGGGGAAATTTAAATTTGATATGCAGTTTGGCGAAGAATGCGACCTGATAGAAGGGCAGGAAGAGGTTTTGGGCGGGATTAAAATCATTGCCGACCTTGCGCCAACCGATAATGAAACAGAAGTGAATGTTTTTGCCATCCCGCAGGCAACATTCAATATGGGCGTAAATGAAATTATTGAACTGGACGAAGATGACGGAAAACATACATATAAAATTGTATTGGACAAATTTGCCGTACTTGACAGCGAAACGGGTCAGGAAATTCAGGGCGAAGTTTCGTTTGAAGACGGCGGCAGCACAGCAAATTTTACTTCAAAAGACATTTTACCGCCGTCCAAAAGTCTGAAAGCAGTTGTGGCAGTCAGTTTTATGGAAAAAATAAATGGAATATTTCAGGTTCTGATGATTGACGGGCAAAAAGCAACCGAAACAGCGGAACGCAACTTTACTACAGGCGATGCGCCTCCTTATATTCCTTTGGAAAATATTCAGTACGCCTACCCTGTAGCAGAACAGGAGAATTTCTATACAGACGAAGGCAGTAACGGTTATATTAGGCTCAAACGCGGACAGCCCTATTTATTTGAAGATGCCAACTGGACAACGCAGAGCAGGTTTATTGACGAACAGGACAACAGTTTGCAAAGCACGTTTGCTTACAGTGCAGCCGACAATGAGCTAAGTTTTGATATTCCCGTTTTACAAAAAACAAAATATTATTCATTTTTAATTTCAGCAAAACCGAAAGGCAACAGTACGGCTGCAGCGGCACAAACCGTTACAGAAACAAACACTTACGGCGACAGCGAAGATGCCACAACTTTTGAAGTAGAATCGCGCCAAGCACAAAAACTGACAAAAGACGGAGAAATTGAACGTTTAACATATACTTTCCGCACAAGTAATTTTAATACTCTGTCCGAAAAAATTACGGCGTTGAGTTTTAATACTGTTGCCGGTTATATCAGTTCGGGGCTGGTATTTTTGCAAAATCACATTAACGGTACGGAATATTTTGACAAAACGGAATTGGCAGGCTCGCAATATACCGACAACAAGCCGCTGATTGATGCTGCGGCAGTATTAAGCGAAAATTTTGCAGATAAATTCAAAAATCTATTTTACAACGAATACCCCGCTGCGGGCATAACTCTTGACCGTGCAGGCAACACGGACGACAACGCAGGAATTCCGCCTGCAAGGGCATTGCCGATTGTAAATGGTTATATGAATTATTTACAAACTCAAAACTGGAACGCCTTGTTGAAACAGTACTTTCCATACAATTACGATGTGTTCCGTTATTACAGAAACGACTGGTACGAAATTTCTGCAAAAGCCGCAGGTTTGTTTGTAAATGGAAATACATCGCCCAAAGTAATCGAACTGATGAATTCCAACTTTGGAGTTATTCCTGTCGGAACTTATTCGGTAAAAATTAAATATCTGATGCCGGGCAGCCACGCCGGAACAGAAACAACCATACCTTATATATTTACATATTAAAACCAACAAACAGGCAGTATGAAAAGCAGTCTCCATATTATAAAACGGTTTGTCATTTCAATAATGACGCTGTTTGTTGCTGTAAATTTGTTTGCCCAGCAATACCCCGTCCGGATTAACGCATTTCTGATACCGCCTTATTCTGTAAAACTGTCGGAACTTGCTTACACGGGCGAGAACAAATTGCAGGTTCAGTTGTTGATGACCGATATGCAGCAAACATCGGTACG
>JAISWT010000195.1 GCA_031271005.1 Prevotellaceae bacterium | reverse complement strand
TCCTTGTCTATCTGAACAATGCGCTGACCGACATAAAAGTTCAACTTGCCCAAAATCCTGCCCGAAACAGCCTCCGCCCGCTGCCGAAGATAATCATCACCGGCAACCTCGGAAACTATTTTTCATTAAAAATATAAAATAATTTTCATTAGTAATGAAAACTTTTGCAAGGGCTGACTAATCAAACCTGTTTGGTTTTTTGAAATTTCGATTGTTTTTCCGCATTCATTTGAATATCAAAAAGTTTTCGTATTTTTGTACTGCTGAAATTGTAATTTTACACTCGAATTGT
This sequence comes from Prevotellaceae bacterium, assembly GCA_031271005.1. Classification (GTDB taxonomy): domain Bacteria; phylum Bacteroidota; class Bacteroidia; order Bacteroidales; family Paludibacteraceae; genus WRGS01. The sequence goes on along the minus strand of JAISWT010000195.1, from coordinate 13,649 downwards.
AAATGTCGGAAAATCAAAATATAGAATACAAACAAAGTTGGCGAGACGATTACATGAGATGGATTTGCGGGTTCGCGAATGCCTCCGGTGGCATGTTGTATATTGGTAAAGACGACAACGGAAAAGCGGTGGGATTGGCGGATGTAAAGAAATTGCTCGAAGATTTGCCAAATAAAATCAGACAATCACTGGGAATTGTAGCAGATGTTAATTTGTTGCAGGAAAACGGGTTGGATTATATAGGAATATCGGTTCCGTCTTATCCGAATGCCATCAGTTATCGCGGCAAATATTATTTGCGATCAGGTGCAACAAATCAGGAATTGACGGGATATTCATTGGATGCCTTGTTGCTCGGAAAATACGGCAGGACTTACGATTCTATGCCGTTGCCCAATTTGAAAATGAAAGATTTTTGGCACGATGCTTTTGATTTGTTTCGTCAAAAAGCAATAGCAAGCAAGCGTTTGACAAAAGAAGATCTTGATGTTTCTGACGAAGAACTGTTAAATTCACTTCAACTCAAAGAAAACGACTTTTTAACACTTGCCTCCGCGCTTGCGTTCCACCAAACGCCGCAGCGACACTGTTTGGGAGCATATATCAAAATTGGATATTTTGCCGATGACGCAGAAATTCTTTATCAGGATGAACTCACAGGGGCGATGATTGGAATGGCTGATAAAGTGGTGGAGACCATCTTTACAAAATATTTTATCGGGCTGATTCGTTACGAGGGCATTCAGCGCATTGACGATTATCCAATGCCGAGAGCGGCGCTGCGCGAAGCCATTTTGAATGCTATTGTGCATAGAGATTATTCCACAGGAAATTCCATTCAAATTCGTGTTTATGATGACAAAGTAATTATTGCCAACGATTGCCGCCTGCCCGAAGGAACAACTATATCAGATTTGACAAATACACATAAATCGGTGGCTATTAACCCTTTACTTGCGGGCACATTTTTCCGTTCAGGTCAAATAGAAGCGTGGGGACGAGGCATTGAACGGATTATAAAATTATGTGTAGCCGATAAACTGCCCGAACCCGAATTTTTTGTTACAATCCGCAGTTTTACGATTACTTTTCATACTCGGAATAATAAACCGGCAAGCGCTGATGAAGACAATGTCCCTATAAATGAAGATAATGTCCTTATAAATGTCCCTATAAATGAAGATGATGTCCCTATAAATGTCCTTGTAAATGAAGATAATGTCCCTATAAATGTCCCTGTAAATGAAACTGAAAAGCAGGTTTTGGAATTGATAAAAAACAATAATGCAATAACATACGATGACATAGCAATTTTTTTAAATAAAAACAGAAAAACAGCGCAAAGGATATTACGTTCATTAAAACGCAAGGGAGTAATAGTACGGGATGGCGCTAATAAAAATGGCGTTTGGAAAATAATTACCTGACAGATAATTATAAAAAAACGGTATTGCTAATTTACTGTAGCAATACTCAAATTCAGAGCGTTAGTTTTAAACAGCGAGTGCAGAATTAGTTGCCGGTTTTCAGAGTGAGTTCGTTATTTACTGCTCACTGATTAGCGCTGGTTTTGCAGTTTGCTGATACATGCTTGCAAACTGTCTTCCCAGTAGGGGATTTCAATTTTATATGTTTGCTTCAATTTGCTTTTATTCAACACGCTGTAATGCGGTCGCGGCGCCCGCGCGGGGTAATCCTTTGTTTCTATCGGGTTGATTTTGCAGGTCGTTTTCGCAATGCGATGGATTGCCTTGGCAAAGTCGTACCAACTTATTGCGCCTTCGTTTGAAAAGTGATAAATGCCGCCAATAAACTCCTTACTGTCAATGATTTGCATAATTACATCGGCGAGGTCGGCGGCGTATGTCGGCGTGCCTGTCTGGTCAACAATGACGTTCAAACTCTCGCGTTCTTTTCCCAGTTTGAGCATCGTTTTTACAAAGTTGTTACCATAGGAAGAGTACAGCCATGACGTTCTGATAATCACTGCATTCGGACATTTTTTTTGCAAAATTATCTCTCCTTCCACTTTTGATTTCCCATAAACCGAAGCGGGAGAAACAGTCATCTCTTCGGTGTATGGCAAGTAAGTTTTTCCGTCAAAGACGTAGTCGGTCGAAATGTGTATAATATTTATGTTGTGCAAGGCAGAACATTCAGCCAGATTTTTCACCGCATCGCGGTTAATTTTGTAGCACATCTGCACATCGTCTTCAGCCCTGTCGACAGCAGTGTAAGCGGCGCAATTTACAACAAACTCAATGTTTGTATCTTGCAAGAAGCGGCGCAAATGCTCAATATTTGTAATATCAAGTTCGGCAACGTCAGTAAAAATGAAGTTGTATGTTTTTTGGTAATATGCAGAAACAGAGCGTATTTCGCTGCCCAACTGACCATTACTTCCTGTGATAAGAATGTTTTTTTTCATCTGCTTACATTTTTCAATTAATTTATATTCTAAAAAAAACATTGCAAAATTAGCATTAAATTTTCAAATCAGCATACAAAGTCATCAAAATGTTCTGTAAAATTTACAGTGTACAACAGCAGAGGTGCGGTTAATCGCACCTCTGCCTCATACCTGCAAAATCATTCTTTGTAAAAATCATTGAATTTCAATTTGCCGCTGTGCTTTTTTAAGTTCCTCTTCCGTCAATTTTGGGATTGAAATTAGCAATACGCCGTTTTCCATCTTTGCCACAATAGCGTCTTTATCAACATTATCGGGCAAAATCATTGTTTGCATAAACTTTGAATAGCCAAATTCGCGGCGCAGGAAACGCTTTTGTTTGTCTTCCTCTGTGTTTTCCTGCTTCTTTTCCATACTGATAATCAGATTGTTATCTTCGTCAATACGGATAGAAAAGTCGTTTTTTGTCATTCCGGGCGCGGCTACTTCAATCTCAAAGTTGCTGTTGCCTTCTTTAACGTTAATTGCGGGCGCTGTTGCATTGGTTTTGTCCATCCAGTTTGTGTCAAAAAAGTCGTTGAACACGGACGGCAGCCAGTTTTGATTTCTTCTAACAAGTGTCATAATTTTATCCTTTATATTTTAAATGTTTGAATTAATAATTACACTCATCATTTATCAAAATCTTTGCCATTAAAATTTTTATGACAAAATGGCAGTAGGTTTTTAAAATACTGCCATTTTTGTCATAAATTAGATTTATTATTTCCTCACAAAATCCACAATCGCCTTTATCAGCCCGTCAGCAAGTGGCAAATCGGGGGTTGTATAAGTTCGCATTTGCGCGGTCATTTCGGTTGTGGTGCAAGTTTTCATAACGTGATTCATGTTTTCAATCACCACTTTTTCAAGTGCAGGGCAGGCAACTTGCAATAAATCAGCGTTTTTTGCAGGCGCTTGAATGTCTGTTGTGCCTTGAAGCGCCAGCGCGGGAACAGTCAGTTTGGCAATTTCCGTTTGCGGATTATATTTCATCCACGAAATCATATAAGGCTGCACGCTTGGGCGAAACAGCGCGTAAAGTGTCGGAGGCACGTTCACCAATAGTTTTCCCATCTTTAAAGTATCGAGCAGAGGTTTTGCTGTTTCAAATATTTGTGGATGAGCGGCGAGTTGCTCTGCCAAAATTTCGTCAGCGGGCAAGGCTGTACCCGCAATAGAAACGTATTTTTCAATTTTCTTATTTTTCAGCGTTGCAATTAGCCCTATCAATGCTCCTTCGCTATGCCCCACGACAACGATTCTTGAAAAATTCCTGTCTTTTGCCAGAGTATCCACCCATCGTGAAACGTCATCTATATAGTCTTCGAAGCGCAAATCTGCTTCACTTTTGAGCGCCGCAGCGCTCGCGCCAATTCCGCGCTTATCAAAGCGCAGGGTCGCTATATTGTGTTGCAAAAGGCTGTCTGCCAGCATCTTAAAGGCATTTGTCATCAGCATTGGCGGCTGATTGCAGTTGCGGTCGGTAGCGCCCGACCCCGCCACAAGCAGCGCCAAATCAATGCCACAATCGGGAACCACTGCGGGCATTGACAGTGTGCCAAAAATATTGCCCGTTGCTGTTTGCAATATAAAATCCTGTTCCTGCTGTGCAAACATTGCAAGCGAACAAAAACTCAGCAAAAGAGTAAGGAGTTTATGTTTGCCGATTAAATTTGATAACATTTGTTTTTTTATATTAAGTTACTGATTATTAAGTTGATATGCTGATGTTTTGTCAATCATTTAGCAATATGAACTGTTAGGATTTTACATAAATCCTTTTACTGTTATCGCGCCTATTTTTTTGTCTCTGATGGCGATGAAAATTTCGGTTCCGGGTTTTGCGTATTCACTTTCAACATATCCCATTCCAATGCCCTGTTTTGTTTCGGGCAACATCATTCCGCTTGTTACTTCGCCTGTTTTTTCGCCTGCACAGTTAAGTATTTCGTATCCTTTTCGTGGGATTCCGCGCTCTGTCAGGGCGAATTTTACGAGGCGGCGCACAGCGCCTTCGTTTTTCTGCTTTTCCAGCAGTTGCCGGTCTATAAATGGCTTGTTATCAACGAATTTAGTAATCCAACCGAGTCCTGCTTCTATCGGCGAATGGTTGTCGTCAATGTCGTTTCCATAAAGGCAAAAGCCTGCCTCAAGCCGCAAAGTGTCGCGGGCGCCAAGCCCGATGGGTTTCAGTCCGTAATTTTTTCCTGCCTCAAAAAGTGCGTCCCAAATTTGTTGCGCATATTGCGGATAAAAATACAGTTCAAAACCGCCTGCACCTGTGTATCCTGTGTTTGAAATTATTACCTTGTCAACTCCTGCAAATGCTCCGACAGCAAAATTGTAATATTCTATATTGCTGAGATTTGTGTCGGTCAAAGTTTGCAGCATTTCGGTTGCTTTGGGACCTTGTATTGCGAGTTGCGCCATGTTGTCGGAGGAATTTTCCAACTCAACGCCTTCGGTGTTCCGGTCGTTGCACCACGCCCAGTCCTTGGCAATGTTTCCGGCATTGACAACGAGCAGATATTTCTGATTTTCGTAGCAGTAGCACAACAAATCGTCAACTATCCCACCCTGTCCGTTTGGGAAGCAGGTGTATTGTACTTTGCCCGGAGTTAGAGCGGCAACGTTATTGGAAGTAATTTTTTGCAGATATTCGAGTGCGCGCGCGCCTTTGACCCAAAATTCGCCCATGTGCGACACGTCAAACACGCCAACGCCGCGCCGAACAGTAAGATGTTCATCAATGATACCCGAAGGGTACTCTACGGGCATATTATATCCTGCAAATTCATGCATCTTTGCGCCAAGCGCAATGTGAAGGTCTGTAAAAGGAGTTTTTTTCATTCTGTAATGATATTAAATTTTTTTAAAGTTATTTTTTATGTGTGCAAAAATATAAAAAAAACGGGAGTTTGCCAAACGCACGGGAGTGAAAATCGTTTTTTAAAGAAGAAAAAAGGGATAATTTTTTTCTTTAAAAGGTTAATAGTTTTGCCCGAAAAGGATAACATTTTTATTTGAAGAGGATTTATAAAAATTAGATTATTTTAGGCGGGCAAGTTTTCAAAAGCGCAGTTTACTAATGTAAATGAGCATTTTGAAAATGAAGCCCAACGACAAATAAGCAATTTTTAGGAGTTCCCTAAATTCATTTCAGATTTTTTTTCCATACTAATAAATTTTGTGTGCAAAATCTCCGCATTTTTTATGCTACACCTGCAAAAACCACTGTGTTTATACGATAAAAAGTATTAATTTTGCGGCAAAAGAAAACACGCATTATTCAGGTGCAGACAAAGTTTTAAGTCTGCAATCTGTTGCTGCAACATAGTGGGGCGGGTTATAATTGTCTAAATTATTATGATTTTAGAAAAAGAAATATTTCCGGTTGGCAAAATTCTGAAACCGCACGGAGTACGTGGCGAAATTTTGATTTCGCTGCCCGTTGATGTGCTCTGCAATGATGATTTTAAGTTTATTATTTTAGAAATAGAAGGTATTTTTGTTCCGTTTTTTATTGACCAATACCGTGTTAATTCGTCAGAGACGGCGTTTTTAACACTCGACGGGATTTCTGACGAAAAAGCAGCAAAAGAACTGACAGGCAAAACTGTTTTTGCTCCCGAAAAGTATTCTAAAAAGATGAAAATAAATGAACCTGTGATTGAATATTTCATTGGTTTTCAGGTATTCTGCGGGAAATCTCAACTTTTGGGAACAATCACAGACTTTGACAGAACAACGTCTAATGTGTTAATGATGATAAGCACAGATGAGAAGCAGTTGCTTGTGCCGTTTTCAGAATCGTATATCATTGATATTGATTATGCCGGCAAACAAATCTTTGCAGATTTACCTGACGGGCTGCTGGAATTGTGAATAGATTAGTCTGATAGCAAAAATATTTGCCGCTCTCTCCAAGTTCTTATCCGGCCCATCCTTCCCTGTCAAGGTTACGATAATTTATTGCTTCCGCAAGATGTTGTGGTTCAACGTTTTGTGCGCCTTCAAGGTCGGCAATTGTGCGTGCCACTTTTAGGATGCGGTCGTATGCTCGTGCCGAAAGGCAGAGACGGTTCATCGCGCTTTTGAGCAGTTGCGACCCTGCCTCGTCGGGTACAGCGTACGTTCGCAGTTGCTTTGAACTCATTTGCGCGTTACAATACACGCTTTCAACATTCTCAAAACGTTCCTGCTGAATTTGTCGCGCCTTTATTACTCGCTCGCGCACTTTTGCGCTGCTCTCAGACTCGCGCATCTCCGAAAGTTTTTCAAAAGGCACAGGAATAATTTCAATATGAATATCAATTCTGTCTAAAAGCGGTCCCGAAATTCTGCTCAAATATTTTTGCACCACTCCCGGTCCGCATACACATTCTTTTTCGGGGTGATTATAGTATCCACAGGGGCAAGGGTTCATTGATGCTACAAGCATAAAACTGGCGGGATAGTCGATGGAAAATTTCGCCCGCGAAACGGTTATTTTTCTGTCTTCGAGAGGCTGTCTCATCACTTCAAGCACGGTTCGCTTAAATTCCGGCAACTCGTCGAGGAACAGTACTCCGTTATGTGCGAGCGAAATTTCGCCCGGCTGCGGGAAAGTGCCGCCCCCCACTAATGCCACATCGGAGATGGTGTGGTGCGGGCTGCGGAACGGACGCTGGGGAATGAGTGAGGCGCCGCCGTCAATTTTTCCTGCCACAGAATGAATTTTGGTAGTTTCTAATGCCTCGTGCAGAGTTAGCGGCGGCAAAATTGTAGACACGCGCTTTGCCAGCATTGATTTGCCCGCGCCCGGCGGACCTATCATTATGATATTGTGTCCGCCCGCTGCCGAAACTTCGAGCGCACGCTTTACGTTCTCCTGCCCTTTGACATCCGCAAAATCCAAGTCCCAATGATTTATATTTTGCAAAAACTCTTCGCGCGTATTCACAATTGTTTGTTCAAGCGTATTTTGTCCCTCAAAAAATTTAATAACATCAATGAGATTCTCCGCGCCATAAACTTCCAGATTATTGACTACTGCCGCTTCTCGTGCATTCTGTTTTGGCACAATCAGCCCTTTGAACCCTTCTTCGCGTGCTTTGATAGCAATAGGCAGCACGCCTTTTATGGGCTGCAGCCCGCCGTCAAGAGACAGTTCGCCCATAATCACGTACTTTCCTATTTGGTCAGCGTCTATCAGTTCGCCGCCGGCAAGCATGCCCACAGCGAGCGGCAAATCGTAGGCAGCGCCCTCTTTCTTAATGTCGGCGGGAGCCATATTGATAATAATAGTCTTCTTGGGCAACCAAATTCCATGATAGTGCAAAGCCGAAGTGATACGCTCAAAGCCCTCGCGGACTGCGCTGTCCGGCAAGCCTACAAGCATATACCGCATTCCGGCTGTAACGCTCACTTCTATTGTAATCATTGTTGCGCTGATGCCTTGAACCGCCGCGCCATACGTTTTTACAAGCATAAAATTTCTTTTATTTTGACTGCCAAAGCGCAAAATTACATGAAAAACGTGAGTTTGCCAAACTCGCCAAATGAAAAACATTTTTTTACAGAATAACGATAAAGCAAATGGCATGCTTTACTCTGCTAATTTTGCGAAACATTATTACCGGTTTGCGCGTAATTGAAAATTTAATGCTAATTTTGCATTTATTTTTTTATAAAAATGTTTTGTAATTTTCGGCGCGAAATTATCAATGCCGATATTTTTTACTCAAATGATTGATATTGAAATAGACAGCAAATCGGGCTTTTGTTTTGGCGTGATTAATGCCATAGCCAAAGCAGAGGAGTGGCTTGCCAACGAGGGTGCGCTGTATTGCCTCGGCGACATTGTGCATAACGGCTGCGAAGTAGACCGCTTACGGCGCTTGGGGCTGCAAACCATTGACCACCGGCAGTTTGCAACGCTGACAAATACGCGCGTCCTGCTGCGAGCGCACGGCGAACCGCCTTCTACATATCAAACATCTAAACACAACAATATCAAACTGATAGACGCTTCGTGTCCTGTGGTGCTCAAACTGCAAAAAAGGATAAAAAAAACCTACGAAAATATTCAAAACTCTGCCGCTCAAATTGTGATTTATGGCAAAAAAGGGCATGCCGAAGTGAACGGGCTTGTTGGACAGACCGACAACACTGCAATTGTTATAGAAAACGAACATGATTTACAACAAATTGATTTTCAGAAAGATATATATCTTTTTTCGCAAACAACAAAATCATTGGAAGGTTTTAACAATCTGGTAAATATTATGCAGGAAAAGACCGTAGCGCCCGCTCAGTTCCACTTTTTTGATACAATTTGCCGTCAGGTAGCCAACCGTATTCCGAATATTAAAAAGTTTGCGGCGGAAAAAGATATTGTGCTTTTTGTCAGCGACCCGAAGAGCAGCAACGGGAAGCAACTGTTTGAGTGCTGCAAATCGGTAAACAGGAACAGTTTTTTTATCTCCAATCCGTCTGAAATATCTGATTTACAGATTGATTTAACAAAAAAAATAGGCATTTGCGGCGCAACTTCCACTCCTCGTCAACTGATGGAAAAAGTGGCAGATGCCATTAAACATAAAATATAATACACTTTACCTTATGAAACACCCATGACAAAAAAAAGGATTGGGGACACACAAGGAGATGATTGTACAGTTTTGTAAAATATTGAAAATCAAACAATTGAAAAATATAAACAGATGAAAAAACTTCTTCTTGTAGATGCCTATGCACTTATTTATCGCGCATATTATGCGTTGATGCGCTCGCCGCGCATTAATTCAAAGGGGCTGAACACGTCGGCTATTTTCGGATTTGTAAATACCCTTGACGAAGTGATTAGAAATCAGCAACCTACACATATTGCAGTGGCTTTTGACCCACCCGGACCAACTTTTAGGCATCAAGCGTATGAACAATACAAGGCGCAGCGTGAAGCAACGCCCGAAAATATTAGAATTGCAGCGCCGTACATCAAAACAATTGTTGCTGCAATGAATATTACAATTCTCGAAGTGGCAGGATATGAGGCAGATGATGTGATTGGGACGGTAGCAAAGATTGCTGAGAAACAGGACTTTGAGGTTTACATGCTTACCCCCGACAAGGACTACGGGCAACTCGTATCCGAACATATATACATGTATCGCCCCAGGCACGGCGGCGGCTACGAAACAATGGACATTGAGGCGGTGAAGCGTAAACTCAACATCGAACATCAAACGCAAGTGATTGATTTATTGGGACTTATGGGCGACGCCTCGGATAATATCCCCGGATGCCCCGGCGTAGGTCAAAAAACTGCCGCAAAACTGCTGCGTACATTTGGCAACATTGATAACTTGCTGAAAAACACCGACAAACTAACGGGCGCATTGCAGAAAAATGTGGAACAAAACCGCGAGCAAATCGAATTTTCGCGTTTTTTGGCAACCATAAAAACCGATGTCCCTGTTGATTTTAATGAAAAAGAACTGGAACGCAAACCTGTTAATGAGAACGACTTGCTGTCTATTTACAATGAATTGGAATTTAGAACTTTAATTTCAAAACTTACTGCCGACAAACCCGCGCCGACAAAACCCGCCGCGCAAACGTCATTATTTGATATTCCGACCACAACGTCCGCTCCGCCGCGCTCTTCCGGGAAGCAAGCGAGCGCAAATATTGCAGAAGCAGTAACAGCAACGGGCGATTTCCCGCTTGCAGAGGGATTAAAGGCAATTAACTCTGTTCCTCACAATTACATCCTCGTTGATACCAAAATTAAACGCGCCGAATTGATTTCGCACCTTTTGTTGCAAAAGTCGGTTTGCTTTGATACCGAAACCACAGGCACAGATGTCTTCAGAGCGCAACTTGTCGGCTTGTCGTTTTGCTGGAAAGCAGGAGAAGCATTCTATGTCAATTTGCCTGACAATCAGCAGAATACGCACGAAATTTTGCAGGAATTCAGGGCATTCTTCCGCAACGAAAACATTGAAAAAGTAGGACAAAACATCAAATTTGATTTGCTTATATTAGCGCAATATGGCATTGTGTTGAAAGGAAAAATGTTTGATACGATGATTGCACATTACCTTATTGCTCCCGAACAGCGGCATGGAATGGACTTGCTGGCGGAAATTTATCTGAAATACAAAACAATTCATTATAGCGAACTGTTTGAGAGCAAGGCGAAGGATAAAGACATTAGAAACGTAGATTTGAACCTCCTGAAAGATTATGCGGCAGAAGATGCCGATATTACGTTTCAATTGAAAGGAATTTTGGAAAGTCAAATATCTGAAAATAAGTTAGATAAATTATTTTACGAAATAGAGATGCCGCTTGTGCGCGTTTTGGCGACAATGGAAAGTAACGGCGTACGCATCGACAGCGCAGCCCTGACGGAAAGTTCAAAGATTTTGACTGCCGAAATGAACGCTTTAAGCGATGAAATTCAGCAAATTGCAGGCGAAAAATTTAACGTCTCATCACCAAAACAGGCAGGTGAAATTCTATTTAACAAACTTAAAATTGACGAAAAAGCCAAGAGAACAAAAACAGGACAATATGTAACGTCCGAAGATTATTTGGAAAAGCTTCAACATCGTCATCCTATTGTATCTAAAATATTGGAATACAGAGGGTTGAAAAAACTTTTGAGTACATATATTGATGCTTTGCCGATCTTGGTCAATGAACGGACAGGAAAAATACATACATCTTATAATCAGACAGTTACATCAACAGGGCGTTTAAGTTCCAGCAATCCCAATTTGCAAAATATCCCCGTGCGCGATGCACAGGGCAAGGAAATTCGCAAAGCATTTATTCCCGATGACAACAGCGTGTTTCTCAGTGCAGATTATTCGCAAATTGAGTTGCGAATTATGGCGCATCTGAGTGGAGACGAAAATATGCTCGAAGCATTCAGAAGCGGGCAGGATATTCACGCAGCAACGGCAGCAAAAATATTTCATATCCCTGTGAATGAAGTAAATAGCGACATGCGCCGCAAAGCAAAAACGGCTAACTTTGGAATTATTTATGGGATTTCGGCTTTCGGGCTTGCCGACCGACTAAATATTCCGCGCAGCGAGGCAAGAGAATTGATAGACGGCTATTTTCGCACTTTTCCGCAAGTAAAACTGTATATGGAAAAAAGCATACAGAATGCTAAAAATCAGGGCTTTGTAGAAACAATTTCAGGGCGCAAAAGCCAGCTCGCCGACATCAATTCTGCAAATAGCATAGTGCGCGGATACGCCGAGCGTTTCGCAATAAATGCGCCAATACAAGGCTCTGCCGCCGACATTATCAAAATTGCGATGATAAATATTGAGAAACAAATAGAAAAGCAACAACTGAACGCAAAAATGATAATGCAGGTACATGACGAACTCAACTTCACTGTTCCGAGTTCGGAAATTGAGACCGCGAAGAATATTATTGTGGAAGAGATGCAAAACGCTGTAACTCTGAACGTTCCACTGATTGTAGATTGCGGAATCGGCAATAACTGGTTAGAGGCGCATTGAAAATTTAGCGCACTACCCTTCCGCTGCCATCACCCTTGAGCAGATTTTCCACTTCGGCTACCGAAACGAGGTTGAAGTCGCCGTAGATTGTGTGTTTGAGGCACGAAGCGGCTACAGCAAAGTCCAGCGCACGCTTGTTGTCTTCGGGGAAAGTGATAAGTCCGTAAATCAGTCCGCCCATGAACGAATCGCCGCCGCCCACTCTGTCCACAATATGTGTAATGTCATAACGCTTTGATTGATACAGTTTTGTGCCGTCCCACAAGCAGCCACCCCAAGTATTATGGTTGGCGTTGATGGAGCCGCGCAAGGTGATGATAATTTTTTTTGCCCGCGGGAAACGGCTTTGCAGTTGCTTGCAAACGCTCTCAAAGTCGTCTGCGCTGACCCTGCCGCCGGTTTGCGCCACATCAAAATTATCGGGCTTAATGCCAAACACTTTTTCTGCGTCTTCTTCGTTGCCCAAAATCACGTCGCAGCCGTCTACAAGCGCAGGCATAACTTCCATTGCTGTTTTGCCGTAATTCCACAGGTTTTTCCGAAAATTAAGGTCGCACAAAACAGTTACGCCCATTTCGTTGGCTGTTTTTATCGCCTCCAAGCACGTGTCTGCTGCGCCCTGCGACAACGCGGGCGTAATGCCTGTCCAAAGAAAACACTGTGCATCTTTGAGTATATGACGCCAGTTGACCATTCCCGGCTTGATTTCGGCAATCGCAGAATTAGCACGGTCATACACCACTTTGGAGGCGCGGGCAACTGCCCCTGTTTCGAGAAAATAAATGCCCACACGACCGCCCCCGCGAACAATATTATCTGTGCCAACATTATATTTGCGCAACTCAGAAATACACCATTCCGCTATATCGTTTTGAGGCAGGCGCGTAACAAAACTCGTAGGGATACCGTAATTGGCAAGCGAAACCGCCACATTCGCCTCGCCACCGCCAAAGGTAGCATTCAAACTGACGGATTGCTTAAAACGTTGGTAACCCGGAGTTGCCAAGCGCAACATAATTTCTCCAAATGTAACTACTTTTTTCATCTATTTATATTATTTTTTTAAAAAAAATCCTGTAAGTTGTTGAATTTCAATAATTTTTTAGAAATAGTTAGTAGTTATTAGAGTTTAGAGTTTAGAGTTTAGTTAGAAACTTTAATCAATTAGCAATTAGCAATTAGCAATTAGCAAATCGTAATTCGTGATTGAATATAATTCCTTCATTCCTTAATTCCTTAATTCTCAATTCTCAATTCTCAATTCTTAATTCTCAATTCTCAATTCTCAATTACTAAACTCTAAACTCTAATAACTGAAAACTAATTTATCGCGCGACTCGGAATTTTTGGTACACAAAAACATCTTCGAATCCGCTTTCGGTTTTCACCCATTCTTTCAAATGCGCTTGGCAGCAGTAATTTCTATGCTCGAAAAGGCGGCGGCTCGCTCTGTTGTACTCGGCAATAAAAGCGTATAACTGATTTATTTTCAGAAAATTAAAGACATAATCTTCCGTCAGTTGCAATGCCTGCGAAGCATAGCCTTTCGCCCTGTACTTTTCTGCAACAAAGAGTCCCAATGCAATTTTGCTGTGGTGCAAATCGAAATCGTATAAATCTATCGTGCCTGCGGGTTCGTTGGCAAGTCTGCTGTCAATCATCAGGCGGAG
>JAISWT010000193.1 GCA_031271005.1 Prevotellaceae bacterium | reverse complement strand
TAAAATCGGGATTTACATCGTCATTTGTACCGGCAATAATGTCCGGAAAGAGGTTAGTACCGGTTGGAATATACGTCAGTTTGTCCAAATAGACGTTCGAGAGCGCCAACCCGCCTTTAGTTGTACTATTCAGGTCAAGGATAGCGCCTGCTGCGGGCGGATTTGTTCCGCCAATCGTTACCTGCGCCGCAGAAAAGGTAGCGACGCTTAAAAATGCTGCGGTAAGTGCAGCGAAAATAAATTGATTAGTTTTCATAAAAAACACGTTTTAAATTAATTGATAGATATAGTAATACATAAATTAAGTTGTCAGTTGTCAGTTGTCAGTTGTCAGTTTTTCGCGCCTTTGCGTTCTTTGCGTATTCATTGCGTCTTTGCGGTAAAAATATTTAACCGTCAGGCACGCAAGACTTGTCCCGCCAAAGCGGGATGTTTTTCGCAAAGGGCGCAATAACAGACAGCGGCAACCTTCCCGAAGATTCCGGAAGATTGCCGTTATAGATGTATATGGCAAGGAAACGCAAAAAAACTTTGCGCTGTTAAGTGTAAATCGAAAAGTCTTTAATAAATGATAAGCCCTTGAATACAAGGAGTTAAGGCAAATACGGGGGGGGGCTTTTGTAACGAGCTTAATTTTAGACGGTTGAACCGTCTAAACGAAAAAAATGTTAAATATAGAATCCCAGATGCAAGCATCGTTTTGTATTGATTTTAGTTGTGTTTAAGAACGGGGCAAAGGTAATACTTTTTTAGTGAATAGTGAATAACGAATAGTGAATAATATTTTTTTAGAGTGTAGAGTTTAGAGTTTAGATTTTAGAGTTTAGTTATTAGCCGTTTACGGCTTACATATCAATAGAAACAAACGTTTTAAACAGCGAGAGCAGAATTAGTTATCAGTTTTCAGTTGTCAGTTATCAGATTTACGATTTACGATTTTAGATTTTTCATAATCGATTTTAATTTTCAATCGTAATTCGTAATTTGTAATTTGTAATTCGTAATTGTTCACTATTCGTTATTAACTATTCACTGCCAACTATGCCGAGTCGCGCAAAACGACTAAATTTATTGAACATTTTTATCTGCCCGAATTGTCCGCAGGACATTCACAGTATATGCCCTAACGGGCAAAAAACTACACTATAAACTCTAAAAACTACACTCTGAAAACTGAAAACTTTTGTGACAGCCCACTTATTTTGCTGCTTAAAACGTTCGGAATTAGTTTTCAGCCATCAGATAATCAGCAACGCATCACCGTAAAAGCCGAAACGATACCCCTCTTTGACGGCAATATTATAAACCGACATCACCTTTTCGTACCCGCCGAATGCTGCTGTATTCATCAGCATGGTAGAGAGCGGCAAATGAAAGTTTGTTACCAGACTTGTTGCCGTCTGAAAGGCATAAGGCGGGAAAATAAACCGGTTTGTCCATCCGTCGTAGGGTTTAATTTCTCCATTGGTTGTAACGGCAGTTTCCAGCGTCCGCAGCACTGAAGTGCCAATAGCGCAAATCTGTCTGCCATTGTTGCGGGCATGATTAAATATGGTAACCGCTTCATCGTTCACTTCAATCTGTTCCGAATCGAGTTTGTGCTTGGTAAGGTCTTCCACATCAATCTCACGGAAAAGACTCAGGCTGCAATGGAGCGTTACATAACCAAGGTTTACACCCTTAATTTCAAGTCTTTTGAGGAGTTCTCTGCTGAAATGCAATCCCGCCGCCGGCGCTACCACCGCCCCCTCATTGCCGGCGAAAATGGTTTGATACCTCTCCGCATCTTCCGCCTCAACCGGACGTTTGATATGGCTTGGTAATGGCGTTTCTCCCAGCGCAAAGAGGTCGCGTTTAAAATCTTCGTGACTTCCATCGTAGAGGAAGCGCACGGTACGTCCGCGTGATGTTGTATTGTCGATAACTTCGGCAACCAGCGAACGGTCTTTTCCGAAATAGAGCTTGTTTCCTACGCGAATTTTGCGTGCAGGATCTACCAGAATATCCCACAAACGCAGAGTAGGGTTGAGTTCCCTGAGCAAAAATGCCGCTATAACCGCGTCAGTGCGATCCTTACTGCCGCACATCTTGGCAGGAAAAACCCGCGTGTCATTGAACATAAACAAATCCCTGTCATCGAAATAATTAATAATATCCTTGAATACTACATGTTCGATATCGCCTGTGTCTTTGTGCAGTACCATCAGACGCGCTTCGTCGCGATGTTCGGTCGGATGCTGAGCGATTTGTTCTTCAGGAAGTTTAAATTTGAATTGTGATAATTTCATTTGTCATCTATTTTTTATAAAACAGCAAGAAAGACATTTTATTGTCTTCTAAACCGTTTCTTGGATTTGTTTTGTAAATTCATCCGTACTCAGGCAGTCTTCAAGCGTAACAGAGCCAATTTTTGTACGTTTTAATGCCGTCAGGTGAGCGCCGCTTCCGAGCGCCATCCCGATGTCGCGAGCCAATGCCCGAATATATGTACCTTTACTGCATACGACGCGAAAAGTAAGATTCGGCATGTCAAACGACAGCAATTCAATCTCGTCAATGACGAGCAGTTTAGGTTCCAGCGTTACGGTATCGTTGCGACGGGCATAATCGAAAGCGCGTTTGCCGTTCACCTTGACCGCCGAATAGATTGGCGGCGTTTGCCGGATTTCACCTGTGAACTTTTTCAGTGTATCAATTACCAGTTCTCTGGTGATATGACCTGTTTCAAAAACGGCGTCAATCGGGAGTTCCAAATCAAACGACGGCGTAGTTGCTCCCAGAGCAAGGGTAGCGATATACTCTTTTTGTTTGGCTTGCCACTGGTCTATCTGTTTGGTAGCGCGTCCTGTGCAAAGAATCATAACGCCTGTTGCCAGCGGGTCAAGCGTTCCGGCATGTCCTACCTTAAGCGTTTTTATGCCCAAATGACGACACAGCAATCTTCTGACACGATTCACCAAATCAAATGATGTCCATCCGAACGGTTTGTCAAAATAAAGCACTGCACCTTCAATATAATCCATAAACAGGTCGTATTATTTTTATTATTTACAAAGAGAATAAAGCACAACAGCGATGCCGGCTACCACGCAATAGGCGGCAAAATAAATCAGTTTACCTCGCCGTACCAAATCAATCATAAATTTGCACGCAAAACATCCCGACACAAACGCGCTCACAAACGCTATCGCCAACGGCATAAAACCTATTGAACTGCCAACGGCAGTCGGGTCTTTTATCATATCCACGATGCGGAGCAATGCCTCACCCAAAATTGGCACAAGTACCATCAGGAAAGAGAATTTGGCTACCTCTTCTTTTTTATAACCAAGTAATATACCGGTTGAAATGGTTGTTCCGGAACGGGATAAACCGGGCAATACAGCTAAGGCTTGCGAGAGTCCAATGATGAATGCGCCGCCGTAGGAGATGTTTTTCTTTTCCTTTTGCTTGGCGTAATAGGCAAATGCAAGCAGCGCCGCCGTAAGAATCAGACATCCTCCAACAAGCAATAACCCACTGCCAAAAAGAGCTTCAACCGTGTCTTTAAAGAAAAAACCGACTATAAATACAGGTATCATTGAGAGAACAAGTTTCAGCAGGTAGCTTTTCTCCTCATTCCACACACGGTTGGCAAACGAACCGATGAAAAGACCGGCAATCTCACGCCGCAAAATCACCAGCGTACTGCAAACGGTAGCCGTATGCACCATAACATCAAACAGCAGATTGTCGGCAGCGGAAGTGTCAAGGTGAAACAACTCCTGAGCAACGGTCAAATGTCCGCTACTGCTGACAGGCAGAAATTCTGTTAATCCCTGCAATAGTCCAAGCAAAAGGGCTTCTATCCAGTGCATTTAGCTGAATGGTGTCAATTTTTTTTCGGTTTCCACATAATGCCGACAATCACCAGCACATAGCCAAGCATACAAACTATGGGCGCTACGGTAATGCGACGTGTGCTGAACACATCAGGATTAAACTCTACTTCGGTAGAACTGCCCGTCATTAACAGAAAACCGGTTACTATCAGCAAAACCGACAGACAGATGATTAGATAATTTGTTTTATTCATAAGTATTTGAGCATATAATTCAGATATAATACAGGTCATCCGTTTTCATACGCAGATAGCGGTTGACACAAACAAGAGCAGACAGGGAAGTAATAAGCAATCCCATTGCCGCAACCACCACCACTACGGGGATGTATAACTGCCATTGCCACAGAGGAAGCGCTTCGCCAATCTCCGTTTGCAGATAATAGACAACACCTGCCAGTCCCGTCAAAGCTATCAGCGCCGAGAATAGTCCACTGATAAAATACCGTTTCAAAAAGGGACGGCGAATGAACCGGTTGCCTGCACCGACAAGTTTCATCGTGTTGATGATAAAACGTTTTGAATACATCGAAATATGAATGGTATTATTTATCAGCACAATGGAAATCAACAGCAAAATACCTGCAACGCCCGACAATATCAGCGTTATTCTCCTGACACCGACATTGAGCGTTGAAATGATGTCTTTTTGATAAACGATTTCCTGAACGGCAGCGCAGGCAGTCAGTTCTTTTTCTACCATGCTGATGGAGTCATTATTGGCAAATGCAGCGTGCAGATGCAGTTCAATGGTCGTATGCAGAGGATTAAACCCCAGAAATTCTGTCGGGTCATCGCCCATTGTAGCAATGTATTCTGTCAGCGCATCTTCCTTGCTGATGACGGTATGGTCTTTGACGTACCTTGCCGAACTGAGATATTTATCAAGTGTTTGCCTGTCGGCGGGAGCGACGCTGTTTTTTAAAACAAGCGTCATTATAACATTTTCTCTGGTATAATCCGAGAGCTGCTGCGTCCATACCATTAAAAAAGTGATAAGCCCTACCATAAACAGCGTCAGCGAAATGCTGATGGCAGAAGTAAAATAGAGGTTGAAAAAGGAATCTTTTCGCCGCTTCCCTGAATAATTATTGCTCATTGCCTTATACTCGTCTTTCAATTAGCCGTTTAAAATACGTTTTTTTGCATGGATACCCCTGTTTCTTTCTTTTTATGAATAGTTAAAACAGACAGTAATACTCTATTTTAGAAAGTATTATCTTTGAAAAGGATAATCCGTACAATTGTTTGCAAATGTACAACATTACGGTTAAGAAAAAAATTAAGACGCATTAAAATTTGAATTTACGATTGGACAAATAGCAAATTTGATAAAGACCCTTTATCCGAGCGTATAAAGGGTCTTTATTGGTTAAGTCTTTTTTTTGAGGTGCTATAAAAAAAGTATGATGATTACTAAAACAAGCTTTCTTTTCTTACCTTCTAAAATAATTCCCGCAACTGTATGTCTGCGGTTCGTCAATCATTTTTTCGGGATTTGCTACACATTTGCCGTTGTTGTAACGCGAACACGAGGCGCAACATTGGTTTGCGGGCGAATTGCCCGATGACGAACCGCCTAATGACGCGGATGCGCCGCCGAACAAATTAAGCACGTCCCTTTTTACTATCAGCCACCACAAAAATACTATCGCAATGCCAAAAATGATATAATTAAAAAGTCCGATTACAGTTTTGACTATAACAAAAGCTGTCATAAGCAGATAAACGATAAACAGAAACAGGTTGCAGTCCGGTTTTTTGAACAGTGAGCCAAATTTTGTTCCCGCTTTCATTTTCCATACGGCGAAAACCCGCAACGCTCCAAGCGCAATGTACAGCAGGTCGAAAGGGACGCCGTTCGGAGTGATCGACGGCAAATTACCAACAAATTTACCTTCTCTAATTGTTATAATAATCAGGATAACCAGCCAAAATGCCACAAAAGCTATATCTGCAAAAGCAGACATTTTTATCTGCCGCGAAAAATCGTTGTTCTTTCGTTTAATAAAGTAAAGAACGCTTGGAACTACCAATGCCAAAAAGAACAAAATCTTGATAAGTGAGTTCATTATCATTGAAGAGTATATTTCAAATAATAACTCTGATTTACTTACTGGTTGCCCCGAATATTTACTTTCGTATGCAGGTTTTGGTATTTCCGGTTTTTCGTAGCCAGCGTACATTATTTTCCAACCGTCATTCGTGTTTTCAAAAGCGTACCACATTTCCATAGCTTTGCCGTTACCAGTCAGTAGCGTTACTTTAATACCGACAGTATTGTCGTTGCCGCCGTCTTCTTCGGTTTCAACTTTTTTGCAGCCTCCCATTTTTGCCATTTCTTCTGTGGTAATTTTCGTCTGATCCTGCACATAAGTTTGCAGATATTCTTCTGTCCATCCGCTTTTTATGTCTTCGTACAAATATTCCACAGTTTTTTTGTAAAATGTTTCATAATCGCCTTTTTCAAAGTAATTATAAAGTTCTTTGGTTATTCCCGAAGGTGTTTTGCTTGCTGTTTCGCAACCCGAAAACGTTACTAAATTTACTGCAAGGCAGGCAACTATCACCGCCACATTCCTCAAATTGTTTTTTGATTTTAACATAAACTGCAATTTATTAATAATAAATAATTTATATTTTTACTTCCACATTTCTTGCGCCCGCAGGCAATCTACAATCGTCAATTTCATTAAACTTTCAGTTACTTGTGAAGTGTCACTCATTCCCCGGTTATCCTCCGGTGTGCTTCGGCGTGATTTTACTTTTTTTCATAGCACCTCAAAAAAAGAATTAACCGTAAAATATCGGGGCAAAGATAAATCTTTTTAATGAATAGTGAATAACGAATAGTGAATAATATTTTTTTAGAGTAGGGGCAAAAGATTTTTTGCCCCTACAGAGTGTAGTTATTAGTTGTTAGTGAATAACGAATAGTGAATAGTGAACAGTTGTCCGCAAGGACAAAATGTGAATAACCGTAAGTGCAACTTACGGTTAACGACGAAACACAACCAACCTCAACCCGTAGGGTTG
>JAISWT010000100.1 GCA_031271005.1 Prevotellaceae bacterium | reverse complement strand
ATTTTTACGCCGCAAGTACGCAAACCGATACTTTCCGCCGCCTCCGAAATCCCCAAAAGCGACACGCCCTCGCGGGTAATAAAACTCCTTTCCCTCAAAAACTGATTAGAGTACGTTTTGCCATAAAACTTTGCAATCATCCGCAGGCAAGTAGCGCCGCAATCCATCGCGTCGAGTTGGGGGTAGTGGGGGAAGGGGCGTTTCATTCAAAAATCACTGTTCGATAATTTCCTGTTTTGCATAGTTTTCTAAAATCCATTCCCAATATTTATCGTTTCCAGCCACGAGGTCGTTCCACGAGGATTGGATTTCAACATCGGGGGCAAGATAGTTTTCATCGCATTTGTTTTTGTCGGGGCGCGTAAAATATTTGTGGCTAATGCCGCCGGTTTCGCCCGTGTTGGGCAGTTGCCACATCAGGATGTCGCCATAATTGCAAGGCTTGAAAATGCCGTTCTCGCCAACAATAATACCGATGTTATTGTCGCGTACCATGGTTATTAACTCGCCTGCACTGCTGTACGTGTCTGTTCCCTGCAAAAAATAGATTTTCCCTTTGAAAATTTTAGATTCGTCTTTGTTGAGCGGGAAATATTTCTCAAACAGTTCGTCCCCATCTTCAGCAATTTTCAAATCTTTGGTATCATACAATTTGTCTGTGTCCAAATTACCGTTTTTTGCTAATGCCATTTGATACAATTCAGGATATTGAAGTTTGAACAGTTCGGAAATTCTGATGTGCGAAGATATTTCATTTATTGTTTCGTGGGGCTTTAAATAAGACAATAATTGGCTGCACAATGCGCTGTTGCCACCACCGTTATTTCTGACATCAATCACTAAAACAGACAGGTTTTTAACTCTCATCTCCGAAAACATCTTTTCCAAAAGTTCATCAAATTTGGGATAGTTCTCTTTCTGACTTTCAAGTTCTGCATACATTTGTTTTTTCATGTCTTCATCTTTTGCCGTCATTTCAATTTGATAAACAAATGTATTATAATCTACGCAGGCATTAAACTGTAAATAACATATTTTTTTGTCGGCGTCAATGTTGTACGAAAACAGTTGCGAAGTGGGTGCAGAGATTGCGGTTATCTGTTTTTGAGGCGCCGGCTCTAAAAGCATATCGTTTCTGAATTTCGGGAATATCAAGGCGTTACTGTCATTGTGAAACTCTATAAACAGTGCGCCGTCAGTTCTGTTGAACGATAATTTTTCCCACAAATGAGGCAACAGTAAAAACTCCGCAACCCTTTCATTAAGTTCATTGATGTTTTCGTGGCTGACGAAACTGCTAAATTTATTTACAAGAGTATCGATGGGGATATTGTTTATAGATTTTACAGACATTCCCAAAATTTTAGAATATTCTTTGTCTGTTACTCTGATATAATATTTATCCTCTCGCCTTTTCAGATTGAGAGGGTAGAATTTTGTGTCGTTAAAATTAAATATGCCACTTACAACAGTGTGTCCGTCGCCTAACTTTGCCGCAACGGACTGCAATATAAGCCGCAAATTTTGCACATCATTATTGCCCGCCAGTGCGGAAAAACCATCATTCAGTACTTGCTCAAAATCAAAAGGCACAGTTGAGGCGTTGCAGAAGGCGGGGTGAGTTGTTTGCAGCATGTTCATAAACAGGAGTAAATCCTTTTGATATTCGTTGGCGGCGGTGTAGCGAGCTGAATTTTCCACTTCGGGGCTTCTGTACATCGAAGGGCTTGCCATTTGCATTTGCGATGAGGCAACCGACGACATTATCATAAAGCCAATTAATACAATATTACTTTTCATTCTTATTTTGTTGAAATGTTTTTACTAAATAGTGAATTTCAATAAAATCTTCCAGCATTGAATTTGCTATTTACTTTCATTGATTTCAAATAGTATATTATCATCGCCCAATGTTTTTATACTATCTGAAATCTGAAGTGTCGGACTATAAACTCCTGCCACACAGGTTGCTCTCGCAGCATCACAATCGTAGGTAACCCCCCTATGTTATGTTGACAACCATGAGACAATGTTGCACCGCCTTGTAGCACTATAAGTTCATTTGCCTTTAGAACTTCATTGTTGTTTGATAAATCTTTAAATCTTACTTTTTTCATAAAATTAAATATTTTATTGTTTATATTTTAAAAAATTACTCTGGAAAATTCCACCGTTTTTGTATTCCTTCAAGTTTTAATTTGTTTGTTAAAACTTGTTGATTGAGGTCTTTTAGTTTCATTCCATAAAAAGTATCATCTTCACAGTTTAAAACTTTTGCTCGCCGTTTTATTTCGTCAATATATTCATCTGTAAAAAGTTCAAACAATGGCATGTTCGATAATTCTTCTTCGGGCGGCAATAGAAAAATATAACCATCGTAATTATTGGCGTACGAACCTGTTGCAATATCGTAACGTATGTCTGCGTCTGCGTCATAAGGTTCTTTACCGAAAGGGCTGTCCTTAAAATCAAAAGCGACAGGAATATTTCCGTTTTGGGCAAATACCCAATCGAAAATTCCTTTTCTTGTTTTTCCCAAAATAATTCCGTTATTTGAGATTATAGGGGCATGCGTACAAATTGTAAAAACGGAATCTTTACCAAAAATTTCGCATAAAAGATTTGCGGCTGATTTTCCGCTTGTCTGCCACCTTCCCCGCAACAAAGCGCCTGATTTATAAGCATGTCCGCAACCCACAACAAACAAACAATTGCGTTTATCTGTTGTTGAATTTATATAATTTTCAACTGCATTTGCCATATATTCATTTCGGTCTGATGCTTTTGTGAGGTCTTCGTATTGCTCTTTAGTTGTAACATTGTTGTAAAATGGTCGCGGAAAATCGGCTGCAAATACTTTGATTTTCTTGCCTTCGGGCAATTTAGCGTTTGTATCCCACAGTGCAACCAAGAAGTCGTACATTCCTCTGTCTGCCCAACCGGTTAATTCTTCATTTCTAAATACATTCAATATCAAATTTGTATTTTTCTCTTTGCTGCTGAAAAA
Organism: Prevotellaceae bacterium; assembly: GCA_031271005.1. Taxonomy (GTDB): domain Bacteria; phylum Bacteroidota; class Bacteroidia; order Bacteroidales; family Paludibacteraceae; genus WRGS01. The sequence continues at coordinate 3,267 of JAISWT010000100.1, read as the reverse complement.
ATCATCAAGCAATGGCTGCGCATTAATGGATAGTTCCATAAAAACTGCACCCGTTGCAGTTGAAAAGTCGGGCGACCGGATTAACTCATTCAATAAATCCCACGAGTTTTTGCGAAAATGCTGCTCGCCATACATTACTATTTTATGGTTTTTCAAAGAATTAATCAACAAAGCAACAGGTTTTTGCCCGTTTTTATGCAAATAATCTAAAAATGCAAGCGTATCGGTTGAAACGATTTTTTGCTTGTAGTATTGACGTAAACATTTCAATATTGCAGTAGAGTGACTTTCAATATATTTCGCTGCTTCGTTCATGTTTTTAGCGTGGCATAAATCTTCGCCTTTATGTAACCATTTTCCGTTTTCCCATTGCGAAAATCCGACTAGATAATAGTCGGGGTCAGATTTTTCTTTGCGAAAAACCAAACCAACGCTGTCTTTGTAAGTTACAACTTGTCCGATTTTGGAACTTAACAGGTTTTCGGATGCTTTTTCAGGATAAGGTTTTGCATTTTTGGAAATTAAATGGTCAATCATCTCCGAGTGAATCGGCTCGTCTCTCCCATCAATCCACAAGCGCATACACGCCACATAATTTTGGAGCGGCGATTCGTAAGGTTTGTCGTACGAAATTTCGCTGACTTTTTTATTAACGGAAATTACTTTGTAATCTTCGCTCAAAGTCTGAGCAAAAACGGAAACTGCCAAAAACGGCAGGCTAAAAAATGTAAAAATTTTTGTTTTCATATTTTTATTCAGGGTTTAAATTGTAAATAAATTCGGGTGCAAATTTACAGCGCGGGTCTGGGAAGTCCCAGTTTTCGTCGCCGTAGCCTTTTATTACATCTACATAGCATTTATTATGGTATTTGTAACAGTCGTCAAAGATACTGCATTTTTTGCAAATACTCGCATTCCTGAAGTTTTCTTTTTTGGGAAAAGCGAGTTCAAGTGCGCGAGGCGAATTCCAAACTTCCTCGATGGTTTGTGTTGTCAAATCGCCAATGATAAATCGCGGGTTCCAGTACAACTGCTCGCAAATGGTAACTTTACCATCAGGCAAAACAAAAATATTGGAATAATTTGCCGAACATCTGCCACCTTTGAAATTTTTACTTCCACCTTCGGTCTCAAAATACTTTTCAATCACTTCCGGCACCCATTGAATATAAATTTTGGAAGATTTCTTTGTTTCTTCTACCCATTGATTGATTTTTTCTACCGAATCTTTGCTTGTTTTTATTTCATCAAAATTTCCTCGACTGTACATTGACTTAAACCCAACTCTAATCTCCCATTTTCGCAAACTTCTAAAATTTTGCACAAAATCGTACAATTCCTCTAAATTTTCAATGCTATCATTATATTTTGTCAATATTGTTGCCACTTGAAAACTGACATTGTGTTTGTCTAAAAATGAAATGGTTTTTTTAATTTTTTCTGCATAATCGGATTTAACATCGAGAATTTGTGTCAATTTATTCGGGTTAATAGAATCCAAAGAAATCTGAATTGGAATATCAAACTTCTTTAAAAAGACAATATCCCCTTCTGTTATCGGCACTTTTGTTGATATTAAAGAATCTTGGAACCCATTTTCGAGCAGAAAATCAAGCAGTTCTTTCCATTGTTTATAAAGAAAAAACTCTCCGCCATCAAGCGTAAATTTCTGAATTTGTAATTTTTTTGCTTCCAACACAATTTCTTTTACTTGCTCAAATGTAATTGGTTTGTTTTTTACTAATTTATTAGCATAACAATACACACAATCGGTGAGACAAGTATTATTTACCATAAAAACAATAGTCGCAGGCGCCTTGATAAAACGTTCCTGTTCAAGATTTAATTCTTCGTAAGCAAACTGTTCGGGCATATAATCCACAGCACCGCAAAAAGACAAATCGGCATTGATTAGTATGTTTTTCGGGAAATAGTTTTCTACATTACCATACATACTGCGAGTTGTTTCTTTGTTGTTAATATAGGGTGTAATAAAATTTTCCACATCAGTTTCGGATATTTCCAAAAAATCAGACAACACTTTTATTGCCTCTTGCAACTCTATTGGTTGGCTAAAAAATGAAAATATCATTGGAAAAATAGGATGTATTTTACTAATCCATTCCTTATTTACAAACGGTTCATATTGTTTATCAACAAAAGTAGGCGACATAATATAACTTCTATGTATATCGTGCCGTAATTTATAAAAATGATTAAATATTATTTTTTCTGATTTCATAAATTTTCAATAAAATTATAAGTTAAAAACATTTAAAATATGAGGACTAATTGGGAAGTATAAAATTAAAAATCCACAATTAGCCCTCAAATTAACAGAACTTTTCATGAAAAATTTTGTTAATCAATTTCTATAAAGCCCCACAATGTCAAAGCAAGGATTTGAAGTCATTTCTATAGAACTTGAACATACAAGCGTTATTGGCGGTTGTACAACTACAATGCCTTCACTGCGTACCCCACTTGTACAAGTTGCAACAGCTTCACAAAAATCAGAAGAAGTTTCCTCACGTTTAGTAGTATTGCAACCTGCACCTCCGAAAATATAAGCGAGTTCTTCTGCTTTTAATGCAGTTTTGTTATTCGACATAAAATTTGCCTCATCTTTTCCTGCCAAGTTCGAAAATTTTACTTTCTTCATACTTTTTTTCTTTTTATAAATTTTAATCAGGTACTAATTGGCAAAAGATAATTCCGTTCCCAATTAGTACCCTTTAAAAAGATTTTTTTGAAAAATTTCATCTAATGATTACTCACAAATAATGGGTCTTTAGAAGACAAATCTACCACAGCGTGATAGTTAATCAAAACATTACTTGTGCATGTAGTAGTGGGGTTTACTGGAACTACAGAGGGTCCTGTATTTTCGGTGCAAGTTCCAAGACCGCTAGTGCAAGCCCCTGTTCCGCTAGGACAAAATTCTTCAACACCATAACGGCGATTATTAGCACAAATTTGCGATGAACACCCATCCCCTCCTAAAATGAGAGACATTTCTTCTGCTTTTAAAGCAGTTTTGTTGTTAGCCAGAAAATTTGCTTCACTATTCCCTGACAAATTTGAAAATTTTACTTTTTTCATACTTTTACTTTTTAAAAAATTTGTTAAACATTTATTTATTCCTAAATGTAATTTTTTCTCGCGCTAACGCTGAAAGTTTTACCTTTTTGGGCGCGTAAAAATTACGCGATAAAGGTACAGTGTTTTTTTTAATTGGGAATGAAAAAAAGTGGACAAATATCGTCC
>JAISWT010000087.1 GCA_031271005.1 Prevotellaceae bacterium | reverse complement strand
TTCTTGGTTCACTCCGTATGACGTAATTTTCTGCTTGTAACCGCTTTGTCAATTCATTTACCGCTTGCTTATCTCCAACTGAAATAGCCAAATGTGCTATACCTTTGGTGAAATGTCTTGGAGAAGACGAATCTTTTATATCAGGTCTGTGCATCAATTCTATACGGGTATTATTCTCCCCAAAAGAAAGAAAATAAGATGTATAGTTTTTGCTCGGATTCACGTATATCTCGCTGCTGACAGAGTTAAAATACGTCGTATAAAACCTGCGCATAGATTCAATATCATCTACCCAAATGCCTATATGGTCTATTGTCATATTAAATTATTATTTTTTCCATCCCGCAAATGTATATAAAATTTATAAGGAAAAGTATATTTTTTTTATAAATAAAACCACAGCAACAATAAAATTCACATTTTTTTTGAACTCAAATAATTATTTGCAACCGAGTTGCACCGATTTTTATATTATTTTTGCAACTTTAAATTACATTAAATTATATGTCTGATAATCATTCCGAAAACAAAGAATCAACTTTTCTGAAAAAATATTTTTCAGTTATTGCAAGTTTTATTTTGCTTGTAATTTGCATTTTAATAGATAATTTTTTTGATAAATTATTTGCAAATAAAGCCATTCGCTTTGCAAGTTTTACGATTGCCTATTTGCCTGTTGCTTTGCCTGTGCTACGCGAGGCGGCGTCAGAATTGCGGCGCGGTTCTTTTTTCAACGAGTTCTCGCTTATGTCCATTGCCACTCTGGGCGCGTTTGTCATCGCTCAATATCCTGAGGCAGTGGCAGTTATGCTGTTTTACTCTGTGGGCGAAATTTTGCAGGACAAGGCTGTAGAAACCGCCAGAGGCAACATAAAGTCCTTACTTGATGTTCGTCCGGCAGTTGCCCGCGTGTTCCGAAATGGTGAATATCAAACAGTTGCGCCCGAAACAGTGCTGGTTGGCGAGCAGGTGCAGATTTTTTCTGGCGAAAAAGCGCCTCTTGACGGCGTAATGCTCACTGACAGAGGCAGTTTCAACACCTCTGCGCTCACAGGCGAAAGCCTTCCGCGCACTGTTCGCTGTGGCGAAACGGTACTTGCCGGTATGCTAAACACCGAAAATGTTATAGAAATTCAGGTAACTAAACCCTTCAATGACAGTTCATTAGCAAAAATTATCCATCTTACGCAAAACGCCACCGAGCGCAAAGCAAAAACCGAGTTGCTCATCCGCCGTTTCGCGAAAATATACACCCCTATAGTGTTTGCAATGGCAATGCTAATTACTTGTGTTCCAATGCTTTTTGCTGCACAATACAACTTTTCGCAGTGGCTTTATCGCGGGCTTGTCTTCCTCGTGATTTCCTGCCCCTGTGCGCTGGTAATTTCCATTCCGCTGGGCTATTTTGCGGGCATAGGCGCAGCCTCGCGCAACGGAATACTGTTCAAAGGCGCACATTTTTTAGATTTATTACGAAAAATTAACGCTATTGTATTCGACAAAACAGGAACGTTGACAAAAGGGGTCTTTCGTGTCCAAAATATTGTGTGTCAAAATATTGATAAACAAGAGTTTATAGCAATGACAGCAGCAGTTGAGCAATATTCAAATCACCCCATTGCAAAGGCTATTGTGGAATATGCGGAAAGTTTGAACTTGAACTATAATTTTGAGATTCAAAACGTAGAGGAACTTGCAGGTTATGGCGTTCAATGTATTATTAATTCTAAAAAAATTGCCATTGGGAATAAAAAATTAATGCAAAAATGCAATATCCAATTACCAAACGAAACCGAAACCATAGTAGAAACCGTTACTTTTGTGGCTATAGACCATAAATTTGCGGGTTATGCAGTTATTGCTGACGAAATTAAGGACAGTGCAGCGCAGACAATTTCTGATTTGCGACAAAACAATGTAAATCAAATCATTATGCTCAGTGGCGACAAACTTTCCATTGTAGAAAAGACCGCTCGGCAGTTGAATATCTGCGATTTTCGCGGCGACTTGCTGCCCGAAAACAAGGTTGAATTTATTGACAAACTCAAGCAGCAGCCCGGCGTTGTGGTTGCGTTTGTGGGCGACGGCATCAACGATGCGCCTTCGCTGGCGCTGGCTGACGCGGGTATTGCGATGGGCGGCATTGGCAGCGACCTCGCAATTGAAGTCGCAGACGTGGTTGTGCAAACAGACCAGCCCGCAAAAATCGTGTCGGCAATCAGCATCGCAAACAAAACGCACACTGCTATAATGCAAAATTTGTTTTTTGCAATTGCAGTGAAAATTGCAATGATGATTCTCGGCACGCTGGGCTTTGCAAATATGTGGGCAGCAGTTTTCGCCGATGTGGGAGTGTCGCTACTCTGCGTGTTGAACGCGGTGCGGACGCTTAAAACAGATTTTAATTAGCAGATAGCAAGTAGCAGATAGCAGATAGCAGATAGCAATTAGCAATTAGCAATTGAGAATTAAGGAATTAAGAAATTAAGAAATGAAGGAATGAAGGAATGTTTTTTAATTGAGAATTGAGAATTGAGAATTATATTCAATTACGAATTAAAAATTACGAATTACGAAATTGCTAATTGCTAATTGCTAATTGCTAATTGCTAATTGTTTAAAGTTCCTAACTATTTCTAACTAAACTCTAAACTCTAAACTCTAAACTCTAAACTCTAAACTCTAATAACTGACAACTGACAACTGATAACTGTAATGTTCTTTATTCTTAAAAACTGTTAATTATACTTGCTTAATGCAACGTTTTTCAACCTTAATTCATCTTATTCAGGTAAATGTCAATTGAAAACTCTGACAGTGAATTGATTGCCGCTTGCAAACGGGACGAGATGTGGGCAAAGAAGGCATTGTACGAGCGTTTTGCCCCTGCGATGTATAGTATTTGCGCGCGCTATTGTGGTCGTAGTGATGCGGCGCGTGATGTGTTGCAGGATGCTTTTATTAAGGTGTTTACAAAAATCGCCGAGTTTAGAGGCGACGGGAGTTTTGAAGGCTGGCTACGGCGCGTTTTTGTTACTACGGCTCTGGAACGTTTTCGCTCGCGCAGAGAAGTGCCACTTGACATTTATTTGGAAGAAACAATTGAGAATCAAGAATTTAGCATTTTAGAAAAACTTTCGGCTGACGATTTGCACAAAATGATTTCGGAATTGCCCGACAATTGCAGAACAGTTTTCAACCTCTATGCAATTGAAGATTATTCACATAAGGAAATAGCACAAATGCTTAATATAAAAGAAGTTACATCGCGGTCGTACTTTTTCAGAGCAAGAGAAATTTTGAAAACTAAAATCAGAGAAAATTATGATTATTTATAAATAATTAATGGGAACTCCTAAAAACTGCTTATTTGTCGTTGGGCTTCATTTTCAAAATGCTCATTTACATTAGTAAACTGCGCTTTTGAAAACTTGCCCGCCTAAAATAATCTGATTTTTAGAAGTCCCCTAATAATTAGAGATTCAGGAAAAAACTAAAATTTCTTTACAAACATTCTTTAAGTTTATATTTTTAAATAAAATTGAAATAGAAATAGAAATAAATGAACGATAAAAAAAACATATTACGCGAAAAATTACAAAATCACCAATTGCCGATAGACGATTCGTTTTGGGCAGAGATGGAGACACGACTGCAAAAACGCAAGCGCTCAAAAATTGTTCCGCTTTGGTGGGCAAGCGGCATTGCTGCGACTATAGCGGCGCTGGTGATGCTTTTTGTCCCGAACCCTGACGGCAAACAGAAAACATCTATTTCTAAAAAAACGCAAGATATTGGTAATCAGGAAAATATTTTTGGAAATTTAGAACCCGAAAAAAAATCTGAAAACAAAAACGCGGAATTGCAGAATTACGAAAAAGCCCCCCTACCCTCACGGTTTAAGAACTCTGAATTTGCAGAAAGCATTAATAATCAGCAAATTGCGGACACAATTCCCCAAGGTAGCAATGTTGTCCAAGTTCCTAAGCAAGCCTCCGAAAAACCTGATAAGCATGAGAGCCCCGAAGTAACCGAACTCACCCCGAAGAAAACGCTTGCCGACTACGCAAGCGACAAAGACAGGCAAAAAGCCCCAAGAGATGCCCGCAAACGCCAAACACTTTCCATAGCAATGAACGTTGGCTACGGCAGCGGCGCAAGCGATTTTACCGAAGGCGAAACAAGCGTTTACTCACGCGCACCAGCGCTTGCAGGCGATGCAAACGGCATCTCAACAGGGCTCGACAACGCGAGGGCAAACGAATCGCTCAAAAAACTGCTGGCAGAATATCCGCAAACCACTTACATGCCACCGCTAACGGTGGGGCTGTCAGTGCGCAAAGGCATAACAGAGTATTTGTCGGTGGAAACGGGGCTGATTTACACATATTTACAGACAAAATTCAGCAACGAAACCAACCGACACCAGCACGGGAGCGCCACGCTGCAAGTGCATTACCTGGGCATTCCGCTCAACGCCGTCTATATGCTTTTCAACCACCGCAAGTGGAAAATGTACGCTTCGGCAGGTACCACGCTCGAAAAGGGCTTATGGCTTGATTACGAGAAAATTACGACCTTCAACTTTGCGCCCGACGACACCGAGCGGCAGCATTTGGCAGGCAAAGTGGCACGGCTGCAATGGTCAGCAGGGGCTTCGGTAGGAGCAGAAGTGAATCTGACAAAAAACATAAGCGCGTACTTCGAGCCGCGCATAGCATATTATTTTGAAAACGAGCAACCTCTGAGCATTCGCACCGACAGCCCGCTACACGTAGGACTGAACGCGGGATTAAGATTTTCCATCAATAAATAACGCGAATCGCGGGCTGAGTTCCAATCAAATTTTCCACACTGTTAATCACAGAATATGTCGCAAAAGTCAAATTTTGCCACAAAGACCGCAAAGAATAGATGTTGAAAACCAACGTTTTAAGCAGCGAGAGCAGAATTAGTTTTCAGTTTTCAGAAAGTAGAGTATGTTCACTATTCACTATTCACTATTCACTATTCACTATTCACTATTCACTATTCACTATTCACTATTCACTATTCACTATTCACTGGCAACTATGCCGAGTCGCGCAAAACGACTAAATTTATTTGAACAATTTAATTTAAATTGCGTTTAACAAGTTCATCTATAAGCCTGAATTGCACATCAAGGAGTTTGGAGATTTGCTCCTGCATTTGAATAACGCGCTCCATTAGTCCCGAATTTTGAATATTGATGGTAGGAATAGTATTGGCAATAATATTATTCTCGCCTTTTATTTCGTTGCTCGACACATTGATTTATTCATTGTCGTCAAGCAATTCATTTACATCAACTTTGAAGTATTGCGAAAGTTTAAGCAAATTCGATATTATCGGTTTGCATTTGTCTGCCTCCCATTGTGCATAAGCATTTTGCGAAACTCCAATAGAATCGGCAATTTCCATTTGCGTAAGTTTGTACTTCTTACGCAAGATGATAAGTTTAGTCCCTAATGTTGCCATATACTTTTCATTCATTTTTGAGGCACAAAGGTAATTATATTTTTTTAAAAACTAAATTTTAACAACAAAAAAGTGGATTTTTAACAATAAAAAGGTGGATTCTAATAAACTTAAAATATAAGTTGTTATTTTTTACAATTTTATATTGGCTGTAATATTGAAACTTGCAGTAATTTTGCCTCTGTAAGTTTTACTGTTTTTTTGTGACGATGCAGTGCGCAATGTAATTTTCAAAAGAACAGTGAAAATTACGCAAATATAAATTTATAATTTTAATTTTTTTTAACAAAATGAAAAATCAAATTGAAAAAAAGCAAAGTTTGATGTACTTGCTTTTGAAGTACTCGACAATTCGGGTAACATGTTGAAAGGTGGATTTTCTACTTCTTACGAAGGAGCAGGAATAGGAGAAGTTATTAAAGCCATCGAAAGAATATTGGGGGGGGGAGCATTAATGGAAAATGTGACACAACCAATAATTGTAACGCAGGGAATTGTGTAAGTGGTTGCGGGGGATAGTAAACTTTTATCATTAAATTGCAAATGTGCTGTTGCACATTTGCAATTTAATTTATAATTTTCCCTATAAATTTTACAAAACATTTTTATTCGTTTGTGTATAATTGAAAGTTTTATGCTATCTTTGCATAAAAAAATGATTTAACAATAAAAATAAATAATAATGGAAAAGAATTATTTGAATTTTGAAAAATTAACGACTGACAGTTCAAAAAAACTCTTTGGCGGTTTTTCGGATTCATACACTGCCGAAATGACAGGCGACGATGACGGCGTAAATAACTGTAAGGGCGGAAACTGCAAATCAGGTTGCAACAACAAAGGCAAGGGCAAGAAAGATAAAAAGAGTCCTAAACCAATACCTAATGGCAATTGTGGCGCCGGAAAGAATTGCGTAAAAGGTTGCGGCGATAAATAAGCGG
>JAISWT010000003.1 GCA_031271005.1 Prevotellaceae bacterium | reverse complement strand
TGACAAGAATTTCCGTTTCTTCTGACCTGGTAAATAGATTACTATTTGGACAAGCGCCTTGCCATCACTGTTGAGTTTATTTTTTCGATTATAAACTACGGTATATGTTGCTTTTTTTGCGGTATCCATCCGGTATCAAGTTAGTGCCACAAAGGTATCAAAACAATGTCAAATATTGTCAAATATTTTCATTTTTTTTGAATTGATAGGAATAAAAAAAGTGCAGAACTCGTTTATTTTCCTGCACTTTGACATACTTTGACAATGTTTGAATGTCTTTGACACTTTTTATTTCGTCGAGGTACTCCGACTCGAACGGAGGACCCCCTGCTCCCAAAGCAGGTGCGCTAGCCAACTGCGCCACACCTCGAAAATTTACCCACACTATTATGTAAGGGTATGCAAAAGTAATGTTTTTTCCGGAAAGTACAAAAAATAAAAATATGTGCTAAATATGCATGCGGAGGCATTGTAGTTTTTAAAAAAATTGTATCTTTGCACCGGATTAAATTTTTTGACAGGTTTATAATCCATTTGGAAGGGTGGGTGAGTGGCTTAAACCAACAGTTTGCTAAACTGTCGTACGGGAATAACTGTACCGGGGGTTCGAATCCCCCCCCTTCCGCAATTAATATTGAAAATCAGCAAGTTAAAAATAAAATACCCGAAAAGAAACCCTAAACAAATTATTCGGGCGTTTTTTTATGCCTCGTGTTATTGTGGAGATATGACAAAAAAGTTCAAAACAGGTTTTTTAAAAACGATATTATTGAAATAACAAACTTGCTCTTTCTGAATCCTAAATATACCCCTACGGCTAATAAGGCAAAGACAATTACAATACCAAAAATGTAACGCCACCGGTACGGGTCGGCTGCGGGTTGCTCTGTTATCGTTTCCGTTTTTGTAATATCCGCATTGCTTTGCGCCGTTTTGTTTATTGTTTCGCTACTCTTTTCTTCGGCCCTGCCGGTTTGTTCGCTGACTGCTTTTATAGTATAACTTTCAATACTCTTTATTGCGCCTTTTCCGGCTATATTGGGCGGTGGTTTGCTTATTGGGATACTGCCTGCTACTTCGTTCAAGCCTTCCGGTAAAACAGCATTTTCCGGTATCGTATCCGGCAGGGCCGGCCCTGCCGGCGGGTAAAACTCGATTTTGTAGTAGCTGATTTCTACGTCTGTTTTCTTGGTAGTATCTACGAAATTATATGTTTCGGTCGTAATTACTTCGCTTGATTGCTCGCTGGTTTTGATGTTTTCATTTGTGCTGCTTATTATTTTTTTAGGCATTCGACAACCTGAAAATAACAAAACACAAAATCCAATAAGTAAGATTATCCGTTTCATTTTCCTGCGATTTTTAGAATTGATAGTACATGAATTTTTACTATTGCCGCTTTGCCTTCGTCTGAAAGCAAATACCGGCAATCGTCTTGATTGTCCATAAACAGGTTTTCGATGAGCACTGCGGCGCATTTCGTATCCCGTAGAATAGCAAAATTACTGTCAAAGTCCGGGTCTTTGTCCGTCCAATCCCCGCGCATTTTCGTACCCATTGGAAAAATAGCTTTTGCTTCGTCCCAAAAGTTTGTAGCGTATTCATCGCTTTTGCTTTTGCCCAAATAGGTATGAATTTCCCAGCCACTGGCTCTGCCGGTGTTGGATGCATTGTTATGAATGGAAACTAAAAGGCAGTTTTTTACGCCAACATTGACGGCTATGGCGTTTGCTCTTTTGCAGCGTTCTGAAAGCGGAATATCGGTATTTTCCTTTACTATTCGTTCCACGTCAATACCTTGTTCCCGCAATTCGGTTTCTACTCGCAGGGCAATTTCCCGCGTATATTTCCATTCAAATAATTGCGTACCGTCCGGCCATTTCGGCGAGCGTTTTCCGGGCGTGTCTTCGCCGTGTCCGTTATCAATTAGTATTTTCATTTTTAGTATTTTTTAGTTCATGTAAATCAATATCAAAATGTCGTTCTGTTTTGTCCACAAGGATGCGTTGGGCAATCTTTGCCCATTTTGCATCATTGCAGGAACTTTCATTTTCAAGCATTGACCATATTTGCCAAAAGCACACCGCGCCGGCAATAACATTAGCCAATTTTACCGGCAATCCCTCAAAAATGAAGTTTTCAATCAGGAACACCAATACAATTAGTGCATACACTTTCAAGAGCGTAAGGAAAACACGGCCAGCATAGTTCGATTTAAACTTGCCATCATTGGCTCCGGGATACTTCTTTTTCACGCGGCGCGATAACGCCCACGCCGTGTAACAATCGCAAAGGATGGCGAATGTACATATCAAGATAAATGGGATGGTTGGTGCAAGAAATGCTAATGCTGCCCCAAAACCGCCTATCACATACCTGAAAAGAGGTATTATTTTATTAAAAAAATCGAACATTTTACGTAAATAATTAATAGGAATTTAAATCACTTTTAACCATTGCTTTGATTTCAAAAGTATGTGCTAAGTAGTCCTTATATGCCTCTTTATCCTGTTGGGTTGTCGATAATTTGAGGACATAAGCGTTATACTTGTTTATCAAAGATGTTTCCTTTGATGGATTGTATTGCTCTGCAATAACAAGCGGTACAAGTGCTTCATACGTTGGTTTACCCCAAATATGTACTGTGTCATATTCAAAAGCGGTTTTTTCTGTTCCGTTTTCGTCTGTTTTCTGTACTTCCTGAATGTTGTAGTTGTAATGCCAGCTACCGTCGCCCAAGTCTTGCAGGACGGGCGGTCTAACGTCTGAATTTGATTTCATATTTTGAATTTTTAGAAAGTTTATTTATTAAATTTATGCTGTTACAATACTTTGCCCAGCCCCACCAAGGGCAAATACTTTGTTTAAAATCTTCCGGCGTTAATCCCTTACGCTTGTTTATCCGTGCCAATCGGCGGCAAAACCGTTTTTTTATACTTTTCCGAAGGCGTGTATGGGTATGGTAAAACACGTAACCGACAAAATCAATTCCCCGCGCTGCTACCGGGAAAATCTGCCAATTACTTTTTATTTCAAGTTTCAAATTTTCGGCTAAATATGCCTGCATTTCCCTAAATAAACCGTGCAAATATCTTTTGTCGTGGTGCAATATAACAATATCATCGGCATACCGGAAATAGAACCTTACACCCCTCTTTTCCTTTAACCAATGGTCAAAATAGGTTAAATACAGGTTTGCGAAATATTGGGATAAGTAATTCCCAATCGGTACGCCGGCCGCGGAATCTATAATTTCGTCCAATAGTGAAAGCAATCGCACGTCTTTCATCTTTCGACGTAGTAGCCGTTTCAAAATATCGTGGTCAATGGAAGGGTAAAACTTGCGTATGTCGATTTTCAGACAGTATTTTGTTGCTTCGGGGTTTTCGCGCAGTACCGTTTTCATCTTTTCGGCTGCGGCATGTATTCCCCTTTCTTTTATACAGCTGTATGTATCGGCGGTAAATATGGAAACCCATACGGGTTCTAATATGTTCATTACGGCGTGATGTACTATTCTATCGGGAAAATAGGGTAAACGGTAAATTTCCCTTTCCTTCGGTTCGTAAATCGTGAAAACGTCGTATTTTGATGTTCTGTAAAGTCCTTTTTTCAGGGCTTCGTGTAGATTGATCAGGTTTGCTTCCCTGTTCCGGTCGTGCTTAATAACGCCGTGCGAGCGAAGTTTACCCTTTCGGG
>JAISWT010000138.1 GCA_031271005.1 Prevotellaceae bacterium | reverse complement strand
AATTTTGTACAAAAATATCAAATCGGTTCGGCTGCAAATGCCAAACGACTTACAAAAGCATTAATAGATAAGGATTTACTGCTTGCAGAAGCCGATTTTAACAATATCACATATCAGGTTTATGATTTATTTTTAAAACGCTGGTTACAATCAAAATATTAAAAAAAATACGAACAATAACAAAATAACCGTTTCCGTCTGTATGATTACCTACAATTCATGAAAAATTTATTTGTGAGCGCGAAATTGGCGCATTGTTAAAATTAAATGCCGCTTTTTGTTTGTAACTTTGCCGAAAGTTTAATTTATAAATGAAGAATAAATTGAAAATAAAATGAAATCAAAACTTATCTGTCTTACGCCTGTGCGCAACGAGGCGTGGGTGCTTGACGTCTTAAAAAATATGTAAGATATAAAAAAATATAGAGTTTTCTCTAAGATAAGTTGCGCAATTGAAATATTATTCTACCTTTGCAGCCCCAAAATCAATAAAAGTGGTATGTGTTTTATATGATAATCAATAAAAATGATACGAGTAGGAGTTACACAGTACGATATATTTCAAAATACAAACCCGAATATGCCGTGCGGATTTCGGGCAAAAATTTTGGTTTTGAAAATAATATAAAATCTGTGCCGTTGTATGCGGTGCATTGTATTAATGCTATTTAATAAAATATAACCCTATTGTTCCCCTTGTTATCAATTTTAACAACTGATTGAATACCGGCTGTCCGCTAAAATTTGTACCTTTCCCCATTGGTTTAATTTTTTAGTTTGTCAACACAAAATTAACCAATAAAGGGCTGATTTCAATCATTAGAAATCAGCCCTGATTTTTTTGAGCAAAAAATGTTTAGCGGACAGTAATTATTCAGTATAAAGCACAAAGATTAGGACAGGGCTTTTTCTGCCAAATCGTGATCGACCATAACACGACCGCAGTACTCGCAGACAATCACCTTTTTTCGTTGCCGAATATCCAACTGTCGCTGCGGCGGAATCTTGTTAAAGCATCCTCCACAAGCATCCCGCTCCACAGAAACCACAGCCAAGCCATTACGCGCATTTTTACGGATACGCTTAAAGGCGGCAAGTAAACGCTGTTCTATCTTGGATTCCAAACCTTTGGCTTTGGCACGCATTTGCTCTTCCTCCTGTTTGGTTTCGGCGATAATTTCGTCAAGTTCGCTCTTTTTTTGTTCCAAATCTAAAAGTCTGTCGGCTAATTTTGCCTCTGCATTCGACAAATCTACCTTTTTAATGCGGATAGCATCGGTAAATTCTACGATGTTTTTTTCACACAATTGAATTTCCAATGTATGAAACTCAATTTCTTTCGATAAGAAGTCATACTCTCGGTTGTTGCGCACATTGTTTTGTTGCTCCGTGTTTTTTGCAATTTTCAGACGCGCCTCCTCAATAGTATTTTTCCTGTCAGAAACATTCTTTGCGAGGTCAACTATCTCTTTTGTAATCTTTTCGATACGGGTTTGCAAACCGGTTACCTCATCTTCCAGGTCCTGTACTTCAAGCGGCAACTCTCCGCGCAAAGTTTTGATCTTGTCAATTTCGCTCACTACTGTTTGCAATTCATAAAGCGCCTTTAAACGCTCTTCAACAGAAATTTCCTGCTGTTCTGAAACTTTTTTTTCGGACATAATATATTTTAAATCAAATAAATAAACGAAGAAAAAACGATAGAATGTTAATATGTAATATCATTTAAAATGTCATCATTTGCCGTTGTTCCCGTTCTGAAAAACGGATGGCAAAATTAGGTATTTTTTTCTGCAACTGTTCATAAAAAATCTCTCTTGTAAACTGTTCGGACTCATAATGTCCTATATCTGCGATAATCATACGATTTTCCGTTTCAAAGAAACGGTGATAACTGACATCTGCCGTAACAAAAATATCGGCATTTGCCTTTAGAGCTTGCGGGATAAACTCCGCGCCACTGCCTCCACAGAGCGCTACACGGCGAATATCTCTGCCTGTCAACGGCGAATGTCTGATAGAAGCGCAGGCAAATGTCTCTTTTAATTGAGATAAAAACCGGTGTTCATTAACAGCCTGCGGCAGTTCGCCAACCACGCCCAATCCTGTGTGCCGCCATGTATTGGACAAATCAATCAGGTCAAAGGCAGGCTCTTCGTAGGGATGTTCAGCGAAAAGCGTCTTAACAATAGTTGATTGTAAATAACGTGGAAAAATCACTTCAATACGCAACTCAGCTTCCGTATGCACCTCACCAACAGCGCCACAAAAGGGATTTGCACCTGCATTGGCTCGAAATGTGCCTTTACCCGCGTGAGAAAAACTGCACGAATCATACGCACCGATATGTCCTGCGCCGGTTGCAAACAGGGCGTTCTTCACTTTGTCGGCGTACGCCTCCGGAACAAATGTAATCAACTTACAAAGCGCCTTTTCTTTTGGAACCAATACATTAATGTCGGTCAAATGAAGTTTTTGAGCCATCCGGTAACTTACGCCATCCTTTGCATTATCGAAATTGGTGTGTGCAGCATAGATGGCAACGTGATTCTCAATGGCTTTGATGATACACCGTTCAACCCGGTTACGTCCAGTTAGGGATTTTATGCCCCTGAAAATCACCGGATGATGTGCAATAATCAGATTGTAACCGAGTGAAATTGCCTCATCAACAACTGCTTCCGTAACATCAACACAAAGCACGGCGCCGGAAATCGGCAATGCAGGGTCGCTTCCAACGAGCAATCCGCAATTATCAAATTCCTCCTGTAATCCGAGAGGTGCAAAAGCTTCCAACACTTGGCATATTGCCTGCAGGGTAGGTTTCATAGTCTATCTGGTGTAGTTATTCGTTCCACAATAACGAGAGGCAACCTCTCAAAGCGCGTAATGACTTCCTGCAACAATGACTGCCGCACTCTAAGCGTCAATGTGCAGTTGAGCGTTTGTGTATGTTCCGTCACATTTAATGACAATTCTTTTATAATACGCATCACCGGATTCAATTGTTCATAACCGCAACGCACAATAAGAGTCACTTCGATGATTCTCTCTTCAATCTGCGTATGAGCGATAGCATCGGCGGCAGCAGTCTTGTAAGCGACAATCAGTCCGCTTGTGCCCAAAAGAATTCCGCCAAAATAACGCACTACTGCAATCAAAATATCCGAAAGATTGTTTGCCAGAATTTGTCCGTAAATCGGCTTTCCTGCTGTGCCTGACGGCTCTCCGTCATCATTTGTGCGAAAACGAGGCTGTTCGTAACCTATTCGATAAGCATAACAAACGTGGCGGGCATCATAGAATCGCTTGCGCAGGTCTGTAACAATCTCCGCTACCTGCTCCTCCGACTGCACGGGAAAAACAAAAGCAAAAAACTTACTGCCTTTTTCCCTGTAAGTTCCCTCCGCAGGCGCAGTTATGGTTAAATAGGAGTCGTTCAAAATTGATTTGTCCTTCCCGCAATCGCAGGTATGTTACGGTTACGCTGTATCTTCTATACCAGTAATCTTTTCATCATCAAGCAGATGCGTATTGATTTCTTCACCTGCACGATTGCAAAATTTATATTGCAAAAAACCCATTGCCTGAATAGGCACAATGCGCAGTCCCCACGAGTAGGCGCTCTGCCACCGTCGTTTTTGCGACCAGAATCCCTTGTTGATATAGGCTGCTACGTATGGATGAACATGCAGAACAAACTTTTTTATCCCCATTGCATGAACAATGGTGTTGATTGTCGCCTCAAGTTGGTCGGTAAACAGTATGGACGGCTGCGCTTTGCCACTGCCGAAGCAAGTGGGACACGTTTCCTGCGTATTAACAGCCATTGCCGGTCGTACACGCTGACGGGTGATTTGCATCAGGCAAAATCTGCTCAACGGCAAAACATTGTGTCTGGCGCGGTCAGGCTCCATCTGTTGCACCATGTGTTCGTGGAGTTTCTGCTGGTTGGCGCGTTCATCCATATCAATAAAATCAATAATGATGATACCGCCAATATCACGCAAACGCAACTGTCGTGCGATTTCTGTGGCTGCTGCCATATTCACCTCAAGCGCATTCTCC
>JAISWT010000136.1 GCA_031271005.1 Prevotellaceae bacterium | reverse complement strand
GTATCAGCTCTGCCTGCAAGGTAACGGTAAATTACAAATCGTCGCTGCAAAACGACCTGTTAGGTCTTACCCGCGACACAGGCTTAAAACTCAAACTGTATGTCATTTATAATGACGGCGACGCCGACAGAGCCATTGAACTGAACATATCGCTTCAGGATTGTGCATGTTGCGGGGCGTATACAGCGAGCGGAGTATGGAAGGTATTCATGTGTCACAATCTTGGCGCTGATGAAACGAAAGATCCGTTTACGATTTCGAAGGATATTCATGGTGCGATGTACCAGTTCGGCGTCAAGGGTACTGCTATAAGCCAGGCTACAAACTTTGCCAATACAGGCAATATTTCCGGGTGGAAAACCATTTCTGGGAACGGCAACTGGGTGAGTTCCGAGGATCCCTGCCCTTCCGGTTGGCGGCTTCCCACTAAAGATGAATGGCAAGGCGTGATTGACAATAACACCATATCCCGCACTGTTAACGGTGGCACGACCTGGGTATCCCCCGGCACTTCACTAACCTGGAATGACCTCGAAGAAGACACCGGTATTAAATTTGGCGACGCATTGGTTTTGCCCGCTGCCGGCCGCCGGGACGACAACGATGGTACGTTGGACTACCGTGGCCCCAACGGCTACTACTGGGGCTCTACTGCTGATGGTACTAACGGTTACTTCCTGCGCTTCACCAGCGGTGTAGAGGGCACGCACAGCTACAATCGGTCGTACGGCTTCAGTGTGCGTTGCCTTTCAGACTAAAAGCGACCGCCAAAACAAACAAAAAGCCCCCGGAGATGGGGGCTTTTATTTTATGAAATTAATTGTTCAACACGCAAAACAGTGCGAAAAAAGGAAAAAACATTATGAAAAATTAAATTTGAATGGCAAACTATTCCCTTTTATGAATCTATTGCAGTAAAATGTTATTTTTGCGTATTGTCTGCAATATCTTACAAATCAAACAAATTATTGCTAAAACTGTATCTGTTTCTTATTTAAAACAGCCGTTTGCTATAAAAATAGAATATTGTCATCATCTTGTTTTCCAAAAAAATCCCATAAATCCATGTTTTTTTTCTCTCATTGAAAAATTTTGTGAACTTAAAAAGTTATTGTATTTTTGTCGCACAAGTTTGACATATCGATAATAATCAAACGTTTTAAGCAGCGAGAGCAGAGATAAAACTTGTTTTAGCTATGCCGAGTCGCGCAAAACGGCTAATTTTAATGAAGTTATATTGCGTGGAATTGAATTTTATAATACCATTTTCGCCAACATTCTGTTACTAATATCACATAAAAACTTTTATTTTTCTAATACATATTGCAATTTAATTATAATTTATCACATCATTATGAAACGACAGATTGATAATTTAGACAAGAAAATTTTGAGCATGATCTCAAAAAATGCGCGGCTACCATTTCTGGAAGTGTCGCGAGCCTGTAATGTTTCCGGAGCAGCCATCCATCAAAGAGTGCAGAAACTTTCTATAATGGGTGTCATCAAGGGGTCGGAATTTATCGTTGATCCCTACAAAATTGGGTATCACACATGCGCTTTTATAGGTATTGCAGTGAACGACATGAAGAAGTACAATCATGTGGCTACCACTCTGAGAAATCTCTCGGAAGTAGTAGAATGTCATTCTTCGACAGGGAAATATGCATTATTTATCAAAGTTTATGCGAAAGACAACCGTGCTTTGCGCGATGTTATTGTTGATAAACTTGTTACCATAGATGGTGTAAGCGGTACGGAAACGCTGCTTGTTTCTCTGGAGGAGCTATTTGTCAGACAAATTGCGTCATTTGATTTTAACAGTGCAGATTTCAATAACGATTCAGAACAGGAAGCATAGAAATAGTAACCTTTAATGCAGAGACGAAAGTTTGCATTCTTGCCTTTTCGCATCATTAATCACTAAAAATGGCGCTTCCGATGCGTATCATAGTGCTTCCTCGCGCTATTGCCAACGGAAAATCATCGGACATCCCCATAGAGATTTCCGAAAAATGAGCGTCAAGATAGATATTTTTAATACGTAAAAACAGTCGTGCCAAATCGTCAAATTCTGTAGCTATCTGTTGTTGATTGTCGGTTTGAGTGGCAATGCCCATCACACCGCATATTTGCACCGAGGGAAAGGCTGTCCACCGTTTTTGCTCAAAAAAGCGCTCTAACTCGTCAGCGCTGAATCCGTGTTTGTTGGTTTCCTGTGCGATATGCACTTCCAACAGCACGCGACTTGTGATGCCAAGTTTGGTTGCCTGAGTATTAAATTCCAGAAGTTGATCTGTGTTTTCGATGCTGTGCGTGAGGCAGGCAATCGGGGCAATGAGTTTGATTTTGTTACGCTGTATCGGTCCGATAAAGTGCCAACGAATATCAGGAGGCAGTTGCGGCGCTTTCAGGAAAAGTTCCTGAGCGCGACTTTCTGCAAAATCACGCTCTCCTGCCTCATACGCCTCTAAAATTGCTTCGCAGGACTGAAACTTCGATACACAAACCAAGCGCACTCCCTCAGGAAGTGCGCGCCGAATGGTTGCAAGGTGTGAACTGACAGACATAAATCTACTGTGGCAAATGTTCCGTAATTGGGGATCTGGTTTCTAAGTCGGGGACTTCATACGGAAAAACATCCAACAGTGCGGTTTCCGTTATGAGATTTATTTCGTAATTGCTCATTGTGTCTTTCATTCTGTCAGTCAACACGTCCAAAGCCTTTTTCAATGAAGTTGCCTGAACCAGTATCATTTGAGCAGAACGCTTTTCAACCGTTTTTGTCTCATCATCCTGAGTAATGATAAAGATTTTACATCGAAACCAGCGATCGCCCTCTTCGTTATAAAAAAGCTCTGCAATTTTTGCTCTTTTGATGTTTGAAACGGTCAGTTCGCCACTGACAAAGGGCGTTACTTTCTCAATAATACGTTTTTCCGCCTCCGAAAAGGAGAGTGCATCAACGAGATAGCTGTCAACTGCACGTTTGAGAAGACCGTCTTCTCCAATCTTGTCATAAGCGACTTTACATTCAAACCATGTGTACATAAGTTGCGGATAAGGATTTGTTATACTGGTAATTAATAATTATTTGTTAAAAACTCTTTTGCCAAACTCTTGTATTTCAGCGGTTTTTTTGAACCGATTTTTTTGCAGGAGTTCGATATATTCTCTAATTGTCGGGCTGCTCAGGGCGTCCGGATGCCGGTTAATGTAGGATATAAGCGCCTCCCTGACTTCGTGCTGCAACTGTTTTGTCCGCCAGTCGAAAGCGGGCGTGTTGTCGCATCCGAACATCAGCAAGACTAAATAATGATTTCTAAACAGTTCAACCTGTGGCGTTAACAGGGAGTCTTCAGCGTAATTTTTTAGTAATTCGTCGCAGATGAACAGCCGGTTGGCAAGTTCTTCGTAGGCAATGACAATACTTGCATCTTCGAGCACGGGGTCATTCATTTCCGTTTCCATCCGAAAAGCCCACTGACGTTCTCCCTCGCTCAAATAGTTCCAAAAGGTATTGGCAATATACATCGGAGAAATGGAAACCTGTACATTACCCTCAACCATAGAAACGGTTATGCCATATATTTTAAGCTTTTCGCACGCGCTAAAAAGCGAATCTGTCCGGCGCTGTATGAGAATATCGTCGGTCTGATTAAAAATCATGTCCATTTCTGCAGCCAGACGTCCCGTTTCGCTTTCTGCAAATGCGGCAAGATATGCCGAAAAAGCATCGCGTAACTCTGCAACCTGTGCAGTCGAAAACGAAGCCTCGCCAACAATCATTTCACGCGCCCCGTCAATATGGGAAACCTCTATCTTTTTGTTTGTATCAAGAAGTTGTAAAATGGTCTGAACCTTTCTGTCCAATCCATTACATCCTGCTAACAGCAGAAAAATTCCCGTTGCATACCATATTTTAGTCATTGTTCCAACAAAATTTAATGGTGAATAGTTCTGCAAAGGTACGCTTTTTTTTAGTTTTTAGAGTGTAGAGTGTAGTTTTTTGCCCGTTAGGGCATTTATATCAATAGAAAAACGGCTTTAAGCAGGCGTTTTTGTCCGTCAGGACATATACCGTTTTTTTAGTGAATAACGAAACGCAAAAATATTTTCACTAAAAACTACACTCTAATAACTACAAACTTAAAAAAGTATTATCTTTGCCTCCCGATATTCACATCAGAAAATGACTAAATAATTATGCTTGTTTCAGGGTTTTTATCCATACCATTTTTGCAATTTAGACGGTTTAACCGGCTAAAAGTAAGCTCGTTACAAAAGCCCCCCCCTCAATTCATCTTAACTCCTTATATTCAAGGGATTAACAATTACTTATATTTTTTCTATTTGACAGTTAACAGCGCGAAGTTTCTTTGCGTTTCCTTGCCATATACATTATATAACGGCAAGTTTCCTATTTGCAAAGATTAAGAGTATGGCAGTCAAAAGCATTTTTTATAAAACATCAATAAATATCTATAATTATCAAAACTACTTTTGTTATGGAATTGTTTTCTAAAATTCTTGTAGTATCTTTTTGGGTATTGTTTTGCCAGAATATTTTTGCACAGTCAGATTTAAAAGATCTGGGGCGCAACGGACTGCTGGGCGAAACAATACCAAACAGTATTGTAATATCTGCGGGAGGTAATTACTACTTTGGTGATATTGAACGAACAAGCCTGTTTGCAAAAGATTTTGACAACCATGTTAATTGGTACGGGCAGATTGGTTACAGACGAACAATGTTTACGGAACACTTGAAAATAAAGGCAGCTGCGCTTGTCGGTGAGTTGAAAGGAGACAAAGAGGGTTACGCATTTAAGACAACTATTATTGAGCCTGACCTGATTCTTGAATATTATCCGATTGCAAAAAAGGCGCATAGATGTGATTGTTCGAAAAAAATTGTCGGACTTTATTTGTACGGCGGAGCTGGCATAGCGTTTTCAAAGATTGCTTTAGACGTAGAAAAAGACAATGAAACACTCCACACAACAACAATCACACCGCTGTGCGCCTTTGGTGCGGGTTACAGACAGTCCATCTCGGCTAACTTGCAACTTGGTTTTGAATTTGGCTATCGTTTTGTGATTGGCGGGGATGCCGTAAAATTCAATTTAGACGGCTATCCTATTGTCCCCGGAAACATCAAATCTTCGAAATGGCAGGACGGATTTTATACTTTGGGCATTACAGCAGCGTACAATTTTTAATGATTAAATCCGTGTTTTTGATAAGCAACAGTCCGTTAGGGCATAAATATCAATAGAACACCAGAACACAGATGACACAGATTTAACAGATCAACACCAGATTTCTATCTGTGAAAATCGTGTCTAATCTGCGGTATCAGTGTTCAAAAGTAATTTAGCCACGAAACAACCCTCGGCGTAGCTAATAACTACACTCTAATAACTACACTCTAATAACTACACTCTAATAACTACACTCTAACCACTAAAAAAAAATTATTCACTATTCGTTATTCATTATTCACTAAAAAGATTTATCTTTGCCCCGTCTTATAAACAACTAAAATCAACTCAAAGCGATGCTTACATCTGGGATTCTATATTTACCATTTTTTCAGTTTAGACGGTTTAACCGGCTAAAAGTAAGTTCGTTACAAAAGCCCCCCCCCGCATTCAGCTTAACTCCTTGTATTCAAGGGCTTATCATTTATTAAAAACTTTTCAGTTTAAGCTTAACAGCGCGAAGTCTTTTTGCGTTTTTTTACTATATACATATACAATTATTGCGGCACATTTCCGGAAGCTTCGGAGGTGTTGCCGTTCTGTTTTATTGCCTCCACTGCTCCTCGTCTCTGACGAGGAGTTATTGGTCGGTCGTTTTTTAACGACCTGTCTCGTTACAAACGAGATTACCATTTACCCC
>JAISWT010000113.1 GCA_031271005.1 Prevotellaceae bacterium | reverse complement strand
GATTTGTGCCTGCGGCATTCGAGCCTGCAACAAAGCCCGCGCCTGCTCCGCGCTGCTCGTGTCCGTCTCGGATGCGTCCCCACTGGTAAAGGTCGCCGTAAAGTTGCTCCTCGCCTGCTATATAATAATGTCTGCCGTCAGCATCATTTGGAGTGGAGAAAGTCATTGAGTGGTTTTTCTGCGCTGCAATTGTCAGTTCTGTTGCCCCAAGGTTGAAGCACATAAAACTCAACCACTCGCCTTGCAGGTTTTTTGCTCCGCAGCCTACTGCTACCTCGGCAATGTTGGAAACTACGCTGTCGTTAGTGGCGTTTTTACCTACGCAAAAATACCTGTAAAAGCCTGTGTTATTGGCGTTTCGTGTTGTGCCTTTGATAACGCTTGTGGGCGTAAAGGCGTTTGTAGCAAAGCCCGAACCGTCTGAAGCGGTGCATTTCTGAGCAACGCGAATATGAACGTTGTTGCCGGTGATTTTATACCACTGATAACTCATTGCGCTGCTTCCGCCTGCGCCAAATACCAAAGGAACAGGCACGTCATTACCCTCTGCATTTTCGTAAAATGTAAATGCCTTTGGCTGCATAAGCGCGGCGGCGTAAGTTTTGGGCGCTGCGCAGTCGCTAACCCAGTGCGTGCCGTTCCACATAACCAATCCTGTGCAGGTTATCTGGTCTGAATAATTGCTGACAGGCGTCGCGTCAACTTCGGTAACATACACCATTGCGCCTGTGTGGTCGGCGGTGTATTTGCCCTGCTTGGCGTTGAGTTGCGCAAGCGTAAGGCGCGGGGCAGTTAAGCCTTCGGCGGTGCTGGCATCGGTTTTGCCTGCAACTACATCAAGGGTCGTTTTTGGCGTTTCTGTATTTACGCCCACCTGCGCGGTCAGCGCCGCGCCGCTCATCATGGCTAAAAAGCCCAAAATTAAAATACTCTTTTTCATTTTTGTAAAAATTAAAAATTTAAAATGTTATTTTTTTTTAGTGAATAATTTATTAATTGAGAATTGAGAATTGCTAATTGCTAATTGCTAATTGCTACCTTGTGTCCTTTGTGAATTTCTCCCGCTTTGGCGGGACAAGTCTTGTTGTGCCTTGTGGTAGAAAAATTAACCACAAAGGACACAAAGTCTGCACAAAGTCCACAATAGTTGCATTAATTTTTCATTTTTCAAGTCTTATTTCAAAAAACACAACACAAAAATAGCGTGGAACAACCTTTATCTGAACCTCAGGTTTCCACGCCTACCACTTCTGATAAGCCGCCCCACGCCGAATACACGGCGTTTCACCAACTTATTCTTGAAGTGGTCGTAATGACCCAATGGTGGAAAATGAGGTTCAAGAATTTTAGCAAATCGCTAATTTTGTCAAATTATATATATTTTTTACGCACGCCTGCGCACCAATTTTTATCAATTTATTTATTTGTAAAAAATATAAAACAAATTGATAAACATTTTTACTATATCTGCCTGTTTATAAGCATTTTAGCACGGCAAATTTAATACTTTATTTTTTAACTGCAAATTTTTATTGTTTTTTTTACATAATTTTCAGAATAAACAGAATACCTTAAATCTGTAAAACTTGTCCCGCCAAAGCGGGAGATTTTCAGAACTCTGTGTCCCTCTGTGTGTTCTCTGTGCCTCTCTGTGAAATTTATTTTTCACATAGAAACACGTAGGTTGTACAGAGAGACCCGCAGGCGCGTAGCATGCTTCGCCCGAAGGTACGAAGACACGAAAAAAAAGAGCCGTTGCAGTGGGTTGCAGCGGCTGTTTTTTATTTTTTAACGGGTGAAAAAAATTAACCGAAGATTTTTGAATGTGTGCCTGTATTTGTCAGTATCAATGTCAAAATGTCATCTCTTTTTTGCCAAACTATTACCCAGTCACTTTTTATTCCGCCAATATGCGCTTCCCAGTGATGTGCATAAGCGCCATGTAATTTGTGCGGACGGTATTCGGACGGTAGTGTTCCTGTTTGGGCAAGCAGAATAATAGCATCGTTCAGAAGGGATAAATTTTTACCTGCTTTTTTGAGATTAAAAACATCTTTTTTAAATTGATTGGTATAATCAATTTCATCTGTTTATATTTTATTTTTTAAGGTCAGATGGAACTCACACGACAACATAATCATAACCTTGTGTGTTTTGTTAATCGTGTTCGTTTCATATAAAAAAGTTGTTTGAGGTATTATTTTGCTAATATCTGCTTTTTTCATTGTAAAATTTCGCTGACTGCGTTGTATACATTTTTAATTTTGGTTACACGCCCGTTTTTTATGTCCTGTAAGGATTTTTCAAAGGGGGATAACGGGTCGTCTGTTTTTTGCATTTCAAAAAAACCAAGCGACATAATAAACTCCAATGTCTTCACTGCATGGGGGTTACGTGCATCGTATTTTAATATTACTTTTGCCATGATTTTTATATGTTTAAAAATTTTTGTTCTGCAAAAATAGTGAAAATAATTAATAATTAACAATTAACAATGAATAATCAGTCGTTATTTATAAATTTTGTTAAATGGTGGTTGGGAATTGTTAAATGTTAAATGATGGGGAATTTGACATTAATTTATATTAATTAAGAATTGGCAACCCTTGTCCCTCCTCCGAAGGGTGAGGGGGAGTGAGGGCGCAAAACGCAGGCGCGTAGCATGCTTCGCCCGAAGGTACGAAGACACGAAAAAAAAGAGCCGTTGCAGTGGGTTGCAGCGGCTGTTTTTTTGTGGCGTTTGATAATTTCAATACTGTAAGAGCTTGAAATTTTTGTCTTTGTAGTATGGGAATTTTCTATCGGCTGAAATAAATGTAAGTTTTTCGCATATTGCCTGCGCTATCATAATGCGGTCAAAGGGGTCAAGATGTTGTTTTCCGTTAATTACAGGCACAGATAAATCTGACATCGTTTCCAGGTGGGCGATTTTTATTGGCAAAATATCTATATTATATTTTTCCGCTATTTTAGAAATTTTTACAATGTTTATTGACAAGTCAAGTTTTTTGACTGTTTGTTTTGTTACAATTTCGTGCAGGGCGGAAACGCTGACAAAATACTGGTTCTGATAATACACTATGCTTTCGGCAATGTCGTTGTTCAGTTTTTTATCTTCTGTCAGAAACCAAATAAATGTGTGCGTATCAAGCAAAAAACGTTTCATTAACTTTCTTTTAAATTGAAAATATCACCGCTTTTAAGTTTTATTTTACCTTTCAAACTCCCGATTTTTTTTCTTTTGGCAATTACAAACCGCTTTTGTTCTTCATTCAGAGGCTTGAAAATGTCTTCTACCTTATAAATTGTTGCCATGATTTTTATCTGTTTAAAAATTTTTGTTCTGCAAAAATAGTGAAAATAATTAATAATTAACAATGAATAATCAGTCGTTATTTATAAATTTTGTTAAATGGTGGTTGGGAATTGTTAAATGTTAATTGTATTTTCTGAAAACTGAAAACTAAAAACTAAACATGCACGTCGGCGTTTTTTTCCGCAAACGTTTGCACGTGTTTTATAATGTATTTATACAAAAAAAAATGGGTTTTCAATTATAAGTTTTTTAATTTTGGGAAAATTTGTTATGCTATCTGTTTGCCGATAATTAAGTTATTATATTTTAACTGAGCGGGCTATCCGAAAATCGGATTTTCTGTCCTGAATTTAATCGCTGATTAACGGTTGCCTGTTCAAGCAGATTGCAGTATATAATTGAGAATTAATAATCTAAAATCTAAGCAATATATGACCTTATCCTTTGAACTGCATATACAGGTAGCCTACGGACAGGCTTTGTATGTGTGCGGCTCGCTATCCGAGTTGGGAGCAAACGAATCTGCTATAGCATTGAAAATGAGTTGCGTTGACGGCGCAAAATGGACAGCGCAAGTTGACCTCGCCCACAGTGTCGAAGACTTTACCTATTCCTATCTTATAAAAGACCAGTGGAATAACATCTTTGAGGAGTGGGGCGGCAAGCGCAAGGTGCAAACGTTTTCGATGACAGAAATCCGCTTGGTAGATGAATGGAGAAGCCGCCCGATGCAGGAATTTCTCTACACATCTGCCTTCACCGAAAGTTTTTACGCTCACAGCGAAAAACACAGCATAGATAAAGCGCTCGCCAACAGCGTTATGCTGAATATTGTCTGTCCGCTTGCGGCTAACGGACAGAGTGTGGCAATTGTGGGCGCGAGCGAATTTTTAGGCGAGTGGGACATCTCAAAGTGCAGAAAGTTAAGATGTTACGAGAGCGGGAAGTGGCAAATAACAATTCCTGTATCCGAACTGAAAGAGAATGCGGAATACAAATTTCTGATTGTTGACAACGCCGAAGGGAACGTTCTGCAATGGGAAGAGGGACCTAACCGATTCTTGTCGCTCGGACACTTCAAGGGAAACAGGAAACAGATTGAAATACACAATTTTACATTCCGTTTGACGTGGAAAAACTTCCGCGCGGCAGGCGTGGCAATCCCCGTATTTTCACTGCGCACTGACGAAAGTTGTGGAATAGGAGAATTCCCGGACCTGTTGAAAATGGTGGACTGGGCAGCGCAAACAAACCAGAAAATAATACAGATTCTGCCCGTCAATGACACCACGATTTCGGGAAAATGGACTGATTCATACCCATATAGCGCAATATCTATATATGCATTGCATCCTGTTTATTTCGGAATAAAAAAACACCCGCTTAATGACAAACCCGCATTTGACTGGTTCATGCAGAGAGCCGAAAACCTGAATAAACTCTCGCAAATAGACTACGAAAGCGTTTTTTCTTTAAAAAAAGAATATCTAACAAGACTGTTTGAGCAGGACGGAAAACAGGTTTCAGAATCGGAAAAGTTCAAAGAATTTTTCGGGAAAAATGAGTACTGGCTCTTCCCTTATGCCTGTTTCTGCTATTTGCGCGACAAATTTTGCACCTCAGAAATTGCCGTCTGGGGCGAAAACAGAATCTATAACAAGGAAGAGTTAGCAGGGCAAATAGCCCAGAATGTAGAGATGGAGCGGGCTGTACAGCAGAATTATTTTGTTCAATATTTGCTGCACGAGCAACTGCTCGCGGTAAAAGAATATGCTCACAGTCGCGGCATAATACTCAAAGGCGACATTCCCATAGGAGTTAGCCGAAACAGTGTAGAGGCGTGGACAGAGCCACACTTCTTTAACCTCGATACGCAGACAGGCGCCCCGCCGGACGACTTCTCCGTTGCAGGACAAAACTGGGGATTCCCAACCTACAACTGGGACAGAATGCAAAAAGACGGATTCAGATGGTGGAAAAATCGTTTCCGAAAAATGGCTGACTATTTTGACGCATACCGTATAGACCATATTTTAGGATTCTTTAGGATATGGGAAATTCCACAACATTCAGTGCAGGGATTGCTCGGATATTTCAGCCCCGCATTGCCGTTTACAGAAGACGACATCAGGAGCGAAGGGCTGCATTTCCACTACGATTTTATGACCAAACCATATATACACGAATATTTTTTAGGTGAAATATTTGGGGATTATACATCCGAAGTGGTTAACACCTTTCTCACGCCTACCAACTGGCAACGCTTCGCACTGAAAGATTTTTGTGATACACAGCAAAAGATAAGGCAAATTTTCGAGGGAAAAACAGACGAAAAGTCGGTTAGAATACGAGACGGGCTGTATTCGCTGTGCAACGAGGTGCTGTTCATCCCCGACAAACGCGAGCCGCACAAGTTCCACCCTCGCATTACTGCGCAGTTTTCTTACATCTACAAAAGTATGGACGACGGACAAAAAGCCGCGTTCAACCGCCTGTACGACAACTTCTTCTATCATCGGCATAATGATTTCTGGTACGGAAAGGCTATGCAAAAACTGCCTGCTATCATTGCTGCTACGCAGATGCTCGCCTGCGGTGAAGACCTGGGAATGATACCTGATTGCGTGCCTGCGGTGATGAGAGAACTGCAAATACTCTCGCTCGAAATACAGAGAATGCCCAAAGACACAGGAAAGCAGTTTGAAAATCTGAACTTTATACCATATCTGTCCGTTTGCACCACCTCCACGCACGACATGTCCCCTTTGCGACTGTGGTGGAGCGAAAATCAGGCTAATACGCAACACTTCTATAACGAAATCCTTTGGCGAGGGGGCGGTGCGCCGCAGGAATGTACTGCCGAAATAGCAGGGCAGATTGTGCGCAATCACCTCGCTTCGCCGGCAATGCTGGTGATACTGCCTGTGCAGGACTGGCTTGCCATGAGTGACGAACTGAAAAATCAAAACACAGAGGAAGAGAGAATTAATGTCCCGGCAAACCCGCACCATTACTGGCGATACAGAATGCACCTGAACGTTGAGCAACTTATTGAAGCACAAGGGTTTAATAACCATATTAAATTGCTGCTGGAAATAACAGGAAGGGTTAGTGGTTAGTGGTTAATTGTTAGTGATTAGAGTTTAGAGTTTAGTGATTAGAGTTTAGAGTTTAGTCATTAGAGTTTAGTTAGGAATAGTTAGAAACTTTAATCAATTAGCAATTAGCAAATCGTAATTCGTAATTTTTAATTCGTAATTGAATATAATTCTCAATTCTCAATTCTCAATTCAAAAACATTTCTTAATTAACAATTAACCACTAACCACTAACCACTAACCACTAACAACTGGTTTCCTTATGACAAAAACCGAACTTTTTGAAAATATTAAACGTAAAAAATCGTTTCTTTGTGTTGGACTGGATGTTGATGTGAAAAAGATGCCGACATCTGCAAACAGCGACATCTTTGCATTCAACAAGGCAATAATTGATGCTACAGCCGATTTATGTGTAGCATACAAGCCTAACACCGCCTTCTACGAAAGCGAAGGCTTGCGCGGATGGGAAGCGCTGCAACGCACAGTGCAGTACATCAGAGAGCAATATCCCGATATCTTTCTCATTGCAGATGCCAAGCGAGGCGACATTGGCAACACGGTGGCGATGTATGCGCGAGCCTTTTTTGAGACAATGAACTTTGACGCGATGACAGTTGCGCCATATATGGGCGAAGACTCGGTTCGCCCACTGCTGTCGTACAAAGACAAGTGGGTAATTCTGCTCGCTTTAACCTCAAACAGCAGCGCACGCCGTTTGCAGATGATGGAGGACAGGCACGGAGTTCCTCTGTTTGAAACAGTGCTGCAACAATCGCTCCAATGGGGCAACGCCAACAATATGATGTATGTAGCAGGCGCAACAAACGCCTCTGCGCTTGAGGCTGTGCGCCGAATTGTACCCGAAAGTTTCTTGCTTGTGCCGGGCGTAGGGGCGCAGGGAGGAAGTTTGGAGCAGGTAGCAAAATATGGTATGAACAAAGAATGTGGATTGATAGTGAACTCCTCGCGACAGATACTTTATGCCTCAAGCGGCAAAGACTTCGCCGCCGCAGCAAGAGCAGAGGCGCAAAACCTGCAAAAAGAAATGGAACGGTTGTTATTAGTGGTTAGTGGTTAGTTGTTAGTGGTTAATGGTTAATGGTTAATGGTTAATAGTTATGTGTCAGTAGTTCGTTTACATTCTTTTAATTTTTTCTTTTCAAAATCCTCTCTCACAAATCATTAAAGAGGTTTTGAAAAAAAAATTAAGTCGTTGATGTCAACGAACTTGTGATACAAATTTGTCAACGAACTACTGATATTTGTCAGTTAATAGTTAGTGCTTAGTGGTTTCGTGCCTTCGTGCTTTATTCTTCAAAAAACGCTTTTTTATTGGAATAAATTCAAAAAAATACAGTATTTTTGTAACCAATTTTTACTTTGCCCTAAATATGAATCTTTTTTGGAAAAAACTTTTTGGACAACTCCATTCCACCGCACGCTTTGAGCGCGAGCAAGTTGGCATCGTAGCGGCAATGACTCGCTACGATGAGGTTGAGAAATCAGCGAAACTTGCCGAGTACCATCACCTGTTTCATGTGGTTAAATCATCTGATTTTCAGGAGAATAAGAAAATTCTGCAAAACCGCAGGTACCGTGATACGCAGCAAAGTCGCGACCGCAAAAAATTGGACAAACTGCAAAAGAGGTCAGACATCAGACATTATTATGGCACGGTTGCATCCGAGTCGCTGAACTCGTTTTTAGAATTTAAGCAAAGTTCTGATTATGAATTGCTTGGCGACCCGAAGCGTGTCAAGGCGTCAGCGCAACTGCAATCTCTGAAGCGTTTTGAACGCTCCAAAGAATATAAAAATTACATGCGTTTCCATAATTCTTACATTATCAAAGAGTTAGAGGATTTGAAGCACAAAATTGCGACCCCCGAATTTCGGCAAGCAGATGAGTTTTGGGCTAATCCGAGCAGATGGAAAACAACCCCCGAATATGCGCAGGAACAGCGTTTTTACGCTTTGGCAAAAGACCCCGATATAACGTTCTTCAATAACGAGAAGCCGGAACGCTTTGCCGAATTGCGCAAACGTAAGAGCACGTTTTCGCAGGAATTTGACCCCGCAACATTTGCCTCAATCTGGAAATTCGGGTTCCACTATCCCGCCACGCAACTAATTGCCAATCACTCCTTTACTAACGAAAAGCAGGCAAATAACGGCGGGAAAAATACAGTAATAGAAGATGGGATTTTGAAAATTTTAACCCGAAAAGAAAAGGTGGAAACCGCCGCGTGGGATACTGCAAAAGGCTTTGTAGAGAAAGAATTTGGCTTCACTGCGGACGTTATCAACAGCGCCGACAGCTTCAGGCAGGAGCAGGGGATTTTTCAGGCAAAAATTCGCTGCTCGGGCAATGTTCAGCACGCTTTTTGGCTCGGTGCAGACGGCAAATTGCCTCATGTAAACATTTTCCACTATAACGGGAAACGGCTCACAGTGGGCAGCGCAGCCAAAAACTCCTTTGACCGCACGGAAATAAAAGGTATTAATCCCTCAACGCCGCATATCTATACGCTCGTGTGGCAAAAAGGCGAATTATCGTGGTACATCAACAATATTCAAGTGTACAGCACGCGCAGAAATATTCCCGAAGGAAAATTGTACCTGTCATTTAACTCATTTATTTCCAACAAACAGCACGGGTCGGGCGGTTCGCTGGACATTTATTGGGTCAAAGCGTACAAAATTACATAAGGTTTTTTATTTATCAGCAGCAATATTTGCAGGCAAAACAGATTCTTTTTATCGTGGAAACTACAAAAGATATTGACAAACGCTTGGCTCTTGACCGCCGCTACATGCGTATGGCGCAGATTTGGGCAGAAAATTCGTATTGCCTTCGCCGTCAGGTAGGCGCGTTGATAGTGAAAAACAAGATGATAATTTCTGACGGCTACAACGGCACTCCCTCCGGCTTTGAGAACAAGTGCGAAGATGCCGACAATGTATCCAAGCCCTATGTGCTTCACGCTGAGGCAAATGCGATTACCAAAGTTGCCCGCTCGTACAACAGTAGCGAAGGCGCAACCCTCTATGTTACAGCCTCACCCTGCGTAGAATGTGCCAAACTGATTATCCAGTCGGGTATAAACCGCGTTGTGTACGGCGAAAAGTATCGCTTTATGGACGGAGTAGAACTGCTTGAACGTGCCGGAATTGAGGTCGTGTATCTGGAGATGTAGAACTCTGTAGTAACTGATATTCAATGTATTACCTCTTGGAAAAATCCTGTAAAATCATATTCGTCCTTTGTATTGCTATCAATATTTTGGCATGTGCCGAAAAGCAGAAGTCCGAAAATCCACCCGACAATCGCCCGCCTCCGGACTCGCTCATAATTGACTGCAACTATACTTTTGAAGAAGCGATAGCAGGAACAAAAGCGCCCGAAAAAATCATTGAACAACTCACATTGATTGATGTAACTTATTATTCGTCAGACAATAAACTGCATCGAGGGCAACTTTTGCTCAATAAAAAGATTGCCGAAGATATTAAGACCATCTTCGCATTTATGCGCCAGCAGAAGTTTCCGGTAGAAAAGGTTATCCCCATAGTAAAATACGGCTGGAACGACAATCTGTCGATGGAAGACAACAATACTTCTGCGTTTTGTTACAGAAATATAAGTTATTCTTTTCACGCCTACGGCATGGCTGTTGATATAAATCCGCTTCAAAATCCGGTGATTTACAAGTTTAAGGACAAGATTGAGCCCCGAGGCGGGCGCTACGACCCAACAGTTGCAGGCTCGTTCTATCCGACCAGTCCTGTGGTTGCCAAGTTTAAGGAGATGGGGTTCAGATGGGGCGGCGATTTCTCAAAAAAATATGATTATCACCATTTTGAAAAAGGCGCTAAAAATTAGTGGTTAGAACCTCTCCCCCCTGCCCCCTCTCCAAAAGAGAGGGGGAGTAGGGCGTACGGTTGATGTTAATTGTTAATTGTTAATTGCTAGTTGCTAATTGCTAATTGCTAATTAGTAATAAAACTATTTGATAATTTTTTTGTACTTTTGCTCCGTGCATATCATCTGCCGACTGTTATTTTTTGCTATAACGGCGTCAGGTTAAATATTTTAAATGGTATAACTCAAATATTTTTTTGTAAATTAAATTAAATTAAATTAAATTATAAATGTAAATGTAAATGTAAATTAAAATATAAATAATATTATTTATGGAAAAACATGAAATTGTAGAGAACAATAAAGCGTCAACAGGGTTGCGGTTAGCAAATTTTGTTATTGATATTATGGTTTTTTATTTCTGCTTTATTCTGTTCGGAATGGTTTTAGCATTTTTGTCGGTACTGACGAACTTAAATATTGATTTTGAAGCAATGGCAAACATGGACGACATGATAGACAGGCTGTTGACGGCTTGCCTGCTTGTAGTCTATTATTTTTTGCTTGAGAAACTTTTCAAGGGGCGAACAATAGGCAAGTTTGTTACCAATACAAAAGTTGTTACCAAATGTGGCGCTGAGCCGACCGCGCACCACTACTTTGTTCGCTCACTCTGTCGCATGGTACCCTTCGACGGAATCTCGTTTTTTTGGAAAAACGGTTGGCACGACAAATGGTCGGACACAAGGGTGGTGATGGCAAAACAATTTGACTCCGACATGCAAAACCTGATTGACATTGAAAATATAGGTATAAACGATGACTGAGGACTTTTATAAACAAAAATATGATACTGCGAACAGAGCATTTATACAAAAAATACGGCAAGCGCACAGTTGTAAGCAATGTTTCTATTGACGTCAGGCAAGGCGAAATAGTAGGGTTGCTTGGACCTAACGGCGCGGGCAAAACCACAACCTTCTACATCGCAACGGGGCTGGTTACTGCCAATTCGGGCAAAATTTTTCTCGATGATACTGACATCACAAAATTTCCGGTTTATAGACGCGCCCAGCACGGCATCGGCTATCTGGCGCAGGAAGCGTCAGTTTTTCGGAAAATGACTGTGGAAGACAACATTAAGGCAGTACTCGAAATGACAAAGTTCAGCCGCCAGTACCGCAAAGAAACATTGGAATCGCTGATTAAAGAATTTAACCTTGAGCATGTGCGCCACAACATCGGCGACCGTCTCAGCGGCGGCGAGCGCAGACGAACAGAAATTGCTCGATGCCTTGCCATTGAACCCAAATTTATAATGCTTGACGAGCCCTTTGCCGGCGTTGACCCCATTGCTGTGCAGGATATTCAAGACATCGTTTGGCGGCTGAAAGACAAGAACATAGGTATTCTTATCACCGACCACAACGTTGACGAAACACTGTCTATAACTGACCGCGCATACCTGCTCTTTGAAGGTAAAATACTATTCCAAGGCACCTCACAACAACTCGCAGACAACCCTGTGGTGCGCGAAAAATATCTCGGACGTGATTTTGAATTAAAGAAAAAAACGCGCATAGATTGAAGTTCTCTGTTTTTAGAAGGAGCAATTGTTAAAATTAAGAAATTGAGAATTGAGAATTGAGAATTAAAACAACTCCTAACTAAACTCTAATAACTAAACTCTAATAACTAAACTCTAAACTCTAAACTCTAATAACTAAACTCTAAACTCTAACCATTAACCACTAAAGACTGACCACTAACTACTAAAGACTTTTTTACATTTCAAAAAAAAATAAAATTTTCTGAAAAAAAATTTTGCATAATAAAAAAAGTGTTTATAACTTTGTTTTTTTAAATTTCAAAAAAAAACGCCGCAAATTTATAGATTTACACCTGACGAAATTCCAAATATCTAACAGTTATAAATTTGTAGTTCAGTGATAATAAGTCAGTTACAAAATAATTCTTTACACACAGAAAATAATGAGCGGCAAAATTTATGTTAAAAAGAACTGTAAATATGCGTATTTAATTAACAGAAAAAAAAATATTTTATTATTGAACGCGAAAAAAATAGTAATTTCGCAGCCCTTTTGAATTTTAGTTTATATGGCAAAACAAACGGATTTATCTAAACAGTTGAAAAAACACTTCGGTTTCGACACCTTCAAAGGCAATCAGAAGATGATTATTCAGAACATAATGAATAAGAAGAACACCTTTGTACTGATGCCCACAGGCGGAGGGAAGTCGCTTTGTTATCAACTCCCATCACTGCTGATGGAGGGTACTGCTATCGTTATTTCACCGCTAATAGCGCTGATGAAAAATCAGGTTGATGCGATGCGCAATTTCAGTGAAGATGATGGTCTGGCACATTTTCTCAATTCTACTCTGAGCAAGGAAGCGATTGCCGCCGTCAAAACAGACATCACCACAGGCAAAACCAAACTGCTTTATGTAGCGCCCGAATCGCTCAACAAGGAAGAGAACATACTTTTTTTGCAGAACATGAACATCTCTTTCTACGCAGTGGACGAGGCACATTGCATCTCTGAATGGGGACACGACTTTCGCCCCGAATATCGCCGTATTTTGCCCATGATTCAGGAGATAGGGCAAGCGCCGATAATCGCCCTGACTGCCACCGCTACGCCAAAAGTGCAGCACGATATTCAGAAAAATCTCGGGATGCTCGATGCAACGGTTTTTAAATCATCGTTCAACCGACCGAACCTCTACTACGAAGTGCGGCAGAAGAGCAAAGAAGTGGACAAAGACATTATTAGATACATACGAAATCAGCAGGGCAAATCAGGCATTATATATTGCCTGAGCCGACGCAAAGTGGAAGAATTTGCCGAGACGCTGCAACTGAACGGCATCGCCGCTCTGCCCTACCACGCCGGACTCGACCAGGCTGTGCGCAGCGAAAATCAAGACGCATTCCTGATGGAAAAGTGCGACATTATAGTTGCTACAATAGCCTTCGGAATGGGAATAGACAAACCTGATGTGCGATACGTAATCCATTACGATATGCCTAAAAGTTTGGAAGGCTATTATCAGGAGACAGGACGCGGCGGGCGAGACGGAGGCGAAGGGCAATGTATTGCCTTCTATTCGATAAAAGACTTGGACAAACTGCGGAAATTTCACCAGGGAAAACCTGTTGCAGAGCAGGAAATAGGCAATCAGTTGCTGCTCGAAACGCAAGCCTATGCAGAGTCGGCCATTTGCCGCCGAAAATTATTGCTGTACTATTTTGGCGAAGCATACAAGCAGGATAATTGTGGCGCGTGCGACAACTGCATAAAGCCGCATAAAATAGTTGAAGGGCAAGAACTTTTAACGCTGATTCTTGAGACCGTACAACTGGTAAAAGAGAAATTCAAAGCCGAACACGTTGTCGATATTCTCAAAGGAAATGAAACAGTAGACGTAAAAAGTTATCAGCACGACCGCCTTGAGCAGTTTGCAACAGCTACTGACGAGGACGATAAGTTTTTGCAGGCAATTATACGGCAAGCGCTTCTTGCGGGCTATCTGTCCAGGGATATTGAAAATTACGGCTTACTCAGGCTTACCCCCGCCGGCAAAGCGTATATGAAAAAGCCCACGCCTTTTCCCGTTGTGAAGGACACGGAATTTGAAGAAGAAGATGACGACCCCGCATTGCGTGCCGGCAGCGGTTCGGGGGCAGCAGACAGCGTGTTGTTCGTCATTTTGAAAGACCTTAGGAAAAAACTCTCAAAAAAACTTGACGTACCACCGTTTGTCATTTTCCAGGACCCGTCGCTCGAAGCGATGGCAACATCGTACCCAATTACCATCGAGGAACTGCAAAACATACCCGGAGTGGGTTCGGGAAAAGCAAAACGCTACGGCGAGGAGTTTGTTAAAGTGATTGCACAACATGTCAAGGACAACGAAATTGAACGCCCCGAAGACCTCAGAGTGCGCTCGGTAGCCAAAAAATCGGCTATGAAAGTATCCATAATTCAGGCGATAGACAGAAAAGTTGCACTCGACTATATTGCCGAGTCTAAAGGACTGGATTTCAGCGAACTGCTTGACGAAGTGGAAGCGATTGTGTATTCGGGAACAAAAATTCACATCGACTACTTTCTCGAAGAAGTGATGGAACCGGACCACGTACAGGAAATTTTCGACTACTTCAATTGTGCCGAAACAGACAACGTACAGCAAGCGCTCAACGACCTGGGAGAAGACGAATATTCAGAAACAGAAGTACGGTTAGTTAGAATTAAATTCCTGTCGGAAATGGGAAACTGATATTACAATTAACAATTAATAATTAACAATTAACAATTAATAATGCAATATTGTGAACTTTGTGCAACCTCCCGCTTTGGCGGGATAAATCTTGTGTCCTTTGTGGTGAATTTTCTTACCACAAGGCACAACAAGACTTGTCCCGCCAAAGCGGGAGAAATTCACAAAGGACACAATCCCGCCAAAGTGGGAGAAAAAAAATCAAAGAATTAACCGCCCTCAAAAGAGCATAAAAAATAAAAATATGACAGAAACAATATTATTTAAAAATGGAGTAAAATTAATAATTAATAACTGAAAACTTTTTTTGTTTTTACAATATAAATTTTATGGAAATAGCAGCAAAGTTCGACCATTTTAATATCAATGTTACCAACTTGCAGGGCAGTATTGATTTTTACGGCAAAGCCTTGGGGTTAAAAGAGACGCACCGGATAGAAGCCCCAGACGGTTCGTTTATAATCGTATATTTGGCAGACAGGTTCAACTCCTCTTTTCGCCTCGAACTGACGTGGTTGCGCGACCGTAACCAACCATACAACCTCGGCGACAACGAAAGCCATCTCTGTGTGAGAGTAGAAGGCGATTACGGGCAAATACGCAACTTTCACAGGCAAATGGGCTGCATTTGTTACGAAAATTTTGATATGGGACTGTATTTTATCAACGACCCCGATGACTATTGGATTGAAATTTTGCCCCTCAAAAAAACAATTAACAATTAGCAGATAGCAATTAGCAATTAGCAGATAGCAATGAGTAGAGAATAAAAATTTTTTTTCTGACAACTGATAATTTGAAAAAAATTATTTGTGTAAATCTGTGAATTGGAAATCAGCGTTAGATA
Source organism: Prevotellaceae bacterium (assembly GCA_031271005.1). Classification (GTDB taxonomy): domain Bacteria; phylum Bacteroidota; class Bacteroidia; order Bacteroidales; family Paludibacteraceae; genus WRGS01. Next base: position 11,418 of record JAISWT010000113.1, on the reverse strand, counting down.
AATCCGGGGATAAAAGATAATTCGCGTAATTTCGCGGATAGAAACAGAAAATTTTAAAAAAAATATCTAAAAAATATGTCGTTAACTATCAAAGAAGTACGCACAAAAAGCGACTTGAAAAAATTTGTCCGTTTTGGAACGGACTTGTATAAGGGCAATCAGTATTTTTGTCCGCCGCTTGAGTTTGATGAACTCAACACGCTCAACAAAGCCAAGAACCCCGCTTTTGAGGTCTGTGAAGCCATTTATTACATTGCCGAGCGCGACGGGAAAATTATCGGACGCATAGCAGGCATAATAAACCACCGTGCCAACGAGCAGTGGAATGTAAAAAAATGCCGCTTTGGATGGTTCGACTTTGTGGACGACCTCGAAGTGTCTGCCGCGCTGCTCAACAAGGTAGTAGAGTGGGGGCGCACTAAAAATATGACCTGCATCAACGGACCCGTCGGGTTCACCGACCTCGACCGCGAAGGGCTTTTGATAGAAGGATACGAATACAACTCGCCAATGGCAAGTTTGTACAATTATCCGTATTACATCAAACACTTTGATAACTACGGACTTGTGAAGGAAATGGACTGGATAGAGTACCGAATCCATCCCCCAAAAGAAATCCCCGAAAGGCTTGACAGAATATCCAAAATTGTGATGAAAAAGTACGGACTGCGCGTTGAAAAAGTGCGCTCAGCCAAGGAACTGTTGAGCAAATTCGGATACACGTTTTTCGACGTGGTTGATGAGGCATACAAACCGCTGTACAACTACTCGCCGCTAACCGAAAAGCAGAAAATTTATTATTCAAAAATGTATTTTCCGCTTGTCAACTACGATTTTGCAACTATTGTGGCTAACGAAAAAGATGAAATTGTAGGCGTGGGCGTAGGTATGCCCGACATCTCGGATGCCTTGCGTGTCTGTCAGGGAAAACTGTTTCCTTTTGGGTGGATTAAGGTCTTAAAGGCATTGAAAGCCAAGAAGATGGACGATTTTGACTTGCTGATTATCGCCGTGCGCCCCGACTATCAGAACAAAGGCGTTAATGCGATATTCTTCCACGACCAGATAAAATATTTCGTAAAATACGGAGTGAAACGCGCCGAAACAACATCTATACTCGAAACAAACGCCAAAAATCAGGCAAACTGGGAGTATTTTGACAAAATTCAGCACAAACGCAGAAGGGCATATCTGAAGCAATTAGCAATTAGTAATTAGCAATTAGTTGTTAGTTGTTAGAGTTTAGAGTTTAGTAAAATTCAGTAAATTGCTGATTAGTTTTCAAAAATTGAGAATTGAGAATTATTTTTACATTGTTTTCTAAAAAAAAACTGTCTTTTGTCTTTTGTCTATGTTCTATGTTCTATGTTCTATTTTACTAATTAGCCGCCCTCAAAAGAGCATAAAAAAAATTATTTTTTACCGATAAGAAAAATGCAACAACAGCGATACAATAAGATGTACCGCTGTTGTTGCGATTTATGTTGCCACAGATGAAATCAGAGACTTTTTCTTGCCAACTGAAAACCTTTTTTGCCGCAAAATGGCGCAAAAAACCAATCTGACCCAACGCCCGAACCGAAAATTTACGAACAAAAATTTGCGGAATATAAATTTATTTCCACTCCAAAACGTTTTTGCGCCACGCATAAGCCAGCCCCAGCCCCAGAACCGCGAGGAAAAACACAATGCTGATAACGCCTGCCCATCCGAGTGCGCGTACCACCGTTGCCCAAGGGAATAGAAACAGCGCTTCAACGTCAAACATAAGGTACAAAATGGCGTACAGATAATAACCCGTTTTGAATTGCAGCCACGACGTGCCGTGCGTAGGCACACCACATTCGTAAGGCTCACCCTTCTGGTCGTTGTTTGAGCGAGGCGCAAGAAGCAACGAAATGCCAACGCCACCGGCAAAAAGTACCAAACCCGTGATAAAGACCGTCAAAAAAAGTGTATAATTGCTCATGCTTTCAATAAATTTAGTCGTTTTGCGCGACTCGGCATAACCAAAACGCATATTTCGCTTGTCGCTCAATATTACATTTTGTTTCTGCGCTCGCTGCTTAAAACGGTCACTTCATTATTAATATTTAACGATTAATTTTTAAAAATCTCAATAAAAAAACTTCGCAAAATTACATGAAAAACGCGAGTTTTCCAAATGTGCCTCAACGAAAAAACATTTTTTGCAGAGGCAAATCATCAAAAAAATCACAGCAGGCACAAATCTTTTTTGATTTTTTCGGCAGTTTGTTCGTTTTTCAGGATTCTTACAAGTTCCAGCGCAAACTGCATTGCCACTCCCGGTCCTTTGGCTGTGGTTATATTGCCATCGGTTACCACCGTTTTTTCGGAAATTTTTTGCGCCCGCATTCCCGCTTCAAAACCGGGATAGCATATTGCTTCTTTGCCTTTTAGCAAGCGCAATCCACCTAATACTACCGAAGGCGCGGCGCAGATTGCGGCAATCGGCATGTTGCTGTCATTAAAATCGAGCAGCAAACTGCACAGCCCTTCGTGCTTGGACAGATTCGCCGCGCCCGGCATCCCACCCGGCAGTACGAGCATTTCCACATCCGAAAAATCAATTTCATCGAACATTTTATCCGACACAAATGTTACATTGTGTGCCGCGACAACTTCCTTACGCTCTGTAATAGAGGCAGTTACAACATCAACACCGGCACGCCGCAAAATGTCAATCGCACACGTAGCCTCCATTTCTTCAAAGCCATCGGCTAAAAATATTACTGTTTTCATCTGTTTATATCTTTTAATTATTTGATATTCAATATTTTACAAAACAATCATCTCTTTGTGTCTCCCTAATCTTTTTTTATGCTCATAAGTATTTCATAACCTTATTACCTTATTAAACCTCTGAAAATAAGGTTTTTTAAATTAAAAATTAAAAATTTCTTAATTCATTCATTTCTTAATTTCTATTAAGGTTAATTTATTTTAAAGAAATAATAATTGAGTTACAATATAAATCGGCAATAAAACTATTAGCGAAAATTTTACAATATATGCGAAGAAACTTGGCATCGGCGCTTTGTTTTCTTCGGCAATTGCTTTTACCATAAAGTTTGGACCGTTTCCTATGTAAGTCATTGAGCCAAAGAACACTGCTCCCATAGCAATTGCTTTGAGCAGGGTTTCGGAAATTCCTGCCACCATTGAACCCGTTGTGGGTAAGCCCTGTGCAATGCTGTGGAACGCGAGTGCGGTAGGAGCATTGTCGAGGAACGAGGAGAGTATGCCTGTGGCATAATAAAACTGCCAGTCTGAATGTAAGCCCATTGTTTGCGCGTGCTGGTTCAGAAACAGCAATGCAGGCGTCATCGTTATAAAGATGCCCAGAAATATAGCCGCCACCTCCAGAATGGGCGACCACGTGAACTTGTTCTGCCGCCGAACAGTTTTTTTTGTTAGCGCTAATGACATCAATATCAGGACAACCAATACTGTTTCGCGCAAACCCTCAAAATAATATTGTTCAATCCCTGTTTTTTCAAAAAAATCCTTATTCAAAAACGCCACAGAAAGCACCACACCTGTCAGAAGTATAAAATTAATGTTCCCGTGCGTGTGAATAGGAATTTTTTCGCGCAGGTCAGCCGAAATTGCCTGCCAGTTCTCTTTTTTGAAATAATATTTATCGGTAAAATAATAAATCGTAAGCAATATCGCACCCACAAATGCCCACTCCGGCAAGAGGTTCAAAAACCATGTAAAACTTGCCCCGCGCAGATATAGCAAAAACAGCGGCGGGTCGCCAAGCGGAGTAAGCATGCCACCGCAGTTTGCCACTGCCGCAATGAAAAACAATACCGTATGTGTCTTGTACTTGCGCTGTGAGTTAGTGTTAAGCACAGGGCGAATGAGCAACATTGCCGCGCCCGTTGTACCCATTATGGAGGCAATAACATAGCCTATGCCCAAAAAAGCAGTATTGACTGATGGCTTTGCAGCAATGTCGCCGCCAAGATGAATGCCACCTGTAATTACAAAAAGCGAACATAGTAAAATAATAAACGGCAAATAATCGAACAGAATTTGATGTTCGAGAGTGGCTGTCATTCCGTTAGAGAGCATAAAAACAACAATCGGCACACTCAAAACCAGCGAAACGATTAGTTTGTTGAGGTTTTTTTCCCAAAAACGCTCAAAAAAAAGCGGGGCAACAGCAATTATTAACAACTGTATTACAAAGGGGGCTAAAGCCCAAAATGGTATCATACGGAATTTGGAATTGATTAAGAACAGGATGCTATTATTTTTAAGGTTACAAAGTTAGCATAAAATATTCAATTACGCGAAAATACATCAAAATATTAAGTTATCAGTTGTCAGTTGTCAGAGTTTTGATTTTGTCTCCCGCTTTGGCGGGACAAGTCTTACTCTTTTTATTTCACAGAGTGACACAGAACTTGTCCCGTCAAAGCGGGAGGTTTCACAAAAAGACACAGAGATTTTTTACAAAATAACTACCGCTTTGGCGAGAGGTTGCACAAAGTTCAATTAAAATTTAGTCGTTTTGCGCGACTCGGCAGAGGCAAAACGTATATTTCGCTTTTCGCTCAATATGTGTTTTGCCTCTGCTCTCGCTGTTTAAAACGTTGTTTATTTCTTTGTAAAATAGTTTTCCGTGAGCCAAAGTTGAAAAATTGGGTCTAAAATTTCAACTTTTAGAGTTGCAATGTCCACGATTTCTCGGTTGATAAGAGCCGTTTTTATTTTCTTCAAATTGGCGGAAGAGCCAAGTTTGTATTTTTGCAGATTTGCCTGCGATGCGAATACCGTTTCGCCGTCAATTACTGCTTTTAGGAAGTTAATTTGTGTTGTGGTTAAGGTTTCTACTTGCCCGATAAAAAGCAAACTTAATTGATTTTTAATACTTTGCAGAGATTCGTCTATTACTTGCCTGTTGCAACTTGTCTTTGTTCGCAACCATGTTTGTTGCGCAAGTTGTTGCACATAATATGAGTGATTATTAACAAGTTGTGCCAAATATTCTGCTTGATTTATGGTGATTTTTTTTTTAGTATCAGCAAAACGTTTGTTTATAAATTCTCCCCATTTTTTATTGCTGATTTTTTCTAAAAACATAATGTCGCCAAACCTGTAAAATGGCATCGCAGAATTAGCAAAAATATCCATAAGCATCGTTTTCTTGCTGCCGAAAAGACAATATGCAACATTGTGGTGGCGCTGCCAGTGGGAGCGTAACTTGCGCTGAAAAGATAAACTCTCATCAAAATCGCCAATTGATTGAAACTCATCAATGCAAACTATAACGCTGATTTTCTTTGCTTTAGCGATTGTTTCGGGTAAATTTAAAATCTCGTCAGGATTTTTTTGCAAAGTTTCCCAGCCCACACCAAACGAAATTTCTGCTTGCGAATCGGGCGAAAAAGTAATTCTTGGCAACAGGTGCGACAAAAATATTTTTGCGTTTTCTGCCATCTCTTCCCATCGGCTCGAAGTGGAACTCAAGACTTCTTTTGCAAAATATTCATAAAAACCTGTTTCTGTACGAACATTAAAAATGTCGAGCATACAAATTTTTATATCCTTCTCTTCTTTGCGAATTTTCTCGGCAACATTTTCAACAAGCGATGTTTTTCCCCATCTGCGCGGAGATATAATTGTGGTGTTAATCAACGACTTAAAGTTAAGTTCAAGCCGTTCGCTTTCTTCTTCTCTGTCTGTAAAGTTTATTGAATCAGACGATTTTCCGAAAATAAAAGGTAGCCTTTTCATCTGTTTATATTTTATATTTTATTTTTTATGGTCAGATGAAACTCACACGACAACATAATCATAACCTTGTGTGTTTTGTTAATCGTGTTCGTTTCATATCAAAAAAATATTTTCTGCAAAGTTACAAAATAAAATTGATGTAACCAAAAGGTTTGTAACCAAAAGGTTACATTTATACCAAAAGCAGGAAACAATGAATAATGAATAAAATAGAACATAGAACATAGAACATAGACAAAAGACAACAGACAGTTTTTTTAGAAAACAATGTAAAAATAATTCTCAATTCTCAATTTCTGAAAACTAATTAGCAATTTACTACACTCTACACTCTAAACTCTAACCACTAACCATTTTTTTTCATTCGTCCGAAAAATGTACCAAAACGTGCCTGTACGAGTTGAAGATTTTTGATTTTGAGACGAAGCCAACATAACGTCCCTCCGAATCGGTTACAGGTAAGTTCCACGAGGCTGTGTCCTCAAAAATTTCCATCACCTTTTCCATCGGCATCGTGTTGTTTAAAACGGCTGGCGGATAGGTCATCAAATCTTTGACAGTAAAACGTTTATACAATTCCGGACGGAACATAATGTTACGCACTTCGTCAAGGGAGACCACCCCGATTAATTTCCCGCTTTTGTCATCCTGAACGGGAAAAATGTTGCGTTTTGATTTAGAAATAACTTTCACAAAATCGCCCAAAGTCATTTTGGGAGAGACCACCTGCAAATCGCGCTCAAGCACATTTTCCATTTTCATTAAGGTAAGAACAGCTTTATCTTTGTGATGTGTAATCAGTTCGCCTTTGGCGGCGAGGCGCATCGCATACAAACTGTGTGGCTCAAATAAAATTATTGTAACATAAGCAGTTACAGAAACAATCATTAATGTCATGAGTAAATCGTAGCCGCCGGTGAGTTCTGCAATGAGGAAAATGCCCATCAAAGGCGCGTGCATCACAGCAGACATCACACCTGTCATCCCCGCGAGCGCAAAATTGGAAACAGGCATACTCAACCCGCAGAATATCAACAATTTTGCAACCACAAAGCCCGTTATGCAGCCCACAAAGAGAGACGGAGCAAACAGCCCGCCAACTCCGCCGCCACTTGTTGTACAGGTAGAGGCAACTATTTTCAGCAAAACTATTAATGTGAGGTAAAAAATGACGACCCACTCGTTGCCCATCAGGCTGCGAAAAGGGCTGTTGTCAAAAACAGAAACGGCGTTACCTGCAAGTAATTCATTTACAGTTATATAGCCTTCGCCATAGAGCGGGGGGAACACAAAAATGAGCAGCCCCAAAGTAGTCCCGCCCAAAGCCCATTTATACATCGGATTTTTGATTCGCCTGAACTGGGTCTCCAAAAAATTCATTCCGCGTGTAAAATATAGCGACACTAATCCGCATACAATGCCCAGCAAAATAAGGTGAGGAATTCTATCAACAGCAAAGGACTGCCGCACGACAAACTCAAACATAAACGCTTTGCCTGTAAAGATATATGTTGCTGCTGTTGCCGTAACAGATGAAATCAGCAGTGGCACAATGGAAGTCATTGTCATATCAATCATCAGCACTTCGAGAGTGAAAACGAAGCCTGCAATCGGCGCCTTGAAAATGCCCGCAATTGCTCCGGATGCCCCACAACCCACCAGCAGCATCAGCGTCTTCTGGTCCATCCTGAAAAACTTGCCCAGATTAGACCCGATGGCTGAACCCGTAAGCACAATCGGAGCCTCTGCGCCGACAGAACCGCCTAAACCGATTGTGAACAGACTGCCAACCATGGAAGTCCAAGTATTGTGTAGTTTGATTATGCTTTTGCGCTGAGAAATAGCGTACAGAATGCGGGTAACACCATGACTGATGTCATCGCGAACAATGTAGCGCACAAAAAGTGAGGAAATTATAATGCCTATTGAGGGAAATATCAAATAGCCGTAATTAAGCGAATTTTTGTTGACTATGTTCGTTACCAGATGCTGCAAAAAATGAATCGATTCTTTGAGCAAACAGCCGGCTATTGCGCACATAACACCGATAACTAAACTTAAAAGCAGTACAAAATGTTGCAGTTTTATATGTTTGGCACGCCAAACAATCAATTTTTCATACCATTTTATAATTTCTTTGAACATAGTTAAATCACTGACAATCTGTCATTACCTGCAAATTATTTAACTTGCGAAAGGAGTTTTTTATCTGCAACCGTGTTTGTTTAGCGGAGTTTTTTTCTTATATATTAGGTCAATAATCGTCATTAAAAAGTGAACTGTCGTCAAAGTTCATGTCGCCAAATCTCTCTTCGTCAAGTTCGTCGGCATCAAAGTCGGAATCGCCGTAGAAGTTTTCGTCACTGATTACAGTATCGTTGTTCACCGCATAAGTTTCGGGGTCGAGTATTTGTTTGGGCGCTTTGCCTTCGGACTTGATACACTGCGCTTCATCCTGATTTTTGCCTGTGATGATTTTCGAAAGAGTTATATACAGCGCGCGGTCGTTAATTATATCAAAAACGAATAAAAGTTTCTGCTTTTCGTCTATAAGCAGGTCTTCAAGCACAGTGTCGCCCATCACCAGATTGTCGAACTCTGAGGTCGTGTCCATTTCTATCAGAGTGATTTCCTGCTCCTTTTCCCACCCCGCGTTGCAGATGAAAAAAGACGTAATCTGGTCGTTTGTATAGTTTGCGCTCCTGAGAATGGCGTCGTTAAGGTCCAAAAAAGTTGCGCTCGCATCAATGGTAATCACACGCCTGAAATTGTCCGATTCATCGGACATTATGTTGAATTTATATATCATATTTTTTTATTTATATATAAAAATTTACCCTTATCTTTCACACTGCAAAATTACTTTTTTATTTTTAAATACAAAAAAAACTTATTTGTGAATACACATAATTTGTTCCCAAAAAGAAAATAACTTATATCATTTCTATTTTATGGGAAGATATAAGTTATTAAATATGAGGTACTTGGCGGAATCGAACCGCCGTGAACGGTTTTGCAGACCGCTGCCTAACCACTTGGCTAAAGTACCATTGACATTGCGAGGCGCAAAGGTAAGATAAAAATTTGAAATCTGAAAATTAAAAATTAAAAATTTCCGCTAAAAAACATATAATTTATTAATAATCAATAATTTACAATGCTATTTTTTTTCAATTCTAATTCGCGCATCTACCACCGTAATTCCTTGTGAATTAGCAATCAATGGGTTCAAATCCATCTCTGCAATTTCGGGTGCGGCTTGTGTCAGCGCCGACAGTTGCGCAATAATTTCGGCAAAAAGATGCTCATTTACAGGACTTTGTCCGCGAACTCCCTGAAAAATTCTGTAACCGCGCAGTCTTTTTATCATACTCAAAATCTCGTCTTTGCAGGCTGGCGCAAGTACAGTTTGTACATCGTTCATTATTTCCACAAAAATCCCGCCCAAGCCAAAAAGCAGCAGATGTCCAAAGGGCAACTCGCGTTTTACGCCTGCAAAAAGTTCGGCGCCAAAAAGCATCTTGTCAATCTCAACTGCATAAGTATCAGGTATTTGCATTAAGCGAGCAAATTCTTTGCGCACAGTCGTTTCATCGTTCACATTTAAAACCACTCCGCCAACATCCGATTTGTGCAACGGTCCTACAACTTTCAGAACCACAGGGAACCCTATTTTTCGGACAAAATCAATCGCCTCTTCAATATTGTCCACAACAATTTCGGGCTTTCGCCCAATACCTGCCGCATCGAGCAGGGCGGCTATATGAGCGTTTTTCAGATAGCCGCTTTCGGCGCCTTCAATAATTTCTCTGATTTTGTCAAATTGCACGCCCCTAATCGCCTGCTCATCGCAAATGGAAGGTGGCAGAACGCGGATTTGCGGCTTGGGAGTATGCGCAATTTTTACCAAAGCATTGCCCAAAACACATTCTTCCGGGAAATTTATATTTTTTTTATTAAATATAAAATCCTGAATTTCATCTTTTACATTAATAATTGAAGGCAGGACAGGAAAAATGGGCTTGCTGCACGTTTTAATTTTTTCGTCCAGAACGCGATACACTTCCCAATTTGGAAAAAGTCCGGGCGAGCCATATATTACTGCCATTGCATCAATGTTTTGGAACTCGTTTTGACAATAATCAATAATCGTTCCGAGTTGCTCTGCTGTTCCTGTGGCAAGGAAGTCAATAGGATTGCCAACGGACGACCCCGCGAAGAGTTTCTGTAACAGGTCTTCCGCCTTAGTTCCCTCAATATGAGGCACTTGCAATCCGTTGCCCGACAAAACGTCTGTCAGCATCACCGCCGGACCGCCTGCGTGTGTGATTATAGCAATATTGTTGCCGCGCAGTTCGGGGAACATAAACACGCTGCAAACAGCCGTCAGTTCCTCGCGGCTGTGGCAGCGCGCGATGCCGGCTTTGCGAAAAAGCGCGTCCACAGCCGCATCGCTGCTTGTGAGGGCGCCCGTGTGAGACGAGGCGGCACGGCTGCCGGCAGCAGAATTGCCCGACTTGATTGCCGCAATCCGACAACCCTTATTTATCAGTGATACAGCGCTTTGAAGCAGTTTCTGCGGCTCACGGATGGTTTCCATATAAAGCATTATCGTCCGAGACGATGTTGCAGGGTCAAAAGTCAAGTCTAAATGCTCCAAAACATCTTCGATACCCATTTGCGCCGAATTACCAACCGCCCAAACGCTGCTGAAAGTAAGACCGTTGGAAATTCCGTATTCCTTTATAAAGACCGCCGTTGCACCCGACCCTGTTATAAACTCAACGCCGCGAGGGTCCAGAGGCGGAATAGGCGCATCAAACGCGCCGCAGTAATTGGTGTTCAAAAAACCCGTGCAGTTTGGACCTATCAAACTGCCGTTGACAGCGTTTACGGCTTTGACTATACGCCGTTCGAGCGCCGCGCCGTCAGCATTCTCTTCGGAAAAACCTGCCGAAAGAATAATGAACCCGCCTGTGTCTTTGCGCTCGGCAAGCGTTTCCACCGCAGACGGACAATACTTTGCCGCCACAGCCAATATTGCACAATCAACCTGCGGCAAATCATCAATTTGCGCATAGCATTTAACGCCTTGAATTTCAGTCTCTTTGGGATTTACAGCAAAAATTTTTCCGCCAAAATTGGAATTTAAAAGATTCTTTAAAACCTTGCCGCCCGGCTTTGTTAAGTCTTTTGAAGCCCCAATCACCACAATAGACTGAGGATTAAGAAGTTTCGGATTTATCATTGTATTAGATTTTTTTTAACTAACTGCAAAAATAATACAATCAAATTTTTTACACAAAAATTTTTTCAGTTTTCAGTTATCAGTATTTTGCACATTGTCTTTTGTCTTCCTGACTTTGCCACAGGGACCCCCTGCGAATTTTCCTTGCCTTTCAGACAGGATTTTGATATACAATTTCATTCTCCCGCTTTGTCGGGACAAGTTTTGCGTCCCTTGCGTATCTTCTTTGCGAACTTTGCGGTAAAAAAATATTTAACCGCAAGGGACGCAAAGGTTTCGCAAAGGACGCTATGATAAATCAATAATCTCTCCTGACTTTGCCACAGGGACACCCAAAATGGTATCCTGAAATTTATAAATCATTGATTTGTAAATAATTATAAAATTAAAGAAAAAAACGT
>JAISWT010000063.1 GCA_031271005.1 Prevotellaceae bacterium | reverse complement strand
AGAGTTTAGAGTTTAGAACCTCTCCCCCCTGCCCCCTCTCCAAAAGAGAGGGGGAGTAGGGCGTACGGCTGATGTTAGTTATTAGAGTTTAGAGTATAGAAATTGCTAATTGCTAATTGAATATAATTCTCAATTCTCAATTCTCAATTCTCAATTCAAAAACATTCCTTCGTTTCTTCTGAAGACTGACAACTTTATTCGGGGATTTTTTTTGCTCTCTGAAAATTTTTCTATACTTTTGCTCTTTGTAAGGCGCGTTTTATTTATTTTGAAAAAACCGCGCTAAATTGCACGTTTTCAAGTGATTTCAGTGAATAAAAACACTGCTTCTTTGTAGAATTTTCAATATTGCCACACAAAAAAATCAGGTGCGAAACATCAAAAAAAGATAAAAAAAATGAAAAAATGTTTTTTAATGGTAGCAACAGCCCTTTTCTCATCGGGTCTACTTGCCCAGCAGGAAATTTTGTGCTACCCTGATGGCGCAGACGAGAGTAATAATTTGCAGGAAATCATAGAGCGCGAAGGCGAGTATAAACGTTCTGTTAGCGAGGCAAAAATGTATGCCTTTTTTGCAGCGGACAGGCAGAATAGCAGGGCAGCAGTGTTGATTTGTCCGGGCGGCGGTTACAGCGGAATTTCATTTGTAAAAGAAGGCAACGAAATTGCGCAATGGTTTAATTCTCTGGGAATCAATGCTTTTGTGCTTCATTACAGAATGCCCAATGGTAATTATAATATTCCGTTGAAGGACCTACAAACAGCATTTGAAATTATTCAAAAAAATTCAAAAAAATGGAATATTGACCGTCATAAAATCGGCATAATGGGTTTTTCGGCGGGCGGGCATCTTGCCGCAACAGCAGGGACACACCTGCGTTCCCAGCCTTGTAAGCCCGCTTTTATGTTGCTGGTTTATCCCGTAATTACGATGGACAGCCTGCTGACACATAGCGGCTCGCGTGAGAATTTGATTGGCAAAACGCCTTCCGACACACTTGTTGCCCAATTTTCGGCAGAGTTGAACGTTACCAACAAAACACCAAAAACTTTTATTGTGGCTGCCGAAGATGACGGGACTGTGCCGATAAAAAACAGCGAGTTGTTTTATGATGCTTTGAAAAACAAAAAAGTTCCGGTGGAATTTGTTCGCCTCCAAAATGGCGGACACGGTTTTGGGATGCGCAAAACAGGTGCAAAATCAGATAATTGGGAACTTTTTTTAGAAAAATGGTTAATTGAAAATGACTTTGTAAAAAAATAATAATTCCTGTTTTTTTTCGTTTTAAAATAATTAAAAAAAATCGTATTTATTGAAAAAATGTTTTTTCGTAAAAAAATAATTTCTATACTGCTCTTCTGCTGTGTGCTGATGGGGTCGGCGTACGCGCTGGTTGCGCCTGTGCAGAAAAACTTTGACGGTGGAGGCGCTTTTGGGCAGCAGCCGCAAAATCCTGCTGTTGCTGTTGCTGTTGCCGACAGTGGTGGCAAGGCAGAGAAGCCACTATCGCCTGTAAACCCTTTAAAACAGGACGATTACGCGGATTTGCAGAAGCAATATCCCTTAGACGCTCCCACGCCCGACAATGTTAAGTCGGTGATAGAGTATGATGCGCAGACAGGCAATTACATTATGCGCACCAAAGTTGGGGATATGGAGATAGCCACTCCATACGTTATGACCGAGCAGCAGTACCGCGATTATTCCGAGAAACGCGCCATGTCCGACTATTGGCGGCTGAAAAATGCTAACGACACGGCAAACAACGAAAAGAAATTTTCGCTGTCGGATATGAAGTTCAACATCCCGTCAATAGACAAGGTCTTCGGACCGGGCGGCTTGCAGGTGAAGGTGCAAGGCTCGGCAGAACTGCTCTTTGGCATACGCAACAACAAAATAAACAACCCCACCCTGCCGCAGCGACAGCGAAATGTTACTTCTTTTGATTTTGACGAAAAAATTCAACTTAATGTTAATGGAAAAGTAGGCAATAAAATAAATTTCGGCATCAATTATAACACAGAATCAACGTTTGATTTCGACCGTCAGATTATCAATTTAAATTATCAGCCGCCGCGCATAGGGCAAGGCGAAGACGACATTATTCGCAGCATTGAGGCAGGCAACGTGTCGATGAACACGGGCAGTACGCTAATTCAGGGCGGCTCTGCCCTGTTTGGTATAAAAACAGATTTACAGTTCGGACGGCTGAAAGTTTCGGCGTTGCTCAGTCAGCAGCAATCACAAACACAGCGCGTAAGTTCGCAGGGCGGCGCACAAAAGCAGAGATTTGAAGTGAGCGCAGATATGTATGACGAGAACCGACACTTCTTCCTGTCGCACTATTTCCGCGACCATTATGAAGAGAATATGCTAAAAGCGCCACTGGCTTCAGCCTACGCAATTCAGGATATTCAGGTCTGGATTACAAACAAACGCTCAATGTACAATGACGCGCGTCATGTAGTGGCTTTTATGGATTTAGCCGAAAATTCGGATAAAAATATTGACAAAAATTCTTTAAATGGCAATGTGTGGCACATAACAGGACAACCCAGTCCTGATAATTCGGCAAATGATTTATATCTTCGGGTAAAAAGTTTGGACATAAGGAATATTTCGCAGACAAATCAAACGATGGAAAATTTTAACTCTGCGAATAATTATAATTTGGTTGGCGGCGAGGACTACGAAAAGATTGAGAGTGCGCGAATGTTGAGCAGTTCCGAATATACGCTTAACGCTCAAATGGGCTATATCTCTCTGCGTCAGGATTTGCGTCCGGACGAGGTGCTTGCTGTGGCTTACAAATATCAAATAAATGGGGAAATGTTTCAGGTTGGCGAATTTACAAATAATGCTGACGCGCCTAATGCTCTGATTGTCAAACTGTTAAAAAGCACAGGGCAATCGCCGAATCTAAAATCGTGGAAATTGATGATGAAAAACGTTTATAATCTTGGTGCGATGCAAATTTCAGCCGAAAATTTTAAACTGAACATTGTTTATAGAAACGATTCGGTAGGCACTGATATTCAATACCTTAACGCAGGCGCAATTACAAATAAAATGTTGCTGCGCGTTATGGGGCTCGACCGTCTGAACTATCGGCAAGACGCAGTCCCTGACGGAAAATTTGACTTCCTCGAAGGCTACACCATTCAAAGTCAGGCAGGCAGAGTGATTTTCCCTGTGCTTGAACCATTCGGCACACATTTGAAGGAAGAAATAAAAAATGATAAAATTGCCGAGAAATTTGTCTATCAGGAATTATACGATTCAACTTTGGTTATTGCGCAGGAATTTTCCGAAAAGAATAAATTTAAACTCGTTGGCGAATACTCTGCCTCCGGTTCGGGTTCTGAAATTCGGCTTAATGCAATGAACGTGCCGCGCGGCTCGGTAGTAGTGATGGCTGGCGGAATGCAACTTGTGGAAAATCAAGATTATACTGTGGATTATATCATGGGCATTGTTACAATACTCAATCAGTCGCTGCTCAATTCAAGTACCAATATTGAAGTGAAACTCGAAAATCAGAACACTTTCAGCATGCAGCGCAAAACACTGCTCGGCACGCATTTAGAGTACAGTTTCAGCAAAGATTTGAAGTTGGGCGGAACAATTATGCACCTCTCCGAGCAGCCGCTCACTACAAAAGTAAACGTGGGCAGCGAACCATTGAAAAACACAATTTGGGGATTGAACGGAGCGTGGCGATACGAAAGTCAGTGGCTTACAGACATGATTGACAAACTGCCTTTTGTTAACGTAAAAGCCCCGTCTACGCTCGTGATGAACGCAGAATTTGCCCAACTGATTCCCGGACATTCAAAAACAATAGGGCAGGCAGGATATGCCTATATTGATGATTTTGAGAGCAGTACTACCAATATAGATATGCACTATCCATATTATTGGTCTCCGGCAAGCGAGCCGATTTCTCTTTACGATGCCGACGCTGTTCCAAAACCTGAGGACTACGGCAAAAAACGCGCTCATACGGCTTGGTTCTTTGTAGACAATGTGCTAAACGGCAGTACAAGTCAGGCGCCCGAACATTTACGCAATAATGTTGACTCAAAATCAAATCATTTTACACGTCGCGTGCGCATTAACGAAGTGTTCCCAAACCGCGAAACATCAGTTACAGAGGCGCAACTGCTTACTCCTCTGAATATTTCATACTACCCCAAAGAACGCGGAATGTACAATCTCGACTCGCAGGATATTAATGCAGACGGGACTTTGCAAAGCCCCGAAAAACGCTGGGGAGGGCTGATGCGGGCTATTGATTACACCGATTTTGAGCAAAGCAATATTGAATACATAGAATTTTGGCTGCTCGACCCCTTTGTGTACGACCCGAACAGCGCTAACAAAGGACAATTGAAATTTAATCTGGGAGACGTGAGTGAAGATATTTTAAAAGATGGCAAAAAATTCTTTGAAAACGGACTTAATGCGCAAGGCGATGAGAGCCAGAACGATACAACAAAATGGGGCTTTGTCCCGAAAACACAATCAACAGTTACCGCTTTTGATAACACCGCAGGTGCACGAGCAAATCAGGATGTAGGGCTGGACGGGTTGCCAACGTCCCGCGAATTTACTTACGGCAATTTTCGCGACTACTACCAGCAGATATTGACCAAAGTGAATGATGCAGCAACGGTTGCAAACTGGCAAACAGACCCGTTCTCGCCGTTCAACGACCCTGCCGGCGACAATTATCACTTCTACCGCGGCGACGACTACGACGAGCAGCAAAAGTCAATCCTCGACAGGTATAAATATTACAACGGAACAGAAGGCAATTCGCCCGATGCAGGAGACGTTAATCAAACATATTCTACATCAGCCACATTGCTGCCCGATGTGGAAGATTTGAATCACGACAATACGCTTAACGAGTACGAAAAATATTTTGAATATACAATAGACATTGACCCGATTCAAATGAACGTTGGCGAAAATTATATTTCGGATATAATGGAAAGTTCGGTTACACTGGAAAACGGCAGCACAGAGAATGTCAAGTGGTATCAGTTTCGCATTCCGATTAAAGATTTAAGCAATTCGCGTGCTAAATCAATAAAAGATATGCGCGGTTTTCGCTCAATTCGCTTTATGAGAATGTATCTTACAGGCTTTACAGAAAACATGTTTCTGCGTTTTGCCACACTCGACCTCGTGCGCGGCGACTGGCGGGCTTATACAAAATCGCTCGCCCAAAACGGCGAAGAAGTCGCTTCTACAGCCCAACTGAATGTGCAATCGGTTAACATTGAAGAAAATGCCGACAAACGCCCCGTAAATTACGTGCTGCCTCCGGGCATCACCCGACAGACCGACCCCGCGCAGCCACAACTAATACAGCAAAACGAGCAGGCTTTGCTCTTGAACGTTACAAACCTGAAAAATCAAGAGGCAAAAGCAGTCTATAAAAATACCAGCCTCGACATGCGCAATTACAAACGCTTGCAAATGTTTGTTCACGCCGAAAAACTTGCCGATGACCATACCGATTTGCAGGATTATCAATTAGAAGCCTTCATACGCATCGGCTCTGATATGAAGCAGAATTTTTACGAATATTCAATCCCGCTAAAACTCACACCGGCAGGCATTTATTCTAATTTAGATGAAAACGACCGCCAAAGAGTGTGGCCAAACGAAAACATGTTTGATTTTGCCTTCTCTTCTCTCACTAATGTGAAACTGAAACGCAACAGAGCAATTCAGCAAGGCACACATGCTAATTTACTGCTGCCTTACAAAGACAGTGACGCGCCACAATACCCCAACCATTTTATAACTGTGGTAGGCAACCCTACAATTTCGGAAGTGGCAAATATTATGATTGGAATTAGAAATACCGAGCAGCAGGAAAAGTCGGGCGAAATTTGGGTTAACGAACTGCGTATGAGCGAGTTTGAAGAGGCTGGAGGATGGGCAGCCATGGCAAATGTTGCTCTGAACCTGTCCGACATTGCATCTGTGAACTTCGCAGGACGCACCGAAACGGCAGGATTTGGAGGAATTGAAAGCAATGTTCTAACGCGCAGACTTGACGACCTGTTCCAGTATAATATTCAAACACAGGTTGATGCCGGACGCTTTTTGCCCGAAAAAGCGCACATAGAACTGCCCATATATTTTTCCTATTCAAATGAAACTTTAACCCCGAAATACAACCCGCTCGACCAGGATATTTTGATGAACCAGGCATTGGATAATCTTGAAAATGAACAGGCAAAAGATTCATTACGCTCCATGGCTCAAACAGTTGCAACATCAAAAAGTTTCAACGTTACTAATGCCAAAATAAATATCCGCAGTAAAAAGCCGCAATTTTACGACCCGGCAAACTTCACTTTTGGGTATGCACAAAGCGAAACCAACCAGCAAACGCCCGAAATAGAGCGCGACTACGTAAAGCAACAGCAAGCAGACATCTCTTACACTTATTCATTTAATGTAAGTCCATTGCAGCCGTTCAAAAAATCGAACTCAAAAACGATTAACAGCCCCTTATTGAAAATCATTAAAGATATTAATTTCAATTATTTGCCCAATTCAATAGCGTTCAGAACAAACATGAATCGGCAATTTATGCAAACGGTTTTACGTCCGCTCGAAGTGTCGGGTAGCGGCGCAAATACTGACGATTTTGCCACGCACAGCAAGCAATGGCTGTGGACACGGCAGTTTGATATTCGCTATAATCCGTTCCAATCGCTGCAAATGTCGCTGGCAACGGCTATGAACTCCAACATTGATGAGACAACACTTTTTGCGCCCGAAATGGATATTACCAAAGACAAATACGAACTCTGGCGCGACACCGTCTGGCAGAGCATCAAAAAACTTGGAACGCCTTACACTTATCAGCAGGTTTTCACCGCCTCGTACAACGTTCCAATTGCAAAATTGCCATATTTGGATTTTATAAATCAAACCACAGCAAGTTACAACGCCACATACAATTGGCACAGAGGTGCGCAGTTGGGTAACAGCAGTTATTATTTGGGCAACGAGGTTACAAGTTTGCGCGACATTCAGTTGTCGGCAAACGCAAATTTTGAAACGCTGTACAATAAAATTCCCTATCTGGCACGTATCAACAAGTTATATGCTGCACAATCTAATTTTAACAGCAATCGCTCAAATACAGCGCAAAATCGCGGGCAGCAAAATCAGAAACCGCAGCCCCCGAAATTTACAAAAGTCTATAATTTTGAAAAAGCAAAAGCATTTGCGGTTAATCATAAATTAAATAATAAGGAGTTGAAAATCACTGCTTTAGATAAGAACGGAAAATCAGTAAGTTTTTCCAAACAAATAAAGACAACTAACGAAGTGAGTATTACTCCGCTGGTTACTATGGACAGCGTAACGCTCACCGTTACAGGCTTGAACCCTAATGAACGACCCTTTGTGCAAAAAATAGTTGACTTTTCGGCGCGAGCGCTGATGATGGTACGCAGCGTGCAAGGCACTTACCGCAACTCCAGCAGTTTGACAATGCCCGGCTTCAATCCCAATGCGGGCTTTATGGGGCAACAAAAAGTAGGCGATGCCTACGCCCCCGGCTTCGGATTTGCATTCGGTGCGCACAACAGCAATACCGTTGACGATGCGTGGAACAGAGGATGGCTGCAACAAAACTCGCAAGACACAGCAACAACATCCAATTTGCCCGCAATTTACGCGCTGACACAAGATTTAGACCTCCGAGCCGTCATAGAGCCGATACCTGACCTGAAAATTAATCTGAACGCGAAACAATATATAGCCCAAAATACCACCACGTACTATCAGCACGGCAGCACAAAGAATTTCACGGGGAGTTACAACATGACAATCCTGTCAATAAAAACCTCTTTCAAGCAAATTGGCGGCGTGGCAACTAACTATAATTCTGACCTTTTCAACAACTTCCTTGCCTACCGCAAAGTGATGCAAGGCAGGTTGCAGGCGCAATTTTCGGGGCGCGGACTGAAATACCCCGACAAAGGATTTCTTACAACACAAGGATTGGAAGGACAAGATTATGACGAAAGCAAAAGCGCATTTACAGAATCGTCGCCTGACGTGCTGATACCTGCATTCTTGGCTGCATACGCAGGCAAAGACCCCAACAAAGTGGAAACATCACCATTCCTGTCGCTGCTGAGCATGTTCCCAAACTGGTCGGTAACTTACAACGGACTTTCACGAATACCATTTATTAAAAACAATTTCCAGTCAGTAAGTCTAACGCACAAATATACAAGCGTTTATACCATCGGAGCATACACTTCTTTTGCCGAATGGGTGGGAATGTACGGCACCGATAACAGCGAATTTGGTTACATTCAAAATGTTACCGACAATAAATATCCAATTTCATCGTCAAGATACAACATATCGAGTGTAACTATTACAGAGCAGTTTGCCCCGTTGATTGGTATAAACGCCACGCTAAAAAACAGCATAACCACCAAACTTGAATTCCGCAAGCAACGCACCATTGCATTGAACCTTACAAGCGTTCAACTGATAGAAAGCACAAGCGACGAATATGTTGTGGGGCTGGGCTATGTGCTGAAAGATTTTGACGTGATTCTGAGATTGAAAAACGACAAGCAAAGCAAAGTGAAAAACGACTTGCGCTTGAATGTTGATGTGGCATACAAAGATATTAAATCACTGCTGCGCAAAATCAACGAAGATGTAACGCAGCCTTCGAGCGGCAACAGACTGTTCAGCATAAAAGTTTTGGCTGATTATGTATTCAGTTCAAAACTGAATATTCAACTGTTCTACGACCGACAAGTTACAACTCCGCTAATCTCAACATCATATCCCGTTGCAGCAACCAACTTTGGAATAAATTTCAAAATAATGCTAACACGGTGATAGTGGTTAGTGATTAGTGGTTAGTGGTTAGTGGTTAGTGGTTAGTGGTTAGTGGTTAGTGGTCAATTTTCCATACTTTTGTTCCCCATAAAATTGTTATCATTTTTGGAAATGAACAGATTAGCGCCATTATTAATTCTTTGTTTTTCAACAATTTATCTGTCTTCGCAAAACCTGCACGGACGTGTTGTTGATGCTGCGGGCGAGCCGATTATTGGCGCCTCAATTTTTGTAAAACAAACGCGGCAGGGACTGATTACCAACGAGTTGGGCGAATTTTCCATAGCCCTGCAACACGGCTCTTATCTGCTGGAAACAAGTTGCCTCGGTTTCGAAAAAAAATCGGAACAAATAAACATCACAAGTAATGATATTGAAAAGGTTATTGTGTTAAAAACCAATGCTTTACAACTCAAAGAAGTGGTTGCTACGGCAGGTGAAGACCCCGCTTATGCAATAATGCGGCAGGCAATAAAAAAAGCGCCTTACTATCAAAATGTTGTAAAAAGTTCCGTTTACAACGCATATTCAAAGGGAGCGGGCAAAATGACTGATATTCCAAAACTTTTTGAGGCTATAATGAACGAAAACGACAAAAAGGAAATGGAAATGGTGCGCAACAAAATTTTTCTGCTCGAATCGTTCAGCGAAATAAAATTCACTGCGCCAAAAAAGTACGAACAGGAAATCATGGCGTTTTCAAGTTCGTTTCCAATGATGGACGACCCGAAAAACGCGATGCTCTCCACAATGTATTCGCTTTACGATGAGAACTTTCTGACCGCAATTTCACCTCTGAATAAACTCGCTTTCGACTATTATCGTTTTCGTTACGAAGGATTTGAAGAGACTGATAATCAGGTGATTAATAAAATCAGCGTTATTCCCAAACTCAACGACCCGAAATTAGTATCCGGAACGCTCTATATTGCTGATAATGAGTGGAATATACGCAATGCAATCATCAAAATTTCCATAATGGGAATGGATATTACCTATAATCTTAATTATCATGCAGTTAGCGATGGTATTTACCTTGTTACCGATGCTTCGACTAATATCTATGCAAATATATTAGGAATGAAATTTGAAGCAAATTTGCTTTCGTCTATACAATTCACTGATATTCAATTAAATGACTCGCTAATTGCACTGGAAAAAGCGAATGCGCCAATAACAAAAATCAAGCCGGATAAAAAGAAAAAATCGCTGGAAATTAAGCGTGAAGATTTACTCAAACAAAAGGTTGATTCGCTCGCAATACTCAGAGATTCAACATATTGGGCAGATGTGCGCAAAATCGTGCTTACCGACGAGGAACAGCAAAGTTACGCCCGCCGCCACACGCTCGAACAGCACATAGACTCGGTTGACAACGCCGAGCGCAATCCTAAATTTTCGCCCGTCAACCTGCTCACAGGCGGGCGCATTGGCAACGATTCTTCACTGATATATTTCAGTTACGGAGGCGTGGCACGCGCGTTTGGAGGATACAACTTTGTTGACGGCTTTGTGCTCGGACAAAGTTTCGCACTCGATTTTAAGAAAACAAAAAATCTGCATTTAACAATCAGTCCGTCAGCATATTACACAACAGCACGACAAAAAATTCTTTGGACACTGACCTCCGATTTGGCATACTTGCCACGAACATTGCGCGGAAACGCCATGCTTTCTTTTGGCAGAAAAACCGGAGATTACAGTGGCAAAAATGGAATGAATACTTTCATAAATACGTCATACTCACTGTTTTACGGGGAAAATCACGCCAAATTGCACGATGAAAAATTTGCCCGCCTTTCAAACAAGATAGATATTGCCAACGGCTTGCGTCTGAATTTGGAAGCAGAAATCGCGCAACGTAACGAGTTGGAACTCAAAACAAAATACCATTTTTTCGGCAAAAAAGAACGCTGGACACCCAATCTGCCCACATTTGACGGCAAGATGAACGGACACTTTTCCGACTTGGCAAAATACACCGTCAAACTGACATATACTCCTGAGTATTACTACGTTATGGAAAGCGACAGAAAGCGGTATGTGCGCTCGCGCTTCCCTACTTTTACACTCGAATTTCAAAACGGCGTTGCGCTTACCGAAAAATTTGCGGCGAAAACCACCGCCTCGCGCTTCGCACGCATCGAACTTGGCGTAAATCAGAGATTTTACACGAGTATTTTTTCAAACATAAACTACCAAATTGTTTTTGGTAAATATCTGAATACAAACGAGTTCAATTATATGGACTACCAACATTTTGAAACAGGCGGCGGGCTGTACTTTTCCGCCCAAAGCACACAAAATACCTACGCACTTTTGCCGTTTTACACGTTTTCTACCAACAAATGGTGGTTACAAGCCTTCTTTAATTACAATTCTGATTATATTTTGCTCAAGCGGCTGCCTGTTTTGCAGGGAAAAATGTTCACCGAAAGGCTTCACGCCAAGTTTTTGCACACGCCGCAAAATCCGTTTTATACAGAATGGGGCTATTCGGTCAGCGCCATAGGCAATCTGCTCAACGCAGGAGTCTTTGTTTCGCTAAACAAAATCAAGTATAACAGCGTGGGCATTCAAATAGGTATCCCGATTGTTAATATATTTCAAAGAAGCTCTCGTGGAGGCGCTGTAACCATCAGCACAGGCGGCATAGAAGTGGAAATGAAATGATTTGCCTGATTGTAAGAACGATGATTCGGCAAAAAAGGCAGGCTGTTCAAAGAGAAATAAAAAAAATATTGCATAAAAATGAAAAATTTTACTGAAAAATTTTGCTAATAAAAAAAAACGTTATACTTTTGCACCCGCTATTTCTCAAATCAAATCTTTTGTCGGAAATTTTCCTTTTCGGCTTTCTCAAAGGGCAACATATCTATAATGTATTATTTTTTATATAAATACTAAATATTATACCCTAAATTGATTGTATGCACTTAACAGACAAAAGATTAGATAATTTATCATAAATATCTGTCAATTTTTCACAATCAATACAGGAAACATAAAAATCAGGTAAACCAATTAGTAATCAAATTATTTTATATGATTATCGCCACGACAATTTATAAAATAAATATTTTTCACAAAATTGATTTACTTATAACATCAATCTAACTTACAGATAATCATTAATTTAATGTTTATTCAAAAAAAATTCTGATAAAAACAATTTCATTTCCAAATAAATTTTTGCGCCAATTTATTTTTAAAGTAATAAATTTCCGCAAAATTCAATTCGCTAATTTTTTATTCCATATATGAGTAATTATAATATCTTGCAACTTAATGCAAAAGAAGTTCCGGAACTGCGTGCTATTGCTACCGAATTGGGCATCCGTACCTACAATTTTGTGAACAAAGAGAAACTGATTTACGATATTCTCGACCATCAGGCAATTGCCAATTCACAGCCCAAATCGGAGAGCGACAAATCTGCCCCCGACAACAAGCAACAACAGCCACAACAGCAACAACAGCGTAAAAAAGGTAAAAACAAGCGACAGCAAAATGCTGAAAAAACAGAAAATACCCCACCCGCGCAAGTTGAGTTAAAGCAAAACCAAACGCCAACGCAACAAGCGCCGCAACAAGCGCCGGAAGACAATGCAAATAAACCGGCAACGCAACCCGAACAGCCCAAAAAGCAAAAAAACAAACACGGGAAGCAGAAAAAAAACAACCCACCGGAAACGGTTGCCACACAAACGCCTGCCGAATTGCCGCCGATTGCGCCACAAACAGAAACCGAGAACACAGAAGTACAGCCTGAAAACACAAAAAAAGGGAAACGTAAAATGGTGATAATCAAGCAAAAAGAGCACACTACACTCGATGCTGAAAATGCAAATGCCGAGCAGAACACCGAAAAAACAGCCGAACTGCCGCAGACACAAACACAGACACAACAGCCCGAAGATAAACAAATTCAGCAAAACAGGCAAAACCGGCAGCAAAAACAAAGTTCAAACCAGAACCAGAACAAATCGCAGCAAAACGCTAATAATCACCACAATAATAATAATAACAGTAACAACAACAACAATAACAATAATAATAACAACAACAATAATAATAGCAATAATCGCAGCAGCAAAAACAACAACAGACGCGAAAATCAATACGACTTTGAAGGTATCCTCGAAGGCACCGGCACACTCGAAATGATGCAGGACGGATACGGATTTTTGCGCTCGGCAGATTATAACTATCTAAATTCACCTGACGACATATACGTTTCGCAGTCGCAAATAAAACTCTTCGGGCTGAAAACAGGCGACACAGTAACCGGACCTATTCGTCCGCCAAAAGAAGGCGAAAAATATTTCCCCCTCATCCGCGTAACATCAATCAACGGACGCTCACCCGAATACGTGCGCGACCGCCTGCCTTTCGAGCATCTGACACCGCTGTTCCCAAACGAAAAATTTCAACTGTGCACCGGAAGCAACGATATGTTGTCCGTGCGAATAGTCGATTTGTTCTCGCCGATAGGAAAAGGGCAGCGCGGACTGATAGTAGCACAGCCCAAAACAGGTAAAACCGTGTTGCTCAAAGAGATAGCCAACGCAATAGCGCTCAACCATCCAGAAATATACATGATAATACTGCTCATTGACGAGCGACCCGAAGAAGTTACCGACATGGCACGCAGCGTCAATGCCGAAGTCGTGTCATCTACCTTTGACGAACCCGCAGAGCGACACGTTAAAGTAGCAAGCATGGTTCACGAAAAGGCAAAACGAATGGTGGAATGTGGGCAGGACGTAGTCATTTTACTCGACAGCATAACCCGCCTCGCACGCGCATACAACACCGTTGCACCAGCCTCAGGCAAAGTTCTCTCTGGCGGCGTAGATGCACAGGCGCTACACAAACCAAAACGATTTTTCGGAGCGGCTCGCAATATTGAGAACGGAGGCTCGCTTACAATAATCGCAACAGCGCTGACAGATACAGGCTCTAAAATGGATGACGTCATTTTCGAAGAATTTAAAGGAACAGGAAATATGGAGTTGCAACTTGACCGCCGACTGTCAAACAAACGCATATTCCCCGCAGTTGATATTCTGGCTTCGAGCACACGCCGAGACGACCTGCTGCTCGACAGCGACACTCTCAACAGAATGTGGATACTACGCCGTTATCTCGCAGATATGAACCCCATAGAAGCAATGGAATTTCTCAAAGAACGTATGGAACGAACCAGAGACAACGAGGAGTTTTTATATACAATGAATTCGTAATGTACAAACAATTTCTCAATTTTTCACTTCAACAGGCAGAAAAAGGGCTTTTGTGAAAAGGCTCTTTTTCGCACAACCAACAATAACAGACATAATTTAAACAATCTGTTGCAAAAATAACCTTTACGTTCAAACAGAAATCATAACATAACCATATTTTTTTATAACACACAATTAAGATTTTCGGAAGGTAAAACCAAAAAAAAATCAGATTTAAAGATATTATATCAAATATTTATTGTATCTTTGCAAAATTTTATTTCGTATCGTTTCATAATATTAAATATTAAATTGTTTTTCAACGTTTTTTAAACGTAACACGTTCCTGAAATGTGTTACGTTTAAAAAATGTTGTCAATCAGCGTTTTACATGTGATTTTTCCATGTATCGTACCGAAAAAAATACTTCTGAATAAATTAACTTTTCAAAAACTTTATTTTTGTAAATCATTAAAAATAAGACATATAATAAATTTTTCTTTTTTTCTAAATGAATTATCAAAAAAACTCCCTGTAAAAAAAAATACATAATATAATCAGAAAAACAATTAACTCAAAACATGGCATATAAAGTAGAAAATAAAACAAAAGGAAATGATTTTAAAACAATATCCATCGGGTTGGCATCTCCCGAAGAGGTTTTGAAACTTTCTAACGGCGAGGTGCTAAAACCCGAAACGATAAACTACCGCACCTACAAGCCGGAACGCGATGGCTTGTTCTGCGAGCGCATCTTCGGACCCACGCGCGACTACGAATGTAACTGCGGAAAATACAAACGTATCCGCTACAAAGGCGTAGTGTGCGACCGATGCGGCGTGGAAGTTACCGAAAAAAAGGTGCGCAGAGAACGCACAGGACACATCCATTTAGTAGTGCCGGTGGCGCATATCTGGTATTTCCGCTCACTGCCTAACAAAATTGGATACCTGCTGGGAATGCCCGCAAAAAAACTTGACGCAATTATTTATTACGAAAAATATGTGATTATTCAGGGAGGCGCACTGGAAAACGGCGAAAATATAACCAAAGGCGAACTGCTCAACGAAGACGAATATCTGCAAATAATGGAAACGCTGCCGCGCGAAAACCAGATGCTTGACGACAACGACCCAAACAAATTCATCGCAGGAATGGGCGCAGAGGCAATATACACCCTGCTGGCAAACTTGGATTTGGACATGCTATCATACGACCTGCGCAACAAGGCAAGCAACGACACTTCACAACAGCGTAAAACAGAGGCTCTGAAACGACTGCAAATTGTTGAAGCATTCCGCGCTGCACGACACCGCAACAGGCCCGAATGGATGATACTGAAAGTGATACCGGTTATTCCTCCCGATTTGCGCCCGCTTGTGCCACTCGACGGCGGCAGATTCGCAACCTCTGACCTCAACGACCTATACCGCAGAGTGATTATACGCAATAACAGACTCAAAAGACTCATTGAAATAAAAGCGCCGGAAGTAATACTCAGAAACGAAAAACGTATGCTGCAAGAAGCGGTGGACTCGCTTCTGGATAACTCAAGAAAATCATCTGCAGTAAAAACCGACTCCAACCGACCCCTGAAATCTCTCTCCGACAGTTTGAAAGGAAAACAGGGACGCTTCCGCCAAAATCTTTTGGGAAAACGTGTCGATTATTCGGCACGCTCGGTGATTGTAGTAGGTCCCGAATTGAAAATGCACGAATGTGGTATCCCCAAAGAAATGGCTGCCGAACTTTACAAACCCTTTGTTATCAGAAAACTTATTGAACGCGGAATTGTAAAGACTGTGAAATCCGCAAAAAAAGTCATTGACCGCAAAGACCCTGTTATTTGGGACATTCTGGAATATGTAATGAAAGGACATCCCGTACTGCTCAACCGCGCTCCTACTTTGCACCGACTTGGGATTCAGGCGTTCCAGCCGAAAATGATTGAAGGGAAGGCTATTCAGTTGCACCCGCTCTCATGCACCGCATTCAATGCCGACTTTGACGGAGACCAAATGGCTGTTCACCTGCCACTTGGAAATGCCGCTATTCTGGAGGCGCAAATGCTGATGCTCGCATCACACAATATCTTGAACCCCGCAAACGGTGCGCCTATTACAGTACCCTCGCAAGACATGGTTTTAGGATTGTATTACATTACAAAACCGAGAAAAGGCGCCAAAGGAGAAGGACTGATTTTTTATTCGCCCGAAGAAGCAGAAATTGCATACAACGAAAAACAGGTAGACCTGCACGCACTTGTAAAAGTACGCACACGAGACATAGATGAAAATAAAAATCACGTTGTAAAACTGATTGAAACCACTATCGGACGTATAATTTTCAATAAGTCAGTTCCAAAAGAAATGGGATTTATAAACGAACTGCTGTCCAAAAAATCGTTGCGCGACATCATTGGCAATGTAATTGAAACCTGCGGAGTGGCACGCACAGCACAATTCCTTGACGACATCAAAGATTTAGGGTACATAATGGCTTTTCAGGGAGGACTGTCATTCAATTTGGGAGACGTTATTATTCCAAAAGAAAAAGAAGACCTGCTCAAAGAAGGAAACACCGAAGTTGATGATATTTTGAATAATTATAATATGGGCTTCATTACTTATAATGAACGCTACAATCAAATTATTGATACTTGGACACACATCAATTCAAAATTATCAAACATTTTGATGAAACAACTTTCCGAAGACAACCAGGGGTTCAATTCGGTCTACATGATGCTCGATTCGGGCGCGCGTGGCTCAAAGGAACAGATTCGCCAACTTTCGGGGATGCGTGGACTGATGGCAAAACCACAAAAAGCGGGCGCCGAAGGCGGACAGATTATTGAAAACCCCATTTTGTCGAACTTTAAGGAAGGGCTGAGCGTACTGGAATACTTTATCTCAACGCACGGCGCACGTAAGGGGCTGGCAGACACGGCTCTGAAGACCGCAGACGCGGGTTATCTAACCCGCCGACTTGTAGACGTGTCGCACGACGTGATTATCCACGAAGAGGACTGCGGAACGCTGCGCGGACTTATTGCTACCGAAATAAAAAACAGTGAGGACATTGTAGCATCGCTGTACGACAGAATTTTGGGGCGCGTTTCGGTACACGACATCTACCACCCGCTCACAGGTGAACTGATTGTGTCCGCAGGAGACGAAATCAACGAAACAACAGCCAAACAAATTCAGGAGTCGCCATTGGAACGGATAGAAATTCGCTCGGTGCTGACTTGCGAATCGAAAAAAGGAGTTTGTGCAAAATGCTACGGACGCAATCTTGCAACAGGCAAAATGGTTGCTATGGGCGAGGCTGTAGGCGTTATTGCTGCGCAGTCTATCGGAGAACCCGGAACACAGTTAACCCTGCGTACTTTCCACGTAGGCGGAGTAGCCTCAAACGTAGGCGCAGAATCAAACATCATCCTGAAATATGACGGCAGAATAGAATTTGACGAACTCCGCGCAGTAGATGCAAAAGATGACGACGGAAAAGAATACAAGGTTGTGGTTAGCCGTTTGACCGAAATGCGCCTGATTGATTTGAAAACAGGAATTGCGCTCACTACACAAAACGTGCCTTACGGCTCTAAACTCTATGTAAATAACGGAGATATGGGCGCAAAAGGAATGCTCGTTTGCGAATGGGACCCCTTCAATGCAGTAATTATTGCCGAAGGCGAAGGAAAAATCAAGTTTGAAGCCGTTGTCGAAAATCAGACCTTTAAAACAGAAACTGATGATGCAACAGGTTTAAAGGAAAAAATTATTGTGGAATCCAAAGACCGCACAAAAATTCCTTTGGCGCACATTGTTGCCAAAAACGGCGATATAGTAAAAACATACAACCTGCCCGTAGGAGCGCACTTAGTACTTAATGACGGCGACACAATCAAAGTAGGACAAATGCTGGTGAAAATTCCGCGTGCAGTAGGTAAAGCAGGCGACATTACAGGCGGTCTGCCCCGCGTTACCGAATTGTTCGAGGCACGAAACCCGTCAAATCCTGCTGTTGTGGCAGAAATTGACGGCGAAGTGAATTTCGGAAAAATAAAACGCGGAAACAGAGAACTCTCTATTACCTCAAAATTGGGCGAAGTGAAAAAATATATGATCCCGCTATCGAAGCAAATTCTGGTGCAAGAGAACGACTATGTACGCGCAGGAACGCCGCTGTCAGATGGCGCTATCACGCCCGCCGACATTCTGGCAATCAAGGGACCGACAGCAGTCCAAGACTACATCGTCAACGAAGTACAGGACGTTTACCGCTTGCAGGGCGTGAAAATTAACGACAAACATTTTGAAGTAATTGTACGGCAAATGATGAACCGCGTTGAGATTGAAGACCAGGGCGACACTCGCTTCCTCGAAAAACAAATTGTTGGAAAACACGACTTTATGGAAGAAAACGACCGCATTTGGGGCAAAAAAGTGGTTGTTGACGCTGGCGATTCCGATAATTTGAAAGTAGGACAAATAGTTACTCCGCGCAAACTGCGAGACGAAAACTCCATGCTCAAACGCCGCGACCGAAAACCCGTGCTTACACGAGACGCTGTTCCGGCTACATCCAACCAGATTTTGCAGGGCATAACAAGAGCAGCATTGCAAACTGACAGCTTCATGTCTGCCGCATCATTTCAGGAAACCACAAAAGTTCTAAACGACGCCGCTATCAATGCTAAAGTGGATAAACTCGAAGGGATGAAGGAAAACGTGATTTGCGGACATCTTATACCCGCAGGCACAGGACAACGGAGTTTTAACAAACTGATTGTATACTCACTTGACGATTACGAAAAACGCCTGAATATGAAACGTAATCTCGTAGGGACAGAACGGGGAGATAACAGAGACGAAGAAGACGAAATCTGACCCCTGATTAAATAAACCCGATATTCGGTACCGAATAAGCGATACAAATTTAACGCTTGTCCGGTACCGTTTTTTTTTTAATTCACATGATTTCTTCCTGACCTTGATATATTCCTTTCTATTGCTGTCCGCTAAACAATTTTTTACTCAAAAAAATCAGGGCTGATTTCTAAAGATTGAAATCGACACGGCAAACGGCTGAAAGCCGTACAATCAATAGCGTAGGACAACGTCCTACGGAACATAAAAAGAAAATAAAATGAATAAAGAAATAGTCGAAATATCAGACAGCGAATATGAGCAAATAATAAAATTATGGGAATTGTCGGTAAGGGCAACACATAATTTCCTTTTGGAAGAAGATATTGTTTATTATAAAAGTACTGCAAATAGATGTCTTAATAGTGTAAATTTATATGCAGTAAAGGACAGCCGCAACAAAATTCTTGCTTTTATGGGAACTTCGGAAGATAAAATTGAAATGCTGTTTGTTTCCCCAAACGAAATGAGAAAAGGAGTTGGTACACTGTTAATAAAATATGCAGTCAATACATTGAAAATAAAGAAAGTAGATGTCAATGAGCAAAATGAACAAGCCGCAAAATTTTATCAAAAAATGGGATTTTACGTGATAAATCGTTCCGAACGGGATAATGAAGGGAAACCTTATCCTATATTACATTTGGCATTAAAAGAACAATAAGTCATTCAAAATCAAAGTTTAGACAAAATAAATTTCGCCGGTCCAAAAGATAAAGTGTAATTTTGCAGTGAGATTGCAAATTTACACCAAACAAATTGAAATATATGATTAGCAGAAACATAGAAAAGATACTGTTTTCCCAAAATGGCATAAAAGTAAAAAATTGAATAATTAACTGCTCCGAAAAGGGCATAAAAATGACAGAAACGGTATTATTTAAAAATGGAATAAAAAGAGTAGTAAATGGATTATAGCGCTCTTTGCGAAACCTTTGCGCCCCTTTGCGGTTAAATCTTTTTTACCGCAAAGAGCGCAAAGAAGATACGCAAGGAACGCAAAGAATAAAATTGAAATAATCAACCGCCTTGAAATGGCATAAAAAATAAAAGGAATAAAATATGAAAATTCATTTTGAAAATTTTGATTTAAAAACATTTTGGGACACAGAAGAGGAAATGCCCAAAAAATTGACAGACAAAATGGTTGAAAAAGCCGAAAAACGATTGGGTTATAAATTGCCAAGATCTTATATTGAATTGTTGAAAACAAGAAATGGCGGTTTTCCGGTAAATGCCTGTTTTCCAACACAAACCGCTACTTCGTGGGCAGAAGACCATATTGCAATCGAAACTATTTGCGGAATAGGTGTAGAAGATGGCATTGACGACGAATATGGAAGTCAATATCTAATTAAAGAATGGGGTTACCCTGAAATTGGAATTTGGATTTGTAATTGTCCGTCAGCAGGACACGATGCAGTATTTCTTGATTATCGCGAATGTGGAAAAGATGGTGAGCCGCAAATTGTTCATATAGACCAAGAAAACGATTATAAAATTACTTTTCTATCCAAAGATTTTGAAACATTTATAAATGGTTTGGTTAGCGAAGATGATTTTGAGGAAAAGGAAAATGGTATTGAGCCTGAAATTATATCAGCGATCTATTCTAATGATCTTTTAAAAAATCTGGAAGAATTTAAAAAGAAAAATAACTATTAATTTTCAAAGTAATTCAAATAAATCACTCAAAAATCAAAATTCAGACAATATGTGGAAACTCTATGCATTATTATCAGCCCTGTTTGCCGCGGCAACAGCAATTTTGGCGAAAGTCGGCGTGAAGGGCATTAGCGGCAACTTGGCAACTGCCGTACGAACAGGAATTGTATTGCTCATGGCGTGGGGCATTGTGCTTTTCAGCGGACAACTCAAAGAGACAAAAGAACTTACGCGGGTAAACCTGATTTTTCTTGTGCTTTCGGGGATTGCCACAGGGCTTTCGTGGATATTCTATTTCAAGGCATTGGAAACGGGCAATGTATCAAAAGTCGCCCCGATAGACAAGTTGAGCGTGGTGTTTGTACTGAT
>JAISWT010000014.1 GCA_031271005.1 Prevotellaceae bacterium | reverse complement strand
TTTTAAAATTGAAAATAAAAACAATATTTTTGTAAATAAAACATTCGATTTAAAAAAAGGTTTTAATAAAATAGAAATTGATTTCAATGTAAAAAACGCAAAAATATGGTGGACAAACGGAATTGGCGAACAACCCTTGTATAATTTCCAATGTTCTGTAAATGAGCAACATACAACAATAACAACAGGTATCAGAACTGTTGAAATAATTCGCCAAAAAGACGAAGCAGGGCAAAGCATGTCCGTACGCCTCAATGGTAAAGATATTTTTATGAAAGGCGCAAACTGGATACCGCTCGACAATTTCATCAACCGTGTAACGCCCGAAAAATACGAACATTTTATCCGTTCGGCAGCCGATGCAAATATGAATATGCTGCGTGTGTGGGGAGGCGGCATCTACGAAAACAACATTTTTTACCAACTGTGCGACAGTTCAGGTATTCTTGTGTGGCAAGATATGATGTTTGCCTGTGGAATGTTTCCTGCCGATGAAAAATATTTGCAAACAGTTGAGAATGAGGTGATTGACAATGTTCGCCGTCTGCGAAACCATCCTTGTATCGCGCTGTGGAACGGCAATAACGAAAACGAAATTTCGTATTATCAATGGGGCTGGCGCACAAACATGACCCCACAACACGATGACATTTATCAGGGGAATTTGCAAAAACTGTTTTACAACCTGATTCCTGCGGCGATTCAAAGTGTTGATCCTTCGCGATACTATCACCCCACCTCGCCCGTTACCGGCTACAATAAAATTGGCTACAACATGGGCGATGTGCATTTGTGGAGTGTGTGGAAGGGAGCCGAGGTTGAAGATTATCTCAAAAATACAGGACGTTTCATGAGCGAATACGGCTTCCAGTCCTACCCGGATATGTTTACAATCAAGAAATTTTCGTCGCCCCGCGATTGGACTTTGGACTCGCCGGTAATGCTTGCGCACCAACGCGCAAAAGACGATGAAACAGGCGACCCGCATTTCGGAAACAGGATGATGTCGGGTTACATGGAAAAATACTTTACTGTACCTGCTGATTTTCAGGACTTTGTATATATGAGTCAGTTTCAGCAGGCAGAAATTGTGAAGGTGGCAATGGAAAGTCATCGCCGCAGCAAGCCATATTGTATGGGTACGCTCTTTTGGCAACTCAACGATTGCTGGCAGGCGGCTTCGTGGGCAAGTATTGACTACTACGGGAGATGGAAAGCGTTGCAATATTATGCAAAAAAAGCATACGCCGATATTTTAGTGTCACCATATTATGATGATAACAAACTGAAAATCAAAGTTATAAGCGACCTGTTGACAAACACGAAGGCTAATTTGCAAGTAACCGCAATGACCGTGAACGGAAAAATAATTTTCGATAAAACTATCCCGTTAAATATTTCGCCCAATTCTGCCGAAGATATTTTCCAAGAAAATTTAGCAGCAATATTCAATGATATACCTGAAAATCAATGCTTTGTACTAACAACTTTAAAACAGGGAGATAAAGAGATTTCCTCAAATATCTATTATCATTTATATGCAAATAAATATCTGTATTCCAATGATTTACCCGAAATAAAAATAAGCAAAAACAATGACGGTTTCTCCATAATGCTGATTTCCAAAACTTTGATAAGGGGCGTTTATCTTTACACAGAAAACGAAAACGATGTTTTTTCCGACAATTATTTTACATTAATTCCTAATAAATCGTTGATAATTAATGTTTTATCAAATTCAACCGAAAGTGATTTAAAAAAACAGATAAAATTAAAATCGTACAATAACAGTATTTTACAAAAATGAAAAAAAATTTTTCTCATATAATTTTTTGTGTTCTAACGTTTTGCAATGCCTGTGGCGACAAATACACTCCGCCGCCAACCCTGCCGCCGCCTGACGATACAGCAGTGGTTGATAAATATCAGGCAATAGCGCTGAATTTGAATGCAAACGGCTCGTTTACCGTAGATGATAATCTGCTGAATATCAACCTGTACGGAACTAACGCGCTTTATGGGGTATGCTTGCCACAGATAGCCGAAGGGCATTTTATAGCGGAAACAAGTTGCACTAACGTTGCAAATAAATCGGGATACGGAATTGCCGTAATAAATTTGAAAGAGGGCAAGCCCGATTTCGGAAACTTTACTGCAATAACTGTGGTTTTAGAAGGAAATTATCCGCTTATAGAAGCCGTAGACCGACAAAATGGTATCGACAACGTGCTTGACAACACAAATACCATTGCTGCAAACAAACTCGCGAGCCGCTATTGCCTACTGCTCAACGCCGAGCAATATTCAGTTCCATTCACAGCCGTAAATGGAAAAGTGAAAATTTTGCGCAACGCAATTTCGGGGTTTTTCCATTTTTACGTAGGAGTTGAAAAAAACATTGACGGAGTTACCAAAAACGACTGGGTAGAACTTGCACAAAGTAAAGACTGGAGCGCACAGGGGCAGAAATTTTTGGTCGCGCCCATTGCCGTTACCAAAACGAAAGACAAAACGCACAGCAAATTTATTGATACAAAAATTGACAAATTTGAGCCGTCAGATATAGATGCCACGAGCAGTTTTTCGGCTGCGCGGCGGGAATTTGTCTGGGCAGGCTTCAAAGGCGATGCCATTGTGATTACTTTTGATAAAGGCACAAAAACAGGACAGCAGGGACACAAATTTGTGTTTTGGAGTGAGGCAAACTATGTTCCGATGTGGATAATGAACAATGAACTCGCTTTTTGTTACGAATTTGTTGAGGTATGGTCAAACAAAGGAGTTCCGGGCTGCTTTGAGCCAATGTCTGACCGCTTAAAAAGATTTTCGGGAGCGGAGATTTTGGAGAACTCGCCACTGCGCAAAGTTGTAAAATGGGATTACACACTTGTAAACCCCGACTATAATTTGCCTGCCCCTGGAAATCAGAAACCCGAAGTGGAAGAGATTTATACAATTTACCCTGACGGCACGGGGACTCGAAAAATCACTTTCCGACAAAAGACCGATGGCGGCTTCCGGAGCCACCACGAACTCGCCGAGCCGATGGTGATTTCGGGCAGCAGCACCATTCCTGCCGACCATTTTGGCAGCCCGGCGCTCAAAGTGTCAAATGCCGAAGAAGCAACTTTTGAACTGCTGCCGTCACGTAATTTGAATGTGGAAACAGTGAAAGCGTGGCAAGAGCAAATATACACCGTGAATTTGAACAACGCGCCGAACCCATTTTGCGTCTTCGCCTACAGCCAAAACAATAAACAGACCGCTCCACTCGCAATTACCCCGGAATTCACATGGCACAACACACATTACCAGATGTCGCATTTCCCGACAGACAGGCAGCCCTACCTGAACGGATACGACAAGTCAATGGCTGATTTTCCCTCGCAAATTTCGCACTCTTCGGTTATCGGAATAGAAGCAATGGAAAATACCGACTGGACTGACGACTATCTAACTGATACAAACGGAAGGAAGTACAGAGTTTATATCTCGCTCATAGGGCTTGACATGGATAAAAACAATATTGCAGCCCAATACACGCAGACTTGGCTCTACAAAGGAACAGTACAAACGTCTGAAAACTGCGAATTTAAGGAAATGGATTATGCAGAAAAAACTTTCGTTTTAAGTAAAAAAGCGGAAGGAATTTGCAATGTCGTTTTTTCCAAAAACATTATAAACCCGGTACTAAAATTTGAAAATGCCGATTTGTCTAATTTAAATTTAAAAATTGATAATCGGAGTTTTACAGACATTATCACAGAAAAACGAGGAAACGATTTTTACATTTTCATAAATAAAAAAATCGAAGCCGGAAGCCTGATACAAATTGAGAATTGAGAATTAAAATAAAATAAAATAATAACCAGTAATAAATTTTAAAGATGAAAAAAATCATTTTTTTAGCAGCCGCAATCGTGCTTTTTTGCACCATTAATCTTGTGGCACAAACACACACGGTTACACTGAAAGTAATTGACTTGTCCGCAGGCGCGCGAACCAATAATGTGGACGACAATAACGAAACGAACATGATTTGTTGGATAAGCGACAACATCAAAGCCGAAAACCCGCGCAGCACAGACGACTGGTGGTTTCCGATGTACAACAATTCGGGCATTACCCCAGACGGTATGTTGCTGAAAAATCCTGACAATTGGACTTGGCAAATAACTCTTAACGCCCCTATCGGGACGCACCGATGGAACCCGCTGATGAAAACGCTGGGCTCAGCAGAGTTAAACAAACGTATCCTATATTATGGAGACGATAATCAACTCGAATTTACCGTTGCCCAAGACGGAACTGTAACAGGCACAACGGAAGTCGTGGTTAGTAACGAACAGTTTGCTGTTACGCTCAAAGTTACAGACCAAAGCGCGGGCGCAAAAACCGACCCGAATAACATGGGGAACACTATTTTCCTCGAATCGGGCGACATCCCCGACTTCTTCACCCGACTATACGACGAGGCAATAGCGCCAACAACCAACGGAAACTGGTGGTACACAATGTATCCAAACGAAACTGACGGCATACACCCCGAAGGAAATCCTGTCCAAAAAACCGAAACCGAATGGATATGGTCAACCGTAGTAAACGTGCGCAGCGGTTGCTGGGGATGGATACCCTCCGAAAAAACCGGCGCAGAATGGAAAAAAATAAATGACGCAATGTATGTTTACAACCCCGAAAACCCTGTCCTGCAATTCAATGTTGCAACGGACGGAACGGTTACAGGCATAACCGAACTCGTAATCCCCGGAACGCAAACCGAGGTGCAAAATATTGATAATAAGAAGATTAAAATCTATTCCAATAAAAATTGTATAACTATAGAATCAAGTGAAATCTTGAAATCGGCAGAACTGTTTACAATAGACGGAAAGAATATTTATTTTAATAATAATTTCAATAACAATCAACTAATTATCAATGATTTGCCGCAGGGAATTTATTTCGTCAGAATTGACGGAAAAACTTACAAAATCATAAACAATTAGCAAATAGCAAATAGCAAATAGCAATTAGCAGATAGCAATTAGCAATGTACGAGACCGTCTCAAAAGTTAATTTTATCACAAAGAATACAAAGGATAGATGTTGAAAACCGGCGCTTTGTGTTCTTTGTGAAACCTCCCGCCAAAGCGGGAGAATAATATCAAATAACCAATTTTCAGGAGTTCCCGTTCATAAAAAAAAGAGGCAATCACAAGAAAAAATACTTTTGAGACAGCCCCGTACATTATTAATGGAATATTGTGAATTTTGTGGTTAGATTATCATCATAGGGAACTCCTAAAAATTAGATTATTTTAGGCGGACAAGTTTTCAAAAGCGCAGTTTACTAATGTAAATGAGCATTTTGAAAATGAAGTCCAACGAC
>JAISWT010000146.1 GCA_031271005.1 Prevotellaceae bacterium | reverse complement strand
GCGAAAGCAATGCCGTAAGACAACAGGCAGTAGCCGAATGGCGTTACATCTGTGTCTATCATCAGCGCGATGCCGCCGATGCCCGATGCCACTATTGTGGCGATGTTTTTTAAGATTTTTTTCATTGTTTATTTTTAATTGTTAATTGTTAAAAACTCCATTGTTAATTCATTCACGCTTTTCATATCTTTTTTGTAGTTATTGAAAGCGTTGTAAAGTCCCCGAAGTTGTTCGAGAGGTATTTTGTTAAAGTTTTTGACCTTTGCCGCGCGGCAGGCGATTGCTTTAATTGCATTGCCGTCTGCCGCCCTGCCGATAGACCTCAGCCAGCCGCCAATCGCGCCCATCAACCGCTTGCGCCATACGTCCATTTCTGAACGCTCTGGCGTTGCGCCGTTCCTTTCGAGCAACTGCACGAGTTCGAGCAGATGACTGTAATTCAAGTCCTTGCTGCTTGTAACTCCGTAATTGCTCACGAGCAAAAATTCGCGTTGCTCTGCATCAATGCCCTGCTGACCGCACAGTACATGATATTTTTTTATCAGCCCCGCCGTGCTTTTTGCCTTGTAAAATACTGTTTCTTTTGCCATTTTTTTTAAATTAAGAAAGTTTATTAACTCTGTCCGCCCAAATTATGTATGGTTTTCCGCCGCCGTAACGGCTTGTAATTTGCGCCTGAAATTCAGATACATATATTTTTACATTTGCATCAAATCTGACCGATTTTGCAATGTTGCCTTTCGGCTCTGCACCCTCCGCGTGGCTGACGTAGATAAATATTTTTTTTGGAAACATCTCTTTGAGTTTTATCACCTGAAAGTAGGTTAAACCCGAGTATTGAATGGAGTCAATTATTACTGCTTTCGGTGATTTGCGTCTTTTTAAACGCTCTATAAGTTCTTTAATCGGCTCTTTATCAAGCAGGATAAAATTCCTTTCTTTGTTAAAATTCACTTTTATAACCGCGTCTTTGACTGACTTTGACAAGCCCTCTTCGAGCGAATTGTAGCAAACTTTCACAAAATTTGAAAGGTATTTCGCCATCTGCATCGCGAAAAATGTTTTGCCCTGCCCAGAATTTCCCCAGATAAGCCAGACACCCGTTTGTTCAGGACGGCCGATACCGTCAAGCCAATCGCCCGTAAAATTTAATTCCGTTGGCTTAAAATTTTCAATGTCTTTTATAGTTAGTGCTCGTTTCATTGAAGTCAATTTTTGAATTATCTTTATTATTAAAGTCTTTTATTTTCTCGCTTTGTGCCAAACTCAACAATCGCCAAAAAGTGCGCTCTGACATCGGAAATTGCTTGTTGATAACATTTCTGTATGCCTGTAATTTGCACTTGTCCTGCCTGCCAGCTTTGTAGTTATAAGAAACCATGCTTTTAACTATCTGCGCCTTTTTTATAGTGTTTAAAGATGCCATTTTGAAAGTTTTATTTTAATGCTTTTTCGTCTTTTATGTCTCTATTTATTGCTCTTTTTTTTGAGTGTTGCGTGAATTCTCCTTTTTACTCGGCGCAAATCGCTTTCAGAGTCCGCGATAATGTCGCTAATGTCGTTACGTTCAGCAACGCCGTTCATCTCGCAAACAGCCACAATATCCGCGCTTGTAACGCCTTTCAGTTGTACGCATTTGCGCCCGATGCGCGACCATATTTCATTAAAGCCCTTGCGGTTAAGTTTTACGCCGTTACGCAAGCGTTTTTCGAGGTGGTTGGTTGCGATGAGGACAATCCCGCATTCGTCCTCAATCAAGTTGTAGAGCGAAATAAAGAGGTAAAGCACTTTGTCCTTTAATTTGTCCGCCTCGTCAAGTATGATTAGCGGCTTCTCCTGTGTTTTCAAAGTCCTAACAGCTTCGTTCATCATTTCACCGATGTTCATTCCGCTGCTCTCGCGACCGATGGCGGAGAGCAACTCGCTCATAAAATTTTTTGAGTTCCAAAAATCATTACAAACAATGTGATACACGTTCTTGTTGCTTTCGGTGAAATTTTTGCAGCAAAACGTTTTGCCGCTGCCCGCATTGCCCGTTATAGCGAGCACAAGGGCATTTTCCTTTACATCGCAAAGAATGGAGGTTAGCAGATTGTAGTCGGCTGTTTGTACCGCATTCCATTTCTCGTCCTTGTAACCGATTTGAGAGGCAACATTGCGCCACATCTCATCGCTAATCAAATCCCATTTGCCGTTAAGAATTTGATTGACTGTTGCCGCGCTTACGTTCTTCAATGACTGCGCCGCCCTGTTTTGAGAATCGTACCTCTCAACATAACTCTTCAAAGAGTTGCTAATGTTCTGTTTTTTAATAATTTCCATTTGTGATAGTTTTTAAAAAAATTTATAAATTAGAATTTTACATTTTTAAATTTGATGATTTGAAAATGTAAAATTAAATTCTTGTATTTTTGTATTTTCAAATTTTTAATACAAATCCACGTAGCATTCCTGCTCCTGCTCCATCATCTCCACCTCTGCATAACGCCGTTTTTCGTGCTCTAAATAACGGTTTTGTTTGTGCTGCCCTTTGCTGTCCGTGAGCAATGTTTTTTCGCTCTCAACCGCATGGGCGATAAATTCCTTATCACTGCTCGCGCCAACAAATAAACTTTCAATAAGTTTCGGCGCACCTGTTTGTTTAACATTCTTTTCCATTTTGGCGTGAAAATCAATAATATGCTCTTGTAGTTGTTTGTTAAACCTTTCTATTTTTCTGCCCTGCTCAATATCCTTGTAAGTGCGGCTTACATCATCCATTCCCTCCGTGTATTTTTCCTCCAGCATAAACCGCCGCGTGCCGTCTTCATTCACCGCAACCGCGTGGCTCATATCCTGCTCATCAAAATAAATTTCCCAGCGTGTAGCAGCGTTTCGGCGAAACTCAATATCAAAGCAATCATAAGTATATTTTTGTCCGTTCAGCGTCAATATCAATCCGTTGCCCTGCAAAAGTATTCTGCCGTCATTGCCGCCTTTTAATTCGCGTTCTGCGCTGCTTTTGCCAAACATAAGCAGATATTTTTCATCACTCATCGGCAAACGGGTTTCTATCGGCATCACGCTCCAAAGTGATAAATACTGCTCCATTTTTTTACCCCTTTCAAAGGCAATTATCTGCTCCAACTGCTTTACTAAATCCTCGTAAGTCGGAAACGATTTTTTGTTTAAATTCAAAATTTCAGCATTCGGCTGTCTGTCATTGCTCGTTTTAACGCCGAAACCGCTCCAATTTGCAAACATTCTACAATATGTCTTATTCAAATAAAGATTGTACGGCTCAACTACCTTTGCCTTTGCGTTTTTTGCCCTGGCGGGCGTGAAATTATTTGTATAACCTTTTTCAGACAAATCAGTTATTTTCTTTATGCCAAATCGGTCGCTCTGCAACTGTTGCGGGCTGTACCTTTGACCGAATAATTGAGCCGTGTGATTAACCGCATTTTTCATCGCCGCCTTTATTAATTCGCCGTTTTCGGATTTGCCTACGGCAAAACCAATCGGGTAATTTATGCTCGCGTCAAGTACAATGTAGATTGTCGCGCGGTTGTTGTAAGTCGTTACGCTGTGTCCGTTTTTATCAATTTTTGTTTCCTGATAATAAAGCTCAGCGTCCCAGCCGTCCATTGTCCAATAATAAAGGGGAAATTCGGGGCGTTTGCGCTTGTGCTGCATCGCCACCTTGTTGTAAAAAGATGTTGTCCCGTAACGCGCCGCGTGAAGTTCCATTTGCCATTTAACGCGCCAGTTGCCAACGGATGACGCCGTGATTGCTTTCCATCCCTCCTGTTTTGCCTTGTAATTGTACAGGTCGCAAACAAGTACGTCATCTACATTGTTTTTCAAGAGTTCAAACAAAACGCTCTCCTGTATCTCGTCTTTTACTTTCGCAGCTGTTTTCACCCCAAATCTGCCAAGTTTCATAACCGACTCCAAGTTGTAAGAAAAATTATCGGAAAATTGCGTTGCGTCAAAAAAAGCATTGTACTTATGTTGCAGTTTTAGAGGGTTTAACGGCAAATTATGCGCGTATTTTGTGCGGTCAAGGTCCGTTACCTGCTGCGCAGCCCATTTCCAAAACTGACGGATTTTTAGCACTTTTTTATAACTCCTCTTCTCTCTGTAAAGTTTGCCGAGAGCAACCATCACAATGGCGTTGTTATAATACTCGCGCACCCTGATAGATTTTAATTTAACTCCCTCCTCAACCTCGTATTCGCTGTAAAAATCACTTATAGCACCGTTATGCTCTATCAACGCCTCAACCTCGTTTCTTTGCGCCGCCTTGAAAGGGTCGGGTATTACTCTCTGAATTTTTGCCTTATAATCGTCTGGCAAATTTTCGTAGCATACCAAAGCATTATTTCCCATACCGCCGCCACGCCGCAGAACCTGCAACTTTCCGCGTTGCACGTCCGCGCTATATCTAATCATTTTGCTTTTCTCATCAGATGCCTCATACACGATGGACATCATTAAAAAGGCAGATATGGCTATTTGATTTTTATAGAAAAATACTGCGTTTTCCATAGTTAAAGATTTTTTGCTATCATCATCATTTTCGCGTATTTTGGGTGCGTTTCACCCTGTTGCAATATGTTATAAATGGTGTTGTGATGCACTCCCATTCGCTTTGCAACCGCTTTTTGCCAGCCGTGCCGTAATATTTTATTA
>JAISWT010000009.1 GCA_031271005.1 Prevotellaceae bacterium | reverse complement strand
TTAAAATCTGCAAAAGAATCCGCACGAAATGATTCCCTTGTATCCGATACCGGCTTCAAGGTAGCCTCCAATCGCGTTTCCGACCTTGATGCCTATCGGGGTTACTTGGAAATCGGCCGCATACAGCGATTGGTCCTTTTCTTTTCCGTTATTGGGCGTGTAATTTTGGTATAAATACAGCAAACCCACGCCGACAAGTCCGTATAACTTGAATTTTTCCCTGTTCAGGTAATAATATGCAGGTTCAATCGCTATATTGGCATAGGATCTTTTCAATTTTCCATTGTGCTGATTTTCATCCCTTCCGGTTGCTTTTTCCGTGCCGGCTGCAAGGGTAACGCCGATAGCAAGTTTCCGGTTTGGAAAATGTTTATAACTGACATGGTAAACAGGTGAAGCGCTCCGGTTTTCAAGTTGTACGTCGCCTGCAATATCAATAGCGTTAATAAAAGCATCGCTTAGGGTAAATGCCAGATTTCCTGTACTCCAAATCCCCGCACCGATTGAAATTTCGTGCTTGCGTCCATTTTCCTGCGCTATTGTTTCCATAATGGGGACAATAGCGGCTAAACTGATAATCAATAATGTTTTTGTTTTCATGCTGTTGTTATATAGAATTATTTTAATTTTTTCCCTGAATTAAATTCAACTAATTTTATCCAGTTGATTTCGCCATTTTCTTTGCAAAAATCTTTGATGAATTGAGCTGTAAATTTGTTTATAATCTGAATATAAATATTTTGAAAATCCTCGTTTCGTTCTTTGACCTTATTTCCCAGAGGTTCGATTATTTCGAGATACAAATTTTCATTACCGGATATAAAAGCCCAAAATTCCTGTCCGCAAAGTTTGAAATAGTCGCCTTTGTCAGGTTTGTCTTCTATTCCATAACAACAACCGTTAATGGCTTCCATACTTAATTTTGAATTGCTTGTTCGTAAAGTCTTTTTTGCAGTAACAAAATCGGATCTCATTTTTTTAACTTGACTTGAATTTCCCCAATTTGGGCCTGATTTTATACTTACAATATATCGGATATTTTCCTTATCAAATTCTAAATCTATACCTGTTATTCCTGATTTCCATCCTCCATATACTTTTTGATTTACAAAAGCCAAACCTTCCAGCCAGTTGCCAAAAATTGTTTCATCGCGGGACGATAAAAAAGCATCCGTCAAATCTTTTACTATTTCACCTGCCGTTTGGACGGATTTTGCTTTGAACAAATAGGTATTCTTCTTTTTCAAAATTGTGTTTAATTTCAATTTATTAATGGCATCATATCTTTTCTGATGAAAATAATCTATATTATTCTCAACATATTGGGTTACGTCCGAAATATTTAATTTCTTCATTTTCAAAATAAGTTTAATTGTTTCTCGTTTATTTGGAATTTGGCTAAACCAACATACTCCGGTAAAATTTCTATTCCGATTGAATTTCGAGCCATTTTTTTCGCTACTCTTAATGTTGTTCCCGAACCTGCAAACGGATCTAAAACAGTATCGCCTTCTTTTGTAAAGAGTTTTATAAACCATTCGGGCAGAGCATCAGGAAATGCCGCACTATGATTTTTATTATTACATTCGGTTGATAAATACAGGACATTGTCGGGATAAACCGTATCTTTTCCTAACCAATTGGATATGTTTTTCCCGAAACCGCTGCCATTTTTTGCATTATCACGGATTTTGTCCGTTTCGCTTAAATTTTTCAATCTGTCATTTGCCCAATCGCCAATTGGAACCTTCACAGCATCCTGATACATATTAAACTTTTTCGTTTTGTTGAATTGCAACAGTCTTTCCCATGCATCGCGGAAACGATTCGACCATTTCCCCGGATATGAATTTTTTTTATGCCAAATAAATTCTTCTGTCCAAAGCCAACCTTGTTTCCGCAATGCCAAAATCAATTCCATTACATAAGTGCTTCGTTCGCCATTTTCTGCCTTTTCTTTAATATTTAGAACAAATGTCCCGTCAGGCTTTAAAACTCGCAACATTTCTTTACTTCTCGGCAAAAACCAATCGACATATTTATCAGGCGTTATACCGCCATAAGTATTTTTTCTGCGATCGGCATAGGGTGGTGAAGTGACTATCAAATCAATGGAATTATCAGCAATTTTTTTTAATTCGTCCTTACAATCCCCAAGAATTATTTCGGTCTTTATTTTTTTCTCTCTTAAAGTCAAAATTTTGTTGTAATAATCCTCTAATTCTAACCGCATAATTTGCGCAGAGCCATTTTTGCCAATATAACCGCTTGCCCATTCGCTTGCTTCTTTGATTGTTAAAATTTCCTTCATTGCACTTATTTTCCCACAAA
The DNA here is from genome assembly GCA_031271005.1 of Prevotellaceae bacterium. GTDB lineage: Bacteria > Bacteroidota > Bacteroidia > Bacteroidales > Paludibacteraceae > WRGS01. The sequence goes on along the minus strand of JAISWT010000009.1, from coordinate 490 downwards.
AATACCCTTATTCTGTCATATTGCCAAAAATTCCGCACTAATAAATTTCAAAGTTCCCCACTTTTGAGACCGCTTCCCTGTATGATGTTATCAGGTCCGACATCACTTCTTCTACCGTTTCCTGCCGTTTCAGGAGCGCCGCCGCCTGTCCGATTTCGATTAGCCCTTCGTTCAGATCACCTTCGAAAATGCCTTTCTTTGCACGCCCTTTTCCCAGCAGGGCAGTCAGTTGTTCGGTCGTTGCTCCTGCGGCTTCGGCTTCTTCTACGGCGGTTTTGAAGGCGCTTTTTGCAAGTCGGGTAGGGGAGAGCTTTTTGAGTAACAGTTTTGTATCTCCTTCTTCGAGCGAAAGGCAGAGGTTTTTGAAGTTTTCGTGTGCAGAACTTTCTTTGGTGAGGGCAAAGCGCGTTCCTGTCTGAACGCCTTCGGCGCCAAGCGCCAGCGCTGCGAGCATCTGTTCGCCGGTTGCGATGCCGCCTGCGGCAATGAG
>JAISWT010000230.1 GCA_031271005.1 Prevotellaceae bacterium | reverse complement strand
GATAAATCAAAATGTCTTTTGTTCAACCGAATTTTTTCGTTGCCAAAATAAATAACTGCCTTTCCTGCAAGTCCTTACACTTCGACATAATTACCAAATGTTTCGACCAACTAATTTCTCCAACTAATGGTTGGAGAATTTCATTTCCCTGATATTCAGCGTAATACTGTGCCATTGACCACAGACGCAATTCACTGTTTTTGCCGCTTCGTAACGGCTGCGGTGAATGCGCTCCTTTATCTCTACCAGAAATTGGCTGTAATCCGTTTGAGAACTTATGTTTTGTGTCGTACTCATATTGTATTTTGTGGGTTGTGCAAAAGTATATTTAAAGAATTTGCAAAAAGTTAGACAAAAAATTGTCTTTTTTTTTACATAAATTATTAATTATTTACGGCACTTCCACCACATTCAGTATTTCGGTTATCATCTCTTCGGAAGTCATATTATTTGCTTCTGCTTCGTAACTTAAACCGATGCGGTGTCGCAGCACGTCGTAGCATATCGCGCGAACATCTTCCGGAATTACATATCCTCGCCGTTTGATAAAAGCATAAGCGCGGGCTGCCAAAGCCAGATTTATAGACGCACGCGGAGAAGCGCCGAAAGCAATCATATCCTGCAAGTTATCCAACCCGTAATCTTTGGGGAAGCGCGTGGCAAACACTAAATCAACAATATATCGTTCAATTTTTTCGTCAATATAAACTTTGCGTACCACGTCTCGTGCGGCAATAATATCGGCAGGTGTCAGCGCCGGCGACAGGCGCGGCATCTCTTTTGCAAGATTTTGACGGATAATGAGTTTCTCCTCGTCTTTTTTCGGATAGTCAATCACTACTTTCAGCATAAACCTGTCCACCTGTGCCTCCGGCAGCGGATAGGTGCCTTCCTGCTCAATCGGGTTTTGCGTGGCAAGTACGAGGAAGGGGTCGCCCAGAGCGAAAGTGCTGTCGCCAATAGTAACTTGCCGTTCCTGCATCGCTTCCAGCAGCGCACTTTGCACCTTTGCAGGAGCGCGATTGATTTCGTCTGCAAGGACAAGATTGGCAAAAACGGGTCCCTTGCGCACACTGAACTTTTCATCTTTCTGGCTGTATATCACCGTCCCGATGACATCGGCGGGCAACAGGTCGGGCGTGAACTGAATGCGGCTGAAATCTGCATCTATCAAATTAGCCAGCGTTTTGATTGCCAGGGTCTTGGCAAGCCCGGGTACGCCCTCCAAAAGAATATGCCCGTCACTGAGCAGCCCCACAAGGAGACTTTCTACCAAATGCTTTTGCCCTACAATAACCTTGTTCATACCCATTGTGAGCGCATCTACAAACGTGCTTTTGCGCTCAATAAGGTCGTTGAGTTCGCGAATACCAACAAGTTGTTCCATAAAAATTAAAAATTACAAATTAAGCCTCTGAAATACTTCAAATAGAGTTTTTTTATGTGTTGTACAAGAAAGTCCCCTCTCTGCATGGTTTGGGGACTATTTGTTTCCAACTGCAAAGATAATGTTAATTTATTTACTATGTATAAAATTAATACCTTTTAACGCGGATTTATAAAAATTAAAAAAATATTAATTAGATATTATATATATTAAACAATATTTGACGAATTTAATGATTTCAATACTGATGTGCTAAAAACAATTTATCTTGTAATCATTTGATTATCAATAAGATATAAACCTTGCTTTATTTTACGATTTGATGTAGGAACAAAAAGTTAATAACTTGTAAAAGCGAGACTGTCTCAAAAAGTCAGTTTTACCACAAAGAGCCACGCAAATATTGCAAGGAATAGATGTTGAAAACCAACACTTTGCGCCCTTTGCAGTAAAGAAAATTTGACTTCTGATACAGCCCCCTACAATTCGTGATTCTGAAAACTGAAAACTGATTTTCAGCAAACACAAGTGGATTGTATTTTTTTGAAAAAATCGTTGCCTTTGTCGTCAACCAGTATAAATGCGGGGAAATCAACTACTTCTATTTTCCAGATTGCCTCCATTCCGAGTTCCGGGTAGGCAATACATTCCACATTTTTAATTGAATTTTGCGCCAAAATCGCCGCCGGTCCTCCGATTGAGCCGAGATAAAATCCGCCATGCTTTTGGCAAGCATCCGTAACCTGCTGACTGCGATTGCCTTTGGCTATCATTATCATACTGCCGCCCTCGCTTTGAAACAAATCAACATAAGAGTCCATTCTGCCTGCCGTTGTCGGTCCAAACGAGCCCGAAGGCATTCCCTTAGGCGTTTTGGCAGGTCCGGCGTAATAAATCGGATGGTTTTTCACATATTCGGGCAATTCCTGTCCGCTGTCTATCAGTTCTTTTAACTTGGCGTGCGCAATGTCGCGCCCCACAACAATGGTTCCGGTCAGGGACAGTCGCGTGGAAACAGGGTATTTTGTCAGTTCTGCCAGTACCTCTTTCATTGGTCGGTTGAGGTCAATTTTTACCGCATTGCCTTCACCTGCATTGCGATATTCTTCGGGAATGTATTTTGAAGGGTTGTCTTCCAGTTTCTCTATCCACAAGCCGTCAGCATTGATTTTCGCTTTAATATTTCTGTCGGCAGAGCAACTTACTGCCATTCCTGCGAAGCAACTTGCGCCGTGGCGTGGCAAGCGGACAATGCGAATGTCGTGCGCAAAATATTTGCCGCCAAATTGCGCTCCGAAGCCCGACTGCTGTGCAATTTTCAGGATTTTCTCCTCCAGTTCAATATCACGGAAAGCCTGCCCAAACTCATTTCCTTCTGTGGGTAATTCATCGTAATACTTTGTGGATGCGAGTTTTACGGTTTTCATGCACGCATCTGCCGAAGTTCCGCCTATTACAAAGGCAATATGATAGGGCGGACAGGCAGCCGTGCCAAGCGTTTTCAGTTTGTCGCCCAAAAATTTTTCCAAACTTGCGGGGTTGAGCAATGCTTTTGTTTCCTGAAAAAGATATGATTTGTTTGCCGAGCCGCCGCCTTTGGCTATAAACAGGAAATTGTATTCATCTCCGTCTGTTGCCACAATGTCTATTTGCGCCGGCAAGTTTGTACCTGTATTTACCTCGTCGTACATTGTCAGGGGCGCGTTTTGCGAATAGCGCAAATTGTCTTCGGTGTAAGTCTCGTAAATCCCGCGCGAAATAGCCTCCTCGTCGCCGCCGCCTGTCCAAACCTGCTGTCCTTTTTTGGCATAAACGGTTGCCGTACCGGTGTCCTGACAAAAAGGCAACTGTCCTTTAGCCGACACTTCGGCGTTGCGCAACATCGCGAGCGCCACGTACTTGTCGTTGTCGGAAGCCTCTGCATCCGTCAATATTTTTGCTACCTGCGCCTGATGTGCAGGACGCAGCAAAAAGGCACAGTCGTGCATTGCGGCTTTGGCAAGCGCCGTCAGACCTTCGGGCGCAACTTTGAGAATTTTTTTCCCTTCAAAGTCTGCTTCTGAAACGAAATCCTTTGTCAATAAATAATATTCCGTGTTGTCATGCTGTGCATGCGGAAACATCTCCTGATATTGAAATGCTGTTGCCATAATGTATTTATTAAAAATTGGTTAAAGCAAATTTGTGATTTTTTTATTTTTGCAAAATTAACATAAAAAGCGTAAATTACAATTTGATTTTTTATAAAATGACCGAAATTTTGCAATGGCGCAACCGCACAAGCAAAAACCTGCCAAGTTTGTACAGAGAAACCTCGCAGGACGGACTTACTGTTGATTAGTTCAATTAAAAATTAAGTATTTTTGGGGGGAATCCTGATTTTTTGAAAGTTCCCTTATTTGTTCTACCACAGATAAATAACTCTGAAATTCATTGTGCCTGAACTCATATACGGCAACTCTTCGAGAAAGACCGAGTTTTTGATGTAAAAACCAATTTCGCCCACAGTGTAATCACAGTCGATGTACCAGGAGTAAGTTCCAAGATTGTCTTCGCCTACAATAATGTAAGGCAGCATTTTTTGCACCATTACTCCACCTTCATTTACTTCGAGATAAGCCACCATGCCACCATTGTTGTAAATTTCGGAAGTCAATTCAGGCTCTTTAATAAAACACTGATAATACAAAAAAAGATTATTATTGTCATAAACAGGCTGCCATGCGCTTTTTGGTATTTTGTAATCCAAAATCATTTTAGACGAGTCTTTTCCCGCAGGACCCATCGGACCTTCACATGAGGCGAATAGCATTGCGGCTACGAATAAAACTCCCAAACTTGTTAAAATTTTTTGCATTTTTTATGTAATTTTTATTTTTTAATAATATATTTAATTCCGGTTCAAATGTTTAGACTGAATATGCAGTCGGTTTTTCCAGTCATTTTTTTCTATGTTTGCAGGTTTTCGTCTTCGCTGAGCGGGCTTGGCGGGTCTGCCTTCAACAGTCGGTCAATATTTTCGAGATAGTCAAGCGTATCGTCTATGTGAAAAGTGAGTTCGGGGATTATGCGCAGTTGATAGCGCACTTTGCTGCCCAGCAAAAACCTGATTTGCCTGTTGTCTGTACTTATTTTTTCTATAATTTCTTTCGCTTTTTCGCTTGGAAAAATGCTAATTTGCACGCTTGCAACGCTCAAATCGGGGCTTACACGCACGTGAGTAGCCGAAATCAACGTTCCTGCCGCAAATTTTCGCGCATAGTCAAGAAAAATTGTACTCAATTCTTTTTGCAGCAGGCGCGAAATTTTTTGTTGTCGCTTGGTGTCCATCTTTTTTATTTTCAGGATGCAAAGTTAGTATAAAATATTCAATTTACACACAAACGCAGCAAAATGTATCGCAAAATTTACGGAGAAACATTATTCTTTTTGCGTAAAATTTTGTTTTGCGCAAAATTAATTGCAGTTGTTTATATATTTTTTTTAAAAAATTTAGTTTGTAAAATTGTGATTATTAATATATTACAAACAAAAGCACAAAATTATATCATTTTTTTTGCAATAATATTTTTATATTTTATCAAAAAGTTGTACCTTTGCAGCCGCTTTTTCAAGCATAAGTTTTAGATTCATTAGCTCAGCAGGTAGAGCACATCCCTTTTAAGGATGGGGTCCTGGGTTCGAGCCCCAGATGGATCACTAATAAAGCGTTGATAATCAGGTTTTGGTTATCAACGCTTTTTTTTAGATTGCTATACAATTATTAATTTAAAACTACAAAGATAGCAATTGTACGTAAAAGTACGGACGTAAGCAAAACTCGGTGGTCTTGATTTTTATCTCACGCGCTTGAAAAACTGAGTTTTTTCATGTAATTTTGTAAAAAATTGTAATTATGGCAAGAGTTTCAACAAATAAGGATTTACACAAGGCGAAAGATGCCAAAAATGACGAGTTTTATACCCAATTATCTGATATAGAACGAGAATTGAGGCATTACGAAGGACATTTTA
>JAISWT010000165.1 GCA_031271005.1 Prevotellaceae bacterium | reverse complement strand
ACCACAAAGAATAGATGTTGAAAACCAGCGCTTTGTGTTCATTGTGAAACCTCCCGCTTTGGCGGGACAAGTATTGTGCCCTTTGTGGTAAAGAAACTTTGACTTTTGAGACAACCCCTTACTCAATAGATAAAAAAAAAGTATTATTTTTTTTTTTTTTTTAAATATTAATATGAAGAACACTCTGTTGTACGAATGAAACGCATACGCATACATAAAGAAGGGCGAATTATTTTGCTGATATTGCTGTTTGGGCTTTTTGCGTTCAATTTTTTGGTTAGTATTCGCTATTCAGGTAAAACATTTATCATCAATACGGTAATTTCGGGAGCAATTTTTGCGTTTTTTGCATATTTTTTTCGCAATCCTTCGCGCATTATAGAAATTGACGATGAGAATCTGGTTGTTGCCCCTGCTGACGGCACTGTTGTTGCAGTAGAGCCGACCAGCGAGCACGAGTTTTTTGGCGGTGAAAGCCGCTTGCAAGTATCAATTTTCATGTCCGTTTTTAATGTTCATGCCAACTGGTATCCCGTTTGTGGCAAAGTGTTGAAAACTGCGCATCATTCGGGCAGCCATCATGGTGCGTATTTCCCAAAATCGAGTACGGAAAACGAACGGTCGTCTGTTTTGATACAGACACATAGCGGCACACAGATTCTGGTGCGCCAGATAGCAGGAGCAATAGCGCGGCGCATAGTTACATACGCCAAAGAAGGAAGAGAATGTCGCATTAACGAACATTTGGGGTTCATAAAATTCGGCTCGCGAGTTGATATGTTCTTCCCGCCTGATACCGAAATCTATGTTGAAAACGGAGATAAAACAGTTGGAAATGAAACAATTATAGCACGATTAAACGAATGAACGTTTCAAGCAGCGACCGATGAAAATCATAACTCGATATAAATCAGCGCTTTGGTTTGCCGTCTTTGCGCTTGCATTTTTTGTTGCCGCAAAGACATTTTTTGGGATTTATGAAGTGTCGCCGCGCTACGTGGTCAATATTCGGAAATTTCAAAAAGTATTCAGTCAAAAGGAGGCGCAGGCGATGCAAACGCTTGCAAATTTTGAAAAACAAATTGAACGGGACAGCACGCTTAGTTCGCTCGAAATGCCTGATTTTCAGGGGAATGAAATTATTTACTATGTATATAAAAATAATCGCATTGCGTTCTGGTCCAACAATCAGATAGTTCCTAACAATGGCATTGATTTTCAGGAGAATACGACAAAATATATCAAAATGCCGAACAATAATTGCGTCTATATCTGTCGCTCACACGGCGACGTGAAATTTGTTGCGCTTATTCTGCTGAAATATTCCTATTCTACTGAAACAGAGACACTTCGCAACAGTTTTGTGAGCGAGTTTCGCACCAACGCCAATGTAGCAATAATGCAGGGCAATGTGGAGGATATTTATTCTGTTAAAGATGTCAACGGCAATTATCTTTTCTCCTTGCAGATGCCGGTTAAGCCTATTTTCAACAATGCTTGGCTTTTAGCATCCTATTTTGCATTTCTACTTTTCTTTATCGTGTTTTATGCTGGTTATGCGCTGATTCCCAAGTTTTCAGGCAAAAAAAATATTTCGCCGCAGAACTTTTCGCTTCTCGCCTTGCTGTTTGGTTTTCTGACATTTCTTATAATGTATTATCAGGCGCCCGAAGGCTTTTTTGGCGGTGCAACACTGCTATTTAACGGGTACGCGGCAGGCAATTTCTGGAAAAATACAGGAGTTTTATCTGTCTTTACTTTTTATTGTATATCAACATTTTATCTGCTCGGTTTTGTAGATACGGCAGCGTTTTTCAGAAGATACAAACTGGCAATAGCGCCGGGGCAATTACTGTTTTTCGGTTGTTTTTTGCTGTTTCACAGCATTTTGAGCAATATTGTTCTCAATTCGGCAATGCAGATTTCCATCCTCAAACTCGATGATTTTACTTTCACGCGATTTTTGATGTACTTGCTTTTTGCCCTGTGGGGCGTGGGCTTTATCTTTCTGTTTTTCAAGTTGTTTGCATGGGTAGAAACTGCCCGCGACTATCTGGTGGTTGTCATCGTAAATCTGATTTTTTTGGGCGCCTTTTTGCTTTATTCGAGTGTTTTTCAACGCCCGTTTGCGGCGCTGCTTTGCGGCTCGTTTGCTATTTTCCTAACAATGTTTTTGTTTGCCCTGCACTTCAACAAGAGTCTTTATATTTATTCTAATATGCTGAATATCATATATATATTTATAATGACAGGACTGATTGCTCTCAGTATTTTTTATTTGGAAAAAGAGAATCGAACAAAATATTTTCGTATGATTGCCGAAAATATTTTGTCGACCAATGCAGACCAAACGCAGTCTCAACAGGCACAGTTGGTTAAATTGGGAGTGCAAATAGATGATGACCCGATGCTCAAAAAACTTGTCGGCGACCGCAATTTGACCTACGAAGCAGAACGTTATTTTGAGGAAAAATATTTGACCGACAATTTAACTAACTATGAAGCAACGATTGCCGTCTATCGGAAAAATTCTGTTGATGTTAACAACTATATTAATTTAATTAACGAATATGGCTCACAGATTGCATTGAGCGCGTTCTATCAGATTTCTTCGCCGGAAAATACCTCCTCTTTTGTCGGAATTTTTGATATTGACACGGAGTTGTCTCTGGTTCTGAATCTTGAGCCTGCACGCGGGTTCAGAAGTTACAGTTTCCCCGACATATTGATTGGCAATGATAAAAAAGAGAATACTAATCAGAAAATAGCGACAGCAAAATACCTTGACGGCAACCTGTCCGAATCAAGCGGGCGGCTGGTATATCCGTCTACAACGTCTTGGCTAACAGGAGTTAGCAGTGAGGGCGGTGAGTTTTTGTATAACGGACGCCACAATTATGTTTTCAGAGAAAAAGATGGCTCTGCTGTGGCGGTAGTTACTGATTTACAGAACCATAAGTGGGGAAATTATGTTATTTACTTCTCCTATGGTTTTATGATTTGCTACTTGATTGTGTGGCTGTTCGTTTGGCTGCTAAAGGTGCTGCGTCATAAACATGTGAAAATAAATATTATAAGCAGATTTCAGCGTCTGTTTTTCGTCCTGTTTCTGTTGAGTTTCATCGGCGTTTTTACCCTCTCGTCAGAATTTCTAAAACGCCGCTACCGAGAGCAGCAAATAGATTCGATAGACGAAAAAATGACTTATATTCAGAGAGTTTTACAGGAAAAATATTTTTATACTTTAACGCTGACAAATGCTGTTGCAAGCAGTTTAGCCGATGATTTACAATATCTTGCATACACTTTCCAAACAGATATTCACGTCTATGACAACGACGGAATGTTGATTGCAACAACACAACCTACAATTTTCAATAAAAATTTGATTAGCAGACGGGTTGCACCCGAAATCTTCTTCGCCGACAAAACCACGCTCAACAAAAAAGAAAAAATAAGTACGCTAAACTATCTTATAAACTATTCCGAATTTTTTAACGGCGACAATCTGCAAATCGGTTATATATCTATACCTCAATATTTCAGCGAAATAGACCTGAACAGCGAATTGCAGAACTTTCTCATGTTTATTGTTCATATATACATTATTGCGCTTATCGTTTCGCTGATTTTCACCAACATAATACAGCGACAACTATCCAAGCCGCTGCTCGACCTCGAAAATAAACTGCGCGTGATGCGACTGGGCAAGCGCAACGAAAAAATAGAATACAAAGCAAACGACGAAATCAGCCAGTTAGTTGAACAGTACAATATTACAGTCGAAGAACTTGACAGGAGCGCACGCCTTCTGGCGAAATCCGAGCGCGAAGGAGCGTGGAAACTGATGGCGCGACAGATTGCACACGAAATAAACAACCCGCTCACTCCAATGAAATTGTCTATTCAGCAACTCCAGCGCACAAAACAAATTGGAGGCATGCAGTTTGACAATTATTTTGACAAGTCTACAAAAATACTTGTGGAGCAGATAGATAACCTCTCGCGCATTGCAAGCACGTTCTCGGACTTCGCAAAAGCGCCGGAAGCAAAATTTGAGCGAACAAACCTGACCGAAAAAATCGGCTCGGTGGCAGAACTGTTCAAAAATAATGATAAAGGAGTAATAATCAATTATTTATTTGCCGAAAAAGAACTTTATGTCTTTGCCGACCCCGAACAATTGCAACAAGTATTCAACAACCTGATTAAGAACGCTATTCAGGCAATCCCCGAACAGCCGCAAAAATCTGTGGATATAGAGTTGAAAAGAGTTGAAAATAAAGTTGTTGTAACTGTAACCGACAACGGTAGCGGCATTGCACCCGAAATTGCCGACAAACTTTTTGTGCCGTCATTCACCACCAAAAGCACAGGAACCGGCTTGGGGCTGGCAATATCGAAGAGCATTATCGAAACCGCAGGCGGTACAATCGCTTTCACCAGCAAAGCAAACAAAGGAACAACATTTAAAGTAGAATTACCTGCATTGTAAAAAAAATATTCAGCAAAATAAAAAATAGCAATAATAATGATTCAATTTTTTTTGTTCTATTTTAAGTGAAAGGTTACAACTTCCACATTTCCAATTCTTTAATGAAATTATAATCTGTCATATCAATTTTTGCAGGTACAACCGCGATATATCCGTTATCCAAAGCCCACTCATCTGTTTGCTCTACGGCGGGCTCTGCGTTTTTGAAATAACCGGTCATCCAAAAATAGTTCCGCCCATTCGGGTCGATACGTTTGTCAAACTCTTCAGCCCAGTAACCCCTTGTTTGTCTGCAAATTCTTATCCCGTTAATAGCGGTGTTTGGCGCATTTACGTTGAGGCAAACCCCGTTCGGCAAACCTTCTCGCAGCGCTGCATTGACTATTTTTACAAAATATGGTTTAAGATTCTGGAAATCAGCATCTTGATTGTAATTGTCAAGCGACAGTCCTATAGATGGAATGTTGTTTGCGCAGCCCTCGAAGGCGGCGCCCACCGTACCCGAATAAATCACATTCACGGCTGCGTTAGAGCCGTGATTAATCCCGGAAAGCAGAATGTCGGGTCTCCGTGTAAACACTTCGTGCAGAGCAAGTTTAACGCAGTCGGTTGGAGTGCCGTTGCAGGAGTAACGCGCAAGTCCCTCGTGCTTCTCTACCAACTCGTAGCGCAATGGAGAAGTAGTAGTAATAGCGTTAGACATTCCTGAGCGTGCGCCGTCAGGAGCGAAAACAACCACATCGCCAATCGGTATAATCATTTCAATCAGCGCATTAATTCCTTTGGCATCAATCCCATCATCATTGGTGATAAGAATAAGAGGTTTTGTCATATCTTTATATTTTATTTATTTGTAATACTTAATTTCGGCGTAAAATTATCGTAATTGTTTTGGTTTTATTTTAAAAATTGTAAAAAAAATAAAACACATTGCAATTAAAATAAAATACGCCACATCGCGCGAGTCTATCACGCCGCGACTTATAGAATTGTAATGAGCGTTAATTCCCAGATTTTCAATGTTTTGAATGAGTTGGGCATTGCTAAAAAAAGATGAAATCAGCGCGAAACCATAAAACATAAAAAAGCAAATTACCACAGTTACAATAAACGCAACTATCTGATTGTTAGCGAGCGCCGAGCCAAACACGCCAATAGCAACATAAATGGCAGATAAAAACAGCAAGCCAATGAACGCACCCCAGAATGCGCCCGCATCAACGTTGCCAAACGGCTCGGCGAGCCACACAACCGAGAAATAATATAAAACAGTAGGAATTAGCGCTATAACCACAAGCGTCAAGGCAGCAAAATACTTTTCCAAAGCAATTTGCAAAGGGCTAACAGGCTTTGTAACAAGCAATTCCCACGTCCCCAACTGCTTCTCTTCGGCAAAAAGACGCATCGTAACCGCAGGACAAAGAAACAGAAACAGCCAGGGCGCAAGCACAAAAAGTCCGTCTACATTGGCATAGCCCGACGAAAGAACGTTGTAACTGCCCGGAACAACCCACAAAAAAAGCCCCGTAAGCAGCAAAAAAATGCCACCCACTATATAACCGGTTGCATTGCTGAAAAACGCGCTTAATTCTTTGCGATATATTGATAACATTTTTAGTAAAAAACTTCAATAAAATTAGTCGTTCAAAAATAATATTCAGTTCATTTCTAAACGAAAAATGAAAAAACATGCAAAAATAAGGAAATTTTGCGGAAAATCTGATTTCTAATGCAATAAATATAAATAAAAAGAGTTAAAAAAGTTTGCAGTTTTCTGTTTTCAGAAAATACAATTAAAAAAATCAAAACTCTGACAACTGATAACTGAAAACGACATTCACAAACAGATGAAAAAAAATATTTTAAACTTAATTTGCTTATTTTCAATAATTAGCATTTCGGCAAACGGACAGGGTTTGCGTAATTACAGTTTTAAACTCGAAGGATTGTACGGTTCGCTTCAGAAGCACAATGAACATCTGAACAATCTTGTCAAAGGCAGCATCACGGGCGCCGCGATAAGCTTCGAGTGGCAAACAGACGGCAGCGAAGCGTGGCATCAATATTTCAATTTCCCTTCAGTAGGCGTTTCAGGGACGTTTATGAACTTGGGAAACCCACAAATGCTGGGGCAACTGTTTGCCGTTTATCCTTACCTGCAACTGCCAATTGTGCGCAGCGAAGGGCTGCAACTGAACGTGAAGCCCGGTGCAGGCGTGTCCTTCATTACAAAATATTACGGAAATACGCCTAATAATTCCACCGACCCGACAATAGATTTCAACCACTCAAACGGCGCGATAGGCTCTGCACTCAACGTGTTTTTGGCATTAGGCGTAAACGCCGAATACGAGATTGCCAGAGGTTTTAAAGCAAGTTTGGGGGTCGCATGGAACCACGCAAGCAATGGCAGCATTATTCAGCCCAATTCGGGTATCAATATGATTAACGCCTATATCGGAGTGGCATACACTCCAAATGCGGAGTTGACCAGAATAGTTCGGCGCGGACTGATAGATTACCTGCCGCGCCGAATCAGTGTAGAAACAACGCTCTCGGGCGGAGTGCGACAACTTTATTACAAAGACAGGAAAAACTACCCGATTGCATCGCTCAATGTTGCGGCATATTATCCGCTAACTAACTCATACAGAATGGGTTTGGGCATTGACGCTTTCTATGACGGCGTTTATGCCTACAAAAACGTTCCGCAGGAGGCAGGGCTTTATCTGCGCACTTACATCAGCGAAGACAAATTCGCCAACAAACTGCGGGCGGGCGTTTCATGGCGACACGAGTTGGTGTTCGGCAATTTCACCGCAGGCTTCCACTTTGGCGTCTATCTGTACGACCCGATTAAAAACCTTGAGCCATACAACAATGTTATGAATAACGGCGGCAAACCGCTAAACAAAGGCATTTTCTACAAATACAACATCGACAAAGAAGACGGCTGGCTTTATACACGAGCAGTAGCCAAATACTACTTTTCCGACCACTTCTTCGTTTCGGCAGGACTGAAAACGCACTTGCAAAAGGCAGAATTTATAGAATGGGGACTGGGCTACAGGTTCTGAACACGCATGCAAGCCCCAACCTCAACAGTCAATATTTTAAAGAATAAACAATCATCAGTTCGTTGCTGTGTGAGAGGCGAAACCTAAAGGGAACTCCTAAAAATTAGATTATTTTAGGCGGACAAGTTTTCAAAAGCGCAGTTTACTAATGTAAATGAGCATTTTGAAAATGAAGTCCAACGACAAATAAGCAATTTTTAGGAGCGC
>JAISWT010000158.1 GCA_031271005.1 Prevotellaceae bacterium | reverse complement strand
CTTCTAAAAATTAGATTTTTCAAGGCTTGCGATTGAGGTAAAAGCGGAGTTTACTAACGTAAATGAGCATTTTACCGAAAGAGCGTAACGCAGAAAAAGCAATTTTTAGAAGTTCCCTTTGTTTTTTCAAAGAAACTATTCGGCAGTTTCCCAAAACCCGCCTGACACCTGTGAGCAAACAAAAGCGTCTATCGGAGAATCGCCGGTCGGATTGTTGAAGTAGCTGTACGGATATGCCGCATATCGGGAGGGCGTTCCAACAATCAGTGCGGTGTCGGTGGCTGTCGGCAATATCTCCGGACGGCGGAATATTTTTGCCGCACGAACACCCGTATGAAAATCAAGCCATCCATGAGGCACAGGCGTACCCACCGCAATACGTAACTCCACTGTCCTTAATTTGTCTAAAGTCATTATGGCAGCCATTTGTGGCGCTTCAACATAGCCAATCACAACATATATTTCGCAGGTATTGCAAAGCATTACAGGGTCAATGTCGGTGCCAATAACAGCCGTTGCGCCAAGTTTCATCAGTGCCGTTACCGTCAGCGCCAGTTCAAAACGCCGTTCCAGTCCAAGCAACAACACTCGCGTTTGATTGCCAACACCGATGCGTTGCATATAGGCAGCTGCAATATCACTGTGATGCCGCAATTCATCACACGTGATGGCAAGCGTTGCCCCGTGCCTGTCCGTATAGACAACAGCCACATCTTGAGGCGTCTGCCGCGCCCGCCTGTCAACAACGTCATATCCAAAATTAAATGTGTTATTCTTAATCATAACGCCATATCAAATTTGTTCCCCGTTTATCGTTCCTGATACGCCCCCGCCTGTGTTTTCTTCGTCAAAACACAGGCGGGGGCGTAGTTAAAGGAATCTGTTTTTTGTTCTCCCTCCGGAAAAGGTAACTTTCTATTTTTCTTTTTTGGTGAAAAGCACCATTTTTATTTGAAGTTTGTTGCCTATGTCTATAACATCAACCATGTCCTGAATGGTGAGCAGTTTATCGGCTTGTAAGAGAACAACCACTTCCTCGCCCGTTTTCTTGGCGGCAAGAATCGCGGACAATTCCGGCTCAATCTCCTGAAAACTTACCTCTTTTTTGTTAACAAAATAACGACGGTCGGCTGTGATTGCCAAACTGATGTTCTTCTTGACTACAGCCTCCGATGATGTTTTCGATTGAGGCAACATCACACGAATTGTCGCCGGCGTTACCATCGTTGAAATAATCAGGAAAAACAACAGCAGAAAAAACATAATGTCATTCAATGAGGCAGTGTAAACCTCAGCCGTCCTTAGTTTTTTTCGTTCTATTTTCATCTGAAAAGTCCCTGAGGCAATTATTAATTATTGTGCCATTATTTTTATATTGCGAATGGCTTTCAGCGTTTCGTTGGAATATTTGTCCAAATTGGCAACAATTTTGTCAATATAACCATTTAACACATAGTAACCCGAATATGCAATAATACCTACGAAAAGTCCTACTCCTGAACAAATCATTTTTTGATATAGTCCGTCGGCAATGGTGGCAATCTCTAAATCTCCCGTCAAAGCGATGCTGTAGAAGATTTTGATGACACCAAAAATTGTTCCCAGAAATCCCAACATCGGCGCAACTGACGCTGTGATGCCAAGATAGTTCATCCTTTTCTCCAGTAAAACAATCTGCTGTCGGGCTTCCGATGACATGGCATCTTCAATGGGTTTTTCCTCTTTGGCAAAAGCAGGCTGAAGCGCCGCCTCACCTAAACCGGCTCCTATCACTCTGGCGTAACTGTTTGTCTGTTCGGAACAAAAGCGCGATGCTTTGTCAAGTTTATTTTCCGAAATCAAATCAGTAATACGCGCTAACAGCGCAGAATCTTTTTTCCCTAACTGACTTAATGCCACCCATCGCTCAAAAATGACGAAAATAGACAAGACGAAAAGCCCTACAATAGGGACTAAAATCCAGCCTCCTTTTAACAGCAAATCAAAATAAGACTCTCCGCTGCCTGTCGCAAGCGCCACTTGCTGTGCGGCATCAACAACGGACGGTTCTATGGCAACCTGCGCCGGAACCTGCAAAATAATTGACAGTATATTCATAAATTATGCATTATTACATATTATTGCAACTTTCACGAAAGAAGCATCTTTGACAACGCTCAAAATCGCGGCAAAGGTAACGCAATTCTTTGACAAGAACGGCATTTTAACAAAATAATTGTCAAACATTTCCGAAAAAATGAATCCTGTTTTTTATGGAATCATTCGAGCAATGTACTTTCCGATAATGTCAAATTCGAGATTTACAACAGACCCCACTTCTATCTGATGAAAATTCGTATGTTCAAAAGTGTAGGGGATGATAGCGACGCTAAAGCTGTAATCTGTTGGATTACAAACTGTAAGACTTACGCCGTTTACCGTTATCGAACCTTTATCTACCGTTAAATATCCGCGACGTCTCATATCTGGGCTTGAGTTATACTGGAACTTGAAAACATAGCTGCCTTCAACGTTGCGGATGTCCTGACAAACTGCCGTGTGGTCAACATGCCCTTGAACAATGTGTCCATCAAGCCGCCCGTTTAGTTGCATGCTGCGCTCAAGATTTACTTTACTGCCCACAGAAAGAAGACCTAAGTTGCTGCGGTCGAGTGTTTCTCGAATGGCTGTAACGGAATAGGTGTTCCCTTCCACCGCCGTAACGGTAAGACAGACACCATTATGCGAAAGACTTTGATTCACCGTCAATTCGTGTGCAAAACTGCAGGACAACGTCAAAATTTTGTTCGCTAACTCGGTTTTAACGGCGATAACTTCGCCCGCTTCCTCTATAATTCCCGAAAACATAATAAATGAATTTATTGTATTTGCCTAAATTTTTGTTATTTTGTATTACTCTACATTGGAATATTCACGGGAGTAACGCAACTGTTGCGCAACGTAATCTTCCTCATAATCAATGTAAAGGTCTTCAAAATTCCCTGCCTCATCATATAAAGGATAATAGACCGGATTTACAAAACCTTTGTAGGGCGCAATATTTAACTTTTTATAACGCTCAAGAACTTCAGCATGAAGAACAGGGTCTATCTGTACAGCATATTTCTCCACAAGCTCTTGAGCAGCAGGGTAGTCACCTGTCGATTTGATGCGCTGCACTTCTGCCAGCAACTCGCCGATATATTGTCTAACCTGTTTATAATCGTTAATTACTACAAATGTTTTGCCATTATGCTGTTTCAGTTCTACGGCGTTATCTTTGGATGATTTTTCAAGCACCCAGCGTGTAATCAACTGTCTGTTACGCATATGCGCCTCTTCGATGGTTTTGCCCGGCTCTATGCGCATTAACTGCGTCATCAGTCCGTTCATAAAATAGTTGTAATATTCTGCTTTAAAGGCTTCTTCATTTGGCAAAATATTTAATTTTAACATCTTTTTGTCGGCTATAAAATACAGTCCAAACAGGTCGGCTCGCGCCTCCTCTATCACAGAACCGTAAGACCTTAACGCATCCTGGTCAACGCCATCAAGCAGTTTGCCCGAACCATGTCCAAGACATTCGTGAAGGTCGGTATGAAGATTGTTTGTCATTGCATAATAGGTATTTAACAAATCTAACTCCTCAACACTCCACGCGAACTCTTCAAAAAATCCGTTCCCTTTCGCCGCCATATTGTAGGCGTCGATAATGTTCTCTATCGTAACGGATTTAGACCCGTGCGCAGCGCGTATCCAGCTGGAATTTGGCAAGTTAATCCCTATCGGAGTAGTCGGGTAGCAGTCGCCTGCCAAAAAGGTTGCCGTGATAACTTTTGCGGACACGCCTTTTACTTTTTTCTTTTTAAAACGCTCATCCACAGGGGAATTTTCTTCAAACCAAAGGGCATTTTTACTGATGGTAGTTGTGCGTGCCGTCGCCTCAATATTTTTGAAATTCACAAGGGCTTCCCAACTCCCCTTTATCCCTAACGGGTCGCCGTAAGTCTCTGTAAATCCATTCACAAAGTCTATATGCGAGTTAAGATCCTTCACCCAGAGAATTGCATAATCATCATATTTTTTCAAATCCCCTGTTTCGTAATATTCAATTAACTTTTCAATTACGGCTTTTTGTTTTCGGTTTTCAGCCACCTTTTCCGCTTTTTTTAACCAAAAAACAATCCTTCTGATAGCCTCCCCGTACATTCCGTCCTTTTTATAAACTCGTTCAACCAAATAACCGTCCTCTTTAACCAGCTGACTGTTCAAGCCGTAAGCAATCGGTTGAGGGTCGTCAGGTTTTTTAACAGTATTATAAAAAGCCTCCGCTTCTGCCTGTGTAACACCATCATAGAAATTTACGGCTGATGTAAGAATCAAATCAACACCTGTTTCCTGATTCGTTTTTTTTGGAAAAAAGGCTGGGTCAAAAATTACAGGCTCAAGCTTTGTCAATAAATCATTAACAGTTTCTCCGTTTTTTAAAGGTAATTTGTGTAAAGGAACGGTACGTACTTGCTTTTCAAACCAGATTTTTGAGAACTCAGGCAAAAACTTATCCCCACCATAATGATGGTGAATTCCATTGGAAGCCCACACGCGCTTTAAATAAGTTTCTAAAGCCGTAAAGTCCGAACTCTCACGGTCTTGTGAATAAACATAGACACCTTCGAGCGTGTGCCTAACAGCCAGATTATACTTTCCATTCTGGTCATAAATAATATCACGACCCTCCAAAGCGGCTTGCATAAGATAGTAAAGCAACTCTTTTTGTTCGATGGAAAGCTTCTCAAAACCAGGCACTCTATAGCGCAAAATCTCCAAATCAGCGAAAGCATCTACCTTATATTCAAATTCTTCTGAATAAGGAACGTGTACAAATTCGTCTGCTTCTTCTGATTCGGAACAACCTGTAAGTAAAACAGAAATCATACTGAATAAAATAAATGAAGCGTTTCTTATGAAACGCAAATGTGTTTTCATAACAATAAAAGTTTTTTTATGAATTAAAGTTCAGATAAAAAATCAAAATTTCTTCCCTTGCAGAAAGAAGAAACTTTAACTTTAAGGAACGATAATATTTTGAATACCGCTCCAGAGTTTTTTTTCCCCCCTTTTCATTCTGCCAGGTGATGGCAACAGAAAGGTACTTTCCACGCTCTTCATCGCTGAATGTCAGCGTAAAAGGCGTACGTGTCGCTAAAATCAATATGAACCTGACGTATGCTAGTAAGACGGAACCCAAATTCAGGATAATGAGTTGACGGATTGATATTCACGTGTTTATTCGTGTGAACCGTTATCCCCATAAACCCACGGTCTTCATCGGAACCCCAACTGTTATAGGCAAGGAACTTCCTGACAAACTGACGTATAGATTTCTTAAATGTCTCTCGCGCTTCATTTTTTTCGAAGCGTATCCGCTTTGCCGCGATTAGGGTCACGTGTTTTTGGCATAAGCATTATCATACGCATCAAATGAGTCTCTGATATCGTCAAATTTGGCGTCAGATATGTTCCATGCGATGATGTCCATAAACATAATCAAGCAAATTTCTTGCCCATTCTACAAATCTACCATCCTGCGAAAGGATGTAGTCTTTAAATATTGATGTTATTAAGGTGTTAAATTAATTGCTTTTTATAAATAAGTAGTGTGTTTTTCTAATAAACAGTATAAATAAAATCAGGTTTTATAAATATTTTTTCTCAATTTGTATGGAAAAATAATCACTTTGCAAATATTATTTTTGATGTCAACAAAGTTCTCTCTTGTTTTGACAAAGAATTTACTTGTTCCGATCATGTTTTTCGGTGATTAGATTAAGGTTAACATTGTTTTTGTGATGTATTTTTCTAAATTAACACATTTTTTATTGCTTTGAATTTATTTTTCAATCAGATAAAAGTTTTTCTGATTTTGGTAAAGTTATTTTTTGCTTTAAAAAAGGTTTCTTCTATTTTGGAAATGTCTTTTTCTGCTTCTAAAAAGAACTTTTCTACCTTGGAAAAATTACTCTCTAAAGTAGAAAAGTTTTTTTCAAAAAAAATATAAATGAAAAAGTAACAGTAGACAGTTATTAAAAATACACTCAGGCACTTTTGGCTATCACAGCTTATTCAAACAAAGTGTAAAAACCACCAAACGATGAAGATGGCACTATCTTCCATTTCGCTGCAAAGATAGAAGTTATTTTTTTATTGACAATGGATTTTTGAAAAAAAATGCACCATCAGAGTAAATGTTTTTTCAAAAGAGAAAATAATCCTGTCAGTTTTTGAAAATCATTGTTATGGAATATTTTATACAGTATTAATATGTGTAAATTATTGCTATTGAGCAAGAAAAAAATGACAGGCTATTGAGGATTAAAATTTCCGGATAAATGCCTTCTTCCCACCTCACGAAGCGTCCTGTTTACCACCATAGGAATACAGAGCAACGTTACCACAATTCCCGTCCCGATAAGAAGTATTTCTATCGAAATGGTATCGGCAACAGGTCCAAACACCACCATACCAAGCGGCATCATGGTGCTGGATATCATTGTGAAAGCCGACAGCACCCGCCCCATAAACGCCGTATCAACGGTGGTCTGCAGCAAAACCATCGACGGCGTGCTGTAAAGCGGAAGCGAAATGCCCAAAATTGCCATAATAACAAGATACGGTAAAAAATCAGGTGCGAGACCTAATCCGACAGTCAACAAACCGCAGAGCATACAGGAAAGCGCCATGGTGTATATGCGATTCTTAAAACCGCCCCACAAGGCAATGAGAATGCCACCTACCATCACACCGGCGGAGAAAACAATTTCTATCGCAGAGAGTCGCCACACCTCATTGCCAAAAGTTCTTGTTACTTGCAGGGGCGTTAAAAACGCGGCGGGGGCAAAGAAAAAGAGGAATACAGCTTCAAGAATGATAATTCGTAAAACATAACTGTGTTTTTTAATATAATTCATTCCTTCTTTTAAATCGTGAAGATAGGCGACACCTTTTAATGACATTGTATCAGTCGGGGCAGTTTTTTCTTTTTTTGGTGTTTTAACAAAAAACAAAACAATGCTGATGCCGATAATGGCAGTAATAACATCGAGGAAAAACAGGGTTTCCAATGGGGCGAATGTCATCATTGCGCCGCTTACTGCGGGCGCCGATAAGGTGATAAACGATTGGATGCTACTTTGAAAACCGTTTATTTTAGTTAATTCTTTTTGCGGAACAATGTCCGGAATAAAAGCGCCTACTGCAGGCATTTGCACGCCCTGTCCCACGGAGCGGATGACGGCACAAGTCAACAAAATGACAATGCTGTCAACGCCCGCCATAATGAACACCGCTGCAATGAGACTGAAAAAGGCTATTGCGCCGTCTGAAATGTTGATGATATATTTTCTGTTGAACCGGTCAGCCCACACTCCGGCAAAGGGCGAGACGAAAAACATGGGTAGCAATCCAGCGACGGTAAAAACGGTCATCATCGCTCCCGACTGTGTTTTAAGAGTGATGTGCCACACGATAGCGAACTGCACCACCATTGTCCCGAAGAGCGATAACGCCTGTCCAAACAAAAATAACGCGGCGTTCTTTTTCCAGTTGAAGTTCATTCTTTATCCCATTAAATTCGTCGCAAAAGTATCAAAAAATAACCAACTGCACATCAGCGCAACAAAGAATGGGGTTGAAAAATATTTTATAAAAACAGTCGCCGTACATAAGTTCGGGACGAATCATTGACAAACAATGTCTTCATACAACTGCCTTATACGCTTGCGTAAATGCAATACGGCATAATGTTTGCGTGATAGCAATGTGTTAACAGGGACGCCTGTGGTTTGGGCAATTCCCTTTACCGGAATACCGTCCAATTCCGTCAATTCAAAAATTTCGCGCTGTTCGGGAGGAAGTTCGGCAAGGGCTGCTTCCAGTTCTTCCCACACAAGTGAGCGCAGATATTCTGTTTCGGGCGACGGCGAGGTTTCACTGTTGAACAGGACTTCCGAGAAATCTGCCAGAATTTCATCTTCACTTTCATCGTTTTGATAGACGGGCATTGCTTCTTCCCGTTTTTTGATGCCGTGATTGATAATTGTGTTTCGCGCTACACGGTACAGCCATGCCGCAACCTCCTCAATAGGATTTATGGCGGCATTGACCGTTTTTGTCAGTTGATAAAAAACATCTTGCAGAATATCTTCCGCATCTTCCCTGTTATCCACCCGTTTACGGATAAAAGATTTGAGTTGCGGTCGATATTCCACAATCAGTTTTTCGAGATTGTCCCGATTTACCTTCACCACGTCAATTTTTCTTTTCGCTTTCTTCATTATTGAAAAAGCCGTGTCTGAACCCATGACCGAAATGGTGGCGGTTTTGGATAAACTCTTTGCGTTCTTCGGGTGTCATTTTCATCCATTTTTCACGGATGGGATTACGTCGATATCCTCTCATTCCCCAAAATGCTGAGATAGCCATAAATTTACTCAATCCGGCGAGCAACATCAACAAACCCAAAGATTGCCAGAAATTAATGACCGTGATTCCGAAAATCTGCGGAAGCAAAGCGTTCCACAACAACATAAAAGCGGCGCCAAATACGACTATCGCTACTATTCCAAACAATAAATGCCAAACAATGTGCAAACTTCTTTTCATAACTCTTTAATTTTTAATAAAAACAACAATATGCTTTTGAAACTTTCGCAATCCATCTTTTTTTTTACCTGCAATATTCATCAATACAGTTTGTTCTTGCTGGGGGATATGCAGTTGATAAAACAGCCCGCGTACATCACAGTAAAAACGCTCTTCGGTTTGGAAACATTCCATACAATTCCTGCTGATTTGATAAATTGTCATATTCGTTCGACTAATTTTAAGGCGTTGAATTTACATTTACCCAGACAATCTCCACAAGCGGTGCACTTGTAGGGATATTTTACCGCGACGTGTATTTTCGTTTCATCCGTTACCATTTCCAATACATGGCGCGTGCATCTTTTGACGCAACACTGGCATCCGCTACAATTGCTTTCAACAACACAGATTACTTTGTTTCTGTTCTTCCGCCTGCGGTGCAGGTTGCCAAAAATCCACAATAAAACTACAATACCTATACTGATATATACTACATTCATCGCATACGGTTTTAGATTGTTATCTATCTATGCAGACAAATGAATGTTGAAAATATTTTACGAAAATGCGAAAATAAGTGCGACAGGCTTTTTCTATGGCTCAAAGAATAATTTTAAACATTAAATTTTTTTCCGGTTTTCTTCCGTATCAGGATATATTGGTTAATTCTTTTTTTGAGGTGCTATAATATAAAGTGAATAACGAATAATTTGTCCTGTCCTGTTAATCCTGTGAAAAATAAAAGCCGTTTTTCTATTGAATAACGAAGAATGAATAACTAATAACTACACTCTAAGCACTAAAAAAAAATTATTCACTATTCGTTATTCTCTATTCACTAAAAAAGTATTACCTTTGCCCCGATATTAAACACATCTAAAATCAACTCAAATACGATGCTTACATCTGGTATTCCATATTTACCATTTTTGCAATTTAGACGGTTCAACCGGCTAAAAGTAAGCTCGTTACAAAAGCCCCCCCCCGATTTTGCCTTAACTCCTTGTATTCAAGGGATTATCATTTATTAGAGACTTTTATATTTACACATAACAACGCGAAGTTTCTTTGCGTTGCCTTGCCATATACATATATAACGGCAATCTTCCGGAATCTTCCGGAGGGTTGCCGTTCTGTGTTTTATTGCACCCTCCCGCTAAGGCGGGACAAGTCTTGCGTGCCTTGCGGTTAAATATTTTTACCACAAAGACACAAGGGATACACAAAGAACGCAAAAAGACGCTATTAGAATTGACTTTTTAATTTTCAACTATATCTATCAATTAATTTAAAACGTATTTATTATGAAAAAGAACTTTCTTTTCGCTGCCCTCGTAGCAGCATTTCTAAGCGTCGCCAATTATGCTGCGGCGCAGGTAACTATTGGCGGTAGCACCCCGCCTAAGGCAGGCGCTATCCTTGACTTGAACAGCGCCACCAAAGGCGGGTTGGCGCTCTCAAATGTGGATCTCGCCGAGTCAATTGTGAATCTTACCGACCTGAACGTCATTCCCGTCGGTTTTCCCGGCATCAACAGCCCAGGCGATGTAAATGACGAGGTAAAGGCAAAACTAACCGGCGCTA
This sequence comes from Prevotellaceae bacterium, assembly GCA_031271005.1. GTDB lineage: Bacteria > Bacteroidota > Bacteroidia > Bacteroidales > Paludibacteraceae > WRGS01. The sequence goes on along the minus strand of JAISWT010000158.1, from coordinate 176 downwards.
TCGTTTACAACAGCAATCCTGCCATTTGTCTGGGCGTTTATGTCTGGAATGGAAAGCAATGGCTCAAGGTTGATAAGGATTATCAGGTCAAAGCTGCCAAAGTAGCGACCCTTGATATTCCTGCTATTTCAGATACTGATAAAGATTTCATTCCGGAAAATCAAGAACTTACATTT
>JAISWT010000219.1 GCA_031271005.1 Prevotellaceae bacterium | reverse complement strand
GCGTCATCAGTAATAGCGCTTGCATTTGGAAAAGAAGCGGGAATGACATTTACAGCCTTCAGCTCTACATTTGAGAGCAGCAGCCCTCCTTTAGTCGTGCTGTTCAAATCCAGAATCGTCCCTGCTTTTGGCAAGTCGCTACCTCCAATAGTTACCTGCGCCGCAGAAAAGGTAGCGACGCTTAGAAATGCTGCTACGAAAGCAGCGAAAATAAATAGATTAGTTTTCATAAAAAACACGTTTTAAATTAATTGATAGATATAGTAATACATAAATTAAGTTGTTAGTTTTTCGCGCCTTTGTGTTCTTTGTGTATCCCTTGCGTCTTTGCGGTAAAAATATTTAACCGCCAGGCACGCAAGACTTGTCCCGCCTTAGCGGGAGGGCGCAATAAAACAGAACGGCAACGCCTCCGAGGATTCCGGAAGATTGCCGTTACAGATGTATATGGCAAGGCAACGCAAAGAAACTTCGCGTTGTTAAGCGTAAATCGAAAAGTCTTTAATAAATGATAAGCCCTTGAATACAAGGAGTTAAGACGAATACGGGGGGGGGCTTTTGTAACGAGCTTACTTTTAGCCGGTTGAACCGTCTAATCTGCAAAAAAGGTAAATATAGAATCCCAGATGTAAGCATCTTTTTGTATTGATTTTAGATGTGAACAATAACGGGGCAAAGATATATCTTTTTAGTGAATAGTGAATAACGAATAGTGAATAATTTTTTTTTAGTTATTAGAGTGTAGTTATTAGAGTGTAGTTTTTAATAAAAAATATTTTTGCGTGCTTGTGCCGCAGGTCGCTGACCTGCGGTTATGAAAATAATGTCCTTTCAGGACTATTCATTATTCACTATTCACTATTCGTTATTCACTAAAAAAGAATTGGCCTTTTAGCGGTATAATTTTTCTGTTATCAATTAATCATTACTTTTGTGGCGTAAAAAATCAATTGGATTATGGACAATACTCAACAGTTGGATGACATTGCCGTACGGCTACGCAACGAAAAAACGCGCCGAGAAGCATTTTCAGCGTTGGTACGGCTTCTCCAAAAGCCCCTTTACTGGCATATCCGCAAAATGGTTTATTCTCACGAAGATGCCAATGACCTTCTCCAAACAACCTTTCTTAAAGCATGGCAGGCAATTGATTCTTTTCGCGGCGAAAGCCGGATACACACCTGGCTCTACCGTATTGCCACCAATGAAACACTCACTTTTTTAGCCTCACAACGTCTGAAAAACATATCATCACCCCTTGAAATGGAAGAGTTACTGCTCTCGCGTCTGGAAAGCGATGTCTATTTCTCAGGCGACGAAATACAGAAAAAACTGCACGAAGCCATTCTTACCCTACCCGAAAAACAACGGCTGGTATTTAACATGAGATATTTCGAGAACATAAAATATGAACAAATGGCGGAGATACTCAGCACATCGGCAGGCTCTCTGAAAGCATCGTACCATCACGCAGTCAAAAAGATAGAAGCCTTTTTTAGAGTGTAGAGTGTAGTTGTTAGAGTGTAGTTATTAGCCGGTTACGGCTTTAATTTTCACAGGATTAACATGATGCTCAGGATAATGTTTTTTTTATTGTTCACCGAAAACTAATTACTAAACTCTAAAAACTACAAACTAAAAAAAGGCGTACCTTTGCACTTCATAATTAAAAAAAACTATGTCTCTCTCCTGTCAAGAACAAATAGCCGCTTTACGGCGAGAATTGAATCAGCACAATCATAACTATTATGTAAAGCACGCGCCAACCATCTCCGATTACGAGTTTGACGTTATGATGCATAAATTACAGGCGCTCGAAGCTGCTAACCCCGACTGTTTTGACCCCAATTCGCCTACCCAGCGTGTCGGTTCAGACCGCACCGAAGGGTTCGTACAGGTAACCCACCGTTCGCCGATGCTCTCTTTGATAAATTCGTATTCCGAAGGAGAAATTGCTGATTTTTATCAGCGTGTGCAACGGATTCTAAACACCGATTTTTCCATCGTCGGAGAATTAAAATATGACGGTACATCCATTTCTCTCACTTACGAAAATGGTGCGCTGGTACATGCCATAACGCGCGGCGATGGTATTGTAGGGGATGATGTAACGGCAAATGTGCGTACCATTCGCTCCATTCCGTTGCAGTTGGAAGGCGACTATCCTCCGCTCTTTGAGATACGCGGTGAAATTCTGATGTCGTGGGCGGTCTTTGAACAGCTCAATCAGGAACGCGCCGCGCAGGACGAAACGCTTTTTGCTAACCCTCGCAATGCCGCTTCCGGAACGCTCAAACTGCAAAATTCTTCCATAGTAGCTTCACGCCGTCTTGATGCCGTGTTCTATTCCCTGCTTGGAGAAGAATTGCCTGCTGCCACACATTATGAAAATCTTCTGGCGGCAAAACGCTGGGGATTCAAAATATCCGAAGATATTCAGCGTTGCCGGACGCTGGACGATATTAGGCAATATATTACCCGATGGAACAGTCTGCGAAAAAACTTTCCCTTTGCCACAGACGGAATTGTTCTGAAAGTTGATGATCTGATACAACAAAAAAATCTCGGCTTTACCTCGAAAGCGCCCCGCTGGGCGATTGCTTACAAATTTCAGGCAGAACGCGCTGCCACAAAGTTGCTGTCGGTTTCGTTTCAGGTGGGACGTACGGGAGCAATTACGCCGGTAGCAAATCTCAATGCCGTATCATTGTCCGGAAGTACCGTCAGACGCGCTTCGCTGCACAGCAGCGACACGATGACAAATCTTGATATACGTCAGAACGATATTGTTTTCGTGGAAAAGGGTGGAGATGTTATTCCGAAAATTTCCGGAATCAATATTGATGCGATGGTATCAAGGGGAAAGCCAGTTCGATTCATTTCCCGTTGTCCCGCATGTGGGACGCCTCTTGTGCAGGATCAGGGTGGCATTACCCAATATTGTCCCAACGATACCGGTTGTTCACCGCAAATAAAGTGGCGTATTGCTCATTTTGTGAGTCGCGGCGCTATGAATATCGACGGACTGGGGATGGAGAGCATCTCGCTGCTTTATGATAACGGTATTATTTCGGGCTATGCTGATATCTACGACCTGACCGTAGATATGTTGTCTTTTCTGGACGGATTTAGCAAAAAAACGGCATCCACTCTTATAAAGGAAATAGAAGCCTCAAAGCAAGCGCCGTTTACGAAAGTGCTTTTTGCTCTTGGCATACGTTACATTGGCGCTGCGACGGCAAAACGGCTGGCATTGTTTTTCGGTAATATAGATGCTTTACAAAAAGCCTCTGTTGAGGAACTGCAACAGGTGGATGACGTTGGTGAAAGTACGGCGCAATACCTACGTGAATATCTTGATAATCCCGCGTATCAGGAACTTATTGAACGTCTAAAAAAATATGGACTGCAGATGGCGGTAAGCAAGCCTAACGTATTGTTCTCGCAAATGCTGTCCGGACTGTCATTTGTTATCAGTGGCACGTTTACGCAACATTCACGTGATGAATACAAGACCTTAATCGAACAGCATGGCGGTAAAAGTCTTTCAGCTGTGTCGCAGAAAACCAATTATCTGTTTGCCGGCGACAATATGGGTGCGATGAAACTGCAGAAAGCGCAATCTTTAGGCGTGAAAATTATCAATGAGACCGAATTTCTGGCAATGATAGAGAGCCAAAATGATGATTAGTGTCAGTTATCTTTTATAAAAAAGTAGCATTGGTTACTTGAATCTGCGCTATAATCAAGCACATTTTCTAACAATCCAATATGTACTGATCTTTTCTCAATGCCCGAACTCTGTCAGTATTTATTACGACTGATGCTGTGTACAATTGTCCGGAACAGGTGTAATAAAAAATCAGTTTAAAGTCATATTCGGTAATCTGCAAAGATGATACTTTTTTTTGATAACACGCTCGTTCCTTTTGCGGCAAAGCCGCCCGACCCTAAAGAAAACCCCGCAAAACTGCGGGGCCTATTCTTTTAAGAGAAACCGTACAATTCTATTGGAATGGGCGATAAACTTACAATGTAATCAATCAATAATTTTATTTCTTCTGGTGGTGCTTGCCAACCAAATGCCTTGTTGGAAATTGGAATGAATGAAAAAAAATCATCTTTGTAGTAAATTTGACTGCCGACTTTTAATGTACAACCCCAAACGTCCAGAATAACAATTTCCCTACTATCCGACTTGTCATATTTTCGAGTTATTGTGGAAGCCAATTTTTTAATTTCCACACATTGATTGCTTGTAAGTTTTCCTCGATATTCTTTATTGTCAATAATTTGTTTTTTAATTATCAAACTATCATCGACAATATCAATCGAATACCTAATATCTTCTATTGACATTGACGGATAAAAAAGTAAAGATATATTCAAATCATTTTTCATTTCATTATTTTTGGGTTGAGAATGGCACGAGGTCAGATAAACACAAAACAAGATAACAAGATAAACAGTTTTCATTAATATGCCCCCCTTTCATTTTTCATTATTGATTAGTTTTTTTTCTGTTCCTTTGTTGATATATATTATTTTGCATAGCCCTATTATATTGTGTGCAAAATATACTTTGGGTATATTTTCATTTTTATAATTATGAGAATTATATGAGGGGATTTTCAAAATAGTATCGTTTCCTAAAATGAATGATGCACCTAAACGCACTGCTGATATTTGAGGTTTTAATTGAGAAACATCAAAATTATAAACCTGATTAAGATATATACTATCTGATTGTTTGATAAGAATATTCTTAAAATTTTTTTTCGTTGAAACGATAAAAATTGTATCTAACAATTCATTTAAAGCAGTAAATCTGAATGTGTTGTTAAACTCTTTTATATCAACTATTTCACACTGATAATTATATGTAAAATCATTTTTTGTTGATTTTACCAATGAACAGCCGGACAACATCAAACATATAAAAATAATTAAATGTCTCATAAATCTGTTATTTTTTTAATAAATCATTGATTAATTTTTCTTCATTCAAGACAGGCAGTATTGGATTCGGTCGATTTATGTAAACGTGTACTGTTTCATTGTTCCCTATTATTGATTAGTTTTTTTTCTGTTCCTTTGTTGATATATAATTGTCCTGTTTGCGGGTCAATAGATATATCTGGGGGCTTTATATAATCACTTTTTATATTATTGGCGAAATACGGCATATCTTTAGGATTATCTCCTATTGTCCAATATACTTTTCCCTTAACTCTAAAAGTTAAATTGAGTACATATAGAGGTTTTGTATGAAGTGGAAGCTGTAATTCAAATTGGTACTCACTCCCTTTTCGTATTTTTTCATACGAACAGCTATCATTAGGAATACTTTCCTTTACTGATAATATCCTTATAGTATCGGACGATTCCGTTAATGCTCTTATTTCAAACACCTTATCATCTAATTCATTTATGTCAATTACTTTTAACAAAACTATGTTATTTTGAGCATTTAATAAATTAATGATAAACAACAGTACAACTATTGTAAATATTGTAATTACTCTCATTTTGTTAAGTCATTTATTAAGATTTCAGGATTTAAAATTTTAGGAATATCAGGGTCGTATGGAAATTTACTAATATATACTCCAGAAGGGTCTATCACAATGTTTGGAACTTTGTGTCTTGGGTCTGCTATTCGTGCTTTATCGTGTGCATTTTTATATGCTTTAGATTCGCGGGTGTTTTCTTGCCCATAAGTAGTTGTTCCAGTACCCGGACTTTCTGTGCCACCAATATATGATTCTAAAACTTCGTGCATAGTAGTAACGCCATTGCTCATTTCGTAAAATTTGTCAATTGTTTGTGCCATATTTGGATTGATTGTTTGGTGCGTTTGTACTTTGCCGTCTGCATCAACTTCACTACCACCATAAGCCCCACCGACAAACCAATTACCCTTATTTGTATAATTTGAGGTTTTTGCGTCTATATTTACAATTACATTTTTATCTTGAATAGCCGATAAAAGCATTTTGTCCGCGTTTGTTTTTGCTGTTCCTTTGGCATATACAACACCGTCTTTAATGCTCAACTTCAAACTTGTAGAACTATTTAATTGTTTGAAAGTGGCTTTTGTCCCGTTACCTGTAATTCTTACCTCGTTTCCATCTGGGTCAATAAATCGTATTGGATTATTTGCGCAGTACGCATACGGACTGATATGATAGTATTTCTCTGCCAGCGGATCCATCGTTGTAAAACGCATTATGGCAGGATAGTAGCCTCTGGCGCCATAATCATAGGTATCATACCCGTACATCTCTACA
>JAISWT010000180.1 GCA_031271005.1 Prevotellaceae bacterium | reverse complement strand
TCATAATTATTTTTTTTTATGTAATTATTATATATTAGAGTTTAGAGTTTAGAGTTTTTTTCTAATATCTAATATCTAAACTCTAATAACTGCTAACTATTCTCAATTGTTTTTTCCAGTTGAAGCAACAACTTTTTTTGTTCCAATCCTCCCGCATATCCTCTCATCGAGCCGTCGCTGCCTATAACCCGATGGCAAGGCGCTACAATGCTGATTTTGTTCCGCCCGCAGGCAGCCGCAACTGCGCGAACAGAACGCGGAACGTTCAGAAATTCAGACTGTTGCAAATAAGAAACTGTTTGTCCGTAAGGAATTTGCTGTAAAGATTGCCATACTCTGCGCTGAAACTCCGTACCGTTAAATTTTAATGGTACTGAAAATTGCGTCAATTTTTGCTTAAAATACAAAAACAATTCATTTTCTAATAAATCAATAATATTATTTGAAAAATTAAAAATATTATTACCAAAAATTTTACGGTTTGTTTCAAAATGTTTGCTATTAACATAATCAAAAAGTAACAGAAATTCCTCGTCAGCAATAGCGAGCATCTTTCCAACCGGCGTTTCTAATATCTTGGAATAAAGCATTTTACTAAATATTTTGATTAAGATAGCAGGCAGTCTGTGTGCATTTATATCACTAAATTATTAGCAATGCGTCTCCGTACACTCCAAAACTGTATTTTTTTTCGACAGCCACCTTGTAAGCGTTCATAACGTTGTTGTATCCTCCGAAAGCCGCTGCAAGCATCAGAAAAATAGAGTAGGGCATTTGAAAATTTGTAACCATACTGTTTGCAACGGAGAAATCGTGATTTGGGAAGATAAATTTATTAGTCCATCCGTCATACGTTTTTATTTTACCTTCGGTGCCTGCCACCGATTCGAGCGCGCGCATCACCGTAAAACCAACGGCACATACGCGCTTGCCATTGTCTTTGGCACGGTTGACCGTCTGCATTGCCTCGTTAGAAACAATAATCTGTTCAGAATCCATCTTATGCTTGGTAAGGTCTTCCACGTCAATTTCGCGGAAATTGCCCAGATTCATGTGCGAAGTAATAAAAGTGCGTTCTAACCCTTTTATTTCCATTCGTTTAAGCAGTTCGCGGCTAAAATGCAGCCCTGCCGACGGCACGGCTACCGCACCTTCTTCGGTAGCAAAAATTGTTTGGAAACGCTCTTTGTCCTCTTTCTCTATTGGACGCTTGATACTGCGCGGGAGCGGCATTTCGCCCAAACTGTAGAGTATTTTTTTAAACTCCTCGTATGTTCCGTCGTACAGGAAACGCACAGTGCGTCCGCGCGATGTTGTATTGTCAATCACTTCTGCCATCAGCGTTTCGTTCTCGCCGAAATAGAGTTTGTTGCCGATGCGAATTTTGCGAGCCGGCTCAACAAGCACGTCCCAGAGACGAATTTCAGAGTTCAGTTCGCGCAGCAGGAACACTTCTATTTGCGCACCGGTCTTTTCCTTGTTGCCATAAAGACGCGCAGGAAAAACCTTTGTGTTGTTCATCACAAACAGGTCGCCCTCGTCATAGTAGTTAATAATGTCTTTAAAAATTTTATGTTCAATGTTGCCGTCTTTGCGGTGCAGCACCATCATTCGTGCCTCGTCGCGGTGTTGTTTTGGACGTTGGGCTATCAATTCTTCGGGTAGGTTGAATTTGAAATTGGACAGTTTCATTATGTTCTATTTTACTGATTTACATTTATTGTTATGCCTTGTATTTACCTGAAAAAATTCCGCTAATTCCCCTAATTTATTCAGAAAAAAAATCTCGGCAAAGTTAGCATTAAATTTTCAAATAACGCACAAAGAAATAAAAATGTTTTGAAAAATTGACAGTAGAAAAGGATTTTATTTTTTTTTAATAATAAATTTTATTTTTCAAAAAAATAATCATACCTTTGCAGTCGCAAATTTTTTGCGGATACAAGGAAGCGAAAATCAGAAATATATTTGATATTTTGTTCGTAACTTTCGTTTTTTTTCTACAAACAGGAGAGATGGCAGAGTGGTCGATTGCGGCGGTCTTGAAAACCGTTGAACCGAGAGGTTCCAGGGGTTCGAATCCCTTTCTCTCCGCTACCAAGAACCTGAAAAACAGTGAATTACATTGGTTTTCAGTGAATTAGGATACATTAACTCTCCGCAACCTGCGGCGTACAGCAACTTGGGGCGTTTTGCAAAAAAGCACGCAGCAAAGAAGTGCAATATCTTAAAGCGCAATATCTTAAAACAAAACCCACCTGTCCACGCATTTTAGCAGATTTCAGAAATCGGGCGACCGTATCAAACATTAGCGCACAAATAACAGGATTTATTCGTGTAAATCTTGTTGTCTGTGTGCTTTTGATGCAGCCTTTTTACTTGCGCAGTGCAGAAATTATTCTGATAAAATATTCATTCTTTGTAGCGCTTTGCCGCCCAACTGACTACAGCGTGTCCATCTTTCAACCCCGATTGGACAACTTTGTAACTTGGGTTTCCGTCGTACCCCAATGCTTTATGCAAAGTTTCGTATGCACTTAAAAAAACGCTGTTCATTTTTTTGTCTTTTGCGTAAAGCGCGTTGCGGTAGTCCTTAATGTCGGGGCGTTGCCCTTTTTTCAGGTCTTCGCGCACATCCAGCACGCCGTCAAGCGCAACGAGTACGCCATTCCATGCTGTGTTGCCTGCCATCTTGACATATTTTTGGTCGCTGTAGTAATTGCCATCTTTGCCGGCTTTTTCCGACAGGATTTTTTTTGCGTTTTCCAAATAACGCTCTGCCTCTTTGATTGGATTTTCTGTTTCTTTCATAATTTAGTTATTTTTATTTTTTTTCTGCAAAAATAAATTTTTTTTTTCAAAAAATTCACATCCAACTGTAATTTATAATCATTCTAAATAAGAAGTTAAATTCAATGAATAATTTAATTAAGAAATGAAGAATTGAGAAATAGTTAGGTATAGTTAGAAACTTTAATCAATTAGCAATTAGCAATTAGCAAATCGTAATTCGTAATTCGTAATTTTTAATTCGTAATTGAATATAATTCCTTCATTTCTTCATTTCTTAATTTCTTAATTTCTTAATTTCTTAATTCAAAACTATACCTAACTAAACTCTGATAACTAATGCTACTCCCGCAGTTTCGTTATTTCCAAACTCCTTATTTGTTGCTGTAAATTGTCCAGCGATGTTTCTTTTTCCGGAATGTTTTTTTCCAGTTCCAAAATTTTATGCGCAATTTGCTGTTTTTCGGTATTTGCGGATATTGAATATTGATTGCGTAGCGACTCAAGATTTTCTTTCAATTGATTTAGCGCAACTTTGTCTTTCTCAAATGTTTGGCAAAGTTGCATTGCTTCTTTGCTTTTAAAGTCAGATAACTTGCGATATACAGTGTGATTATTGATAACAAACTCAAAATCAGCATATTGCGGTTTGTGTTCCGAAAAATTGTTTGCTGCATTTATTTGAGGTACATTTGTTGCCTTGCGGAAGGTTTTCAGTTGCGCATAATTTCGCAAATATTCAGGGCTTTCGCTGCGTACAATCTTTTTTTCGCGGTTTTGCATAAAACGATATACCGTAACTTTATCGTCTGACTGGAAGCGGTCAGAGGCGAACCACCCTATACCGTGTACCTCGTCTATAACCATCATATAATCGTTTGCAGGCGAATTAAACGGCATCCCTATATTTTCGGGAATGTAGAAATCGTTTTTTGAGGAATTGAAGCGTGTGGTAAAAATATCATATCCACCGATGGATTTGTCGCCATCAGAGGCAAAATACAAAGTTATACCGTCCGGCATCAGAAATGGATAGTTTTCATTTGCCGCAGTGTTGATTCCTGCCGACACGGAAACAGGTTCCGACCATTTGTCGGCAAGCAGGTACGATGTCAAAATGTCTGACTGTTCGCCTTTCAGAGCCGAAAAAATGGAACGGTCGCCGCGTTGTGTCGTATATCTCACATTATCAAATAATTGCCTCCGGCTGTTTTCTGTCGTCTGCGTCAGTGTACCCATATCGGGCGCGATGCGATACGCGCTTAAAAAGTCCTTTTTATTTACTGTTATGCTGTCAATCAGGGCAATATCTTCTACTCTGTTCAGCATTTCGGCAGCGAGAGTTGCCTGTTGCAGCAGTTTTTCCGCTTTTGCTATAAAAACGGGGTCGGTAGCCGCCGACAGATAGGTTTCAAAAGCCGCTATCGCTTCCTGAAAATAATAAAGTTTGTGATGATAAATACCTAAATAATAGTTACTTGCAATATATTTTGCCTTTGCCAAATTAAACAGCGGAACAGAACGCTCCAAATCGCCTGCTTCGAAATAGCAACGCGCTAAACGATAATTATTCAGCGGGTCAGACGGCTTCTGGGCGAGCAGCGTCTCATAAACGGCGGCAGCAGCAAAATAACGCCCCGAATTAAACAATGTTTCTGCCTCGGATACCAAGTTTTGAGCAAACATCAAATGGGCGCAACCTGTGATAATTGCGGTTATAAATATTTTTTTCATAAAAAATTGGAACTGCAAAACTACTGAAAAAACATTTATTTAAGAAATTATTCTTCAATTTTTTTCCCATCTGCTTGATTAGCAATTAGCAGATAGCAGATAGCAGATAGCAAATAGTAATTAGCAAGTAGCAGATAGCAAATAGTAATTAGCAAGTAGCAGATAGCAGTTAGCAGTTAGCAGATAGCAGTTAGCAATTAGCAGTTAGCAATTTCTTAATTCATTCATTCCTTAATTGCTTAACTGCTGTGTATTCTGTATTTTATTATTCACTATTCACTATTCACTATTAATTCTCAACTCTCAATTCTCAATTCTCAATTCTAATAACTCTACCAATAATTGTGAGTAATTTAAAAATTTAATGTTAATTTTGCAGTCGTAAAAAAATGACATCACAAACTCCATATATTGGCTACGGACCCACTTTCGGCAAAAAAGACAAACTCAAGACAGTACTGATTCCTTGGTTTACAGACTTTTTGTCGCCGATGATTCCTGCTATTGCCGAATTAGCGGGCTATCGGTTTGTCAATTGCCCCAAGACCTCAAAAACATCGGCAGAAACGGGGCTGCGCTATGGTAATAACGAAGTTTGTTACCCGGCAACACTCGTTGTGGGCGACCTAATCGCAGAATTGCAGACCGGTAAGTACGACCTCAACGCCGTTGCCGTTGCTATTACTCAAACGGGCGGGCAGTGCCGCGCAACAAACTACCTGTCGATGATTAAGCAAGGGCTGAAAAATGCAGGATTTGGAAATATACCAACAATTGCAGTAACGCTTGGCGGGCAGGCGTATCAAAATAAACAGGATGGATTTAAACTGCCGATAAGGAAGATTTTCAAAATCGGAATGTGCGGACTCTTTTTTGGGGACGCGCTGTTTCAACTGTATTCGGCATCAATTGTCCGCGAAAAGCGCAAAGGTGAATCGCAGCAACTGTTTGACTTCTGCATGGAAGAGGCGCGGAAAATTATTTTGGAAAATAAGCCGAAAAAAATGTTGCGCCTCCTCGAAAATGCGGTTGAACGTTTTAACGACATAGAAATTGTTGAAAAAAAACTTGAAAAAGTTGGCTTGATAGGCGAAATTTTTGTGAAATACAACAGTTACGGACAGGCACATATAACCGAATGGCTGCACGAGCAGGAAATTGAAGTTATGATACCGCCTTTGACAGGATTTTTCATGCAAACATTTGTAAATCAGATTGTAAACAAAGAAAACGGTATAAAACGCACAAGCGCTCTGACGTTCAAATTATTGCCTTTGCTCTACAAATTTTTGGATTATTATAAGCAAAAATTTGAAAAAATTATCCAAAAATATCGTTTTTACACTGCGCACGAGAGCATTTTTGAAATAGCGCAGCATGCTCAAGAAATTATTGACCTCTCCAATCAGTTTGGCGAAGGCTGGATGATTGCCGGTGAGATTGCAAGTTTTTCGCGCAGAGGCATCAACCGTGTTGTGTGCGTTCAACCGTTTGGGTGTATTGCTAACCACGTTGTAGCCAAAGGGATAGAGCGCAGAATAAAACAGTTGTATCCGGCAGTAAATCTGCTTTACCTCGACATTGATGGCGGAATGTCTGAAGTGAATTTACAAAACAGACTACATTTTTTAATAGAAAAAGAATCTCCTTGAATAGTTTTCTGTTTTCAGAAAATACAAATTACAAATAGTTAGTAGTTATTAGAGTTTAGAGTTTAGTAAAATACAGATTAGTTTTCAGTTGTCAGAAAATACAATTAATTATTTAATTCAACTTTCGCAAGTTCCTTAACTTGCTGATTTATAATAAAAAAAGTAGCATACTGTTTTGATAAGTTACTGATTTTTAGTAACTTTGTGTCGTAAAAACAAAAAAAAATGCTACACGACAATAAAAAATATTATAATTTATTTCCGAACTTAAAAATTATTTCAGTTCAAACGAAAAAATATTTTTCACTCTGTTTGCAGAGTTGCGTTCTTTGAAAATTTCCGACAAATATCAAGAACTTACAAATATACTAAATTTGAAATCCCTTGCGAAATCAGGTTAAAAACAACTTGCGAAAGTTAAATTATCTATAATTCAAATATTTTTTATGGTAAATAAATTTTTCAAAAAAAATTGTTTTTTTTATTTGCGATATTTGTGATTTAAAAAATGCAAAAAAATATCAAAAAAGTAAAAAATATCAGGAGATTTCTAAAAATCAGATTATTTCAGGCGGGCAAATTTTCAATTACGAATTACGAATTGCTAATTGCTAATTAATTTCAAAGTGAAGTTCAACGACAAATAAGCAGTTTTTAGGGTTTCCCCAAAGCAAAAGGCAAAAAGATGTATGTAAATAAATTAAGGCGATTTTTGGTAACGATAGCGATTGCGTTGTTGTCGGGCTGCGTTTTTGCCCAGCAATACCCCGTCCGGATTAA
>JAISWT010000145.1 GCA_031271005.1 Prevotellaceae bacterium | reverse complement strand
TCTTTATTGTGCGAAAAATCCCAAGCCCAAAAATCAATGCCTATTTCACTTTCGGCTTTGGCTATAAATTCAAATTCGTTTTCGTTGATAATGCTTGCCGAAAGCGACACATCGGGCTTTTTACCGTAATCGACAATATCATTGACTTTCACAAGTTTAATAAGGGTGTTGTTTTTATTTTTCAGACGGGCAATTTCTTCCACCGCGCCTTTGCCAAACGAAAAAGCAATGATATATCCGGCAATTTCTCCATTTGCAACTTTTTTATCAAAAAATTTCTGGTCATACTGCTGTAAGGATGCCCAAAAATTCTTGACTACATTCACGCCGATATTGTCGGAACGTTTTACCTGAATGGGTGCACCATCGCCGGCTTGCCCGTCAATCCCACCGTCATTCCGCTGTTTCTCATTGGGTATTCCACCGAATTGTTTGATAATCCACGCTTCAAACTCAAAAGCATTGGAATTTCTTAAAATATCGTAATCAAATTTTCTTAAAATCAAATCGTAGGGCTGCGAAAAGGCGTCGTGCTGCTTTTTAAGCCGCAGGTCTGTAACTTTCACTGCCATCGAACTTTGGTCTATTCCAATCCATTTTCTGCATAATCTGTCGGCAACGGCAACAGTTGTGCCGCCGCCCACGAAGGGGTCTAAAACCGTATCGCCTTCGTTGCTTGCCAACTTAATAATACGTTCAAGTAACGCTTCGGGTTTTTGGGTGGGGTAACCGATATTATTGGTACTGTTCTTTGGGAAACGGGCTGCAATAGCAATATCCGCCCACCAATCTTCCGGTACTTTACCGCCTTCATTCAAAATTCCTTCGTCCGATTTAATTTTTCCTTCATAAAAAGTTCCTGACCCCTGTAACCCTTTTTTATAATTTGCTTCTGTCTTGGTATTATAAGGAACACGTATTTTATCAAGATTAACCGTAAAATTATCGCTTTTTGAATACCAAAATATAATATCGTGTTTGTTCGGCAACCTTGATTTTGTGCCGGATGCAGACGTGTAACACCAAACAATTTCATTTCTAAAATTATTTCTGCCAAAAATTTTATCCAAAATCTCCACCCGAATATTTGCACTTGCATGCCAGTCGCAATGCAGAAACATACTGCCTGAGGGCTTCAATTTCCGATGCATCAATTTAACGCGCTCTTTCAGCCACCCGATGTAATGCTCAATCCCGCCTTCAAAACGGTCTTCAAAACTGCGCACTTCGCCCGCATCGCCCCAAATTACTTCATAAGTTTTGTTTGAGAAAAACGGCGGGTCAAGGTAAATCAAGTCTATTGAATTGTCCTCAATGCCTTTCAATACCTCAAGGTTGTCGCCTAAAATGAGTTTGTTGGTTGCCATATTTGTATTCATATTTTTTACTTCCGCAAAATTACAAATTAATTTTGATTAAAGTATGCAAAACACAAAATTCAGATGCGCTTTCAACGAAATTTGTTTTATTAAATTATTTATAATCAAATATTTACAGATAATTTATATGAAAAAAATGTCAAATACTGATTTTTTTTGTTAAAACTGCATTTATATCAAGTTAATTTTCAATGATTTGGAGAAATGTTATTTTCTTATCTAAAAACTTTTACTATTTTTGTGCGCCTGAATCAGTTTTTTTTATTATTGCAATGAGAAAAATATTTTTATTGTTTTACATAACAATCACAATCACTGCTCTTGGTCAGAGCAGTTTAACGTTGAGCGAATGTCAGCGGCTTGCTTCTGAAAACTATCCTCTGATTGTTCAGTACAGCCTTATAGATGCGTCTTCGGAATTTACTCTGGATAATATTTCTACTGTCTATCTGCCTCAGATTCAGTTGGCAGGGCAGGCTACCTATCAAACGGAGGTTACAAAACTCAAACTCAAACCCAATATTCAACAATATATTGACGATATAAACTCTGCCTTCGGCGCTGATTTTTCGGTTGAGACCCTTATTGCACCGATGCCAAAAGATCAGTACAGGGTGTATCTGGAGGGGACGCAAGTGCTTTGGGACGGCGGGCAGACAAGCGCAGGTAAAAAGGTGGTTAGAGCAACGGCAGAAGTGGAGAAACAGAAAATCACTGTTTCCATGTATGCAATCAGGCAGAAAATCAACGATTTATATTTCGGAATTTTGTCAATTGACGGGCAGAACAAAATCCTCGACTTGTACAGTTCTGATTTGCAGGAAATTGAAAAGATTGTACAGTCGGCTGTAACTAACGGCGCGGCGTTGCCTTCCGACTTGAATCTGGTGCGCGTAGAACTGCTTAACCTCGACCAAAAGAAGATTGAACTGTTGTCTGCACGCAATTCCTGTATTTCGTTACTTTCGGCTTTTATTCACAAAAATTTAACTGACTCTGTTCGCTTGGAAGTCCCTGTTGATTCGGAGGAAATTTCGGCGGAGATTAGTCGTCCCGAACTTGCCCTGTTTGCACGGCAACGCGAACTCCTTGCCGCTCAGCGCAAAACCGTTACGGCAAAGAACTTGCCCGTTTTAGGATTGTTTGTTCAAGGCGGCTACGGACGCCCAGCCCTGAATATGCTCGATGCTGCGTGGCAGCCATACGCAATTGGAGGCGTGCAACTGAAATGGAACTTTGGCAACCTGTACAACCGAAAACACGATTTGAATTTAATTGACAATAATTTGAAAATGCTGAATGTGCAGCAGGAAACATTTTACTTTAATACTAATTTGGAAATCAATAACTTACGTCCTGCTGTTGATAAATTTAAACGGCTGATTGAAAAGGACGAGCAGATTGTAGAACTGCGCGCGCAGGTACGCCAAACCAGCGAGAGCAAATACCGAAACGGAATTTACCAAATGAAAGACCTCATTGCCGACATTAACGCCGAAAATATGGCAAAACAAACAAAATCAATACATTATATTCAATATCTCAAGAGTTTGAACGACTTGAAAATTGCCAAAGGAGAATAAAAACAGCGAAAGCGTTGCAGGAGATTGACCGGATTTTTGAAATAACGGGATAAAAATGCAAATCCTTTTTCTTAATCAGTGGAAAAGAAATGTTGAATGATGTTACTTTTTGTCCTTCCACAAGCGGTAACCGCGAAAAACACCATAAACAGAAAAAACTACAGAGAATATTATGCGCAACGGCTTGTAAAGTGTATCTGCAAAAATATTGGTAAAAACAAGCATGTAAGCCATTGATAAATAAACAATTACCATCAATATTCCAAATACAGGGCGAAAATAGTTCATAAATATAACATTAATAAAAATAAAAGAACGCAAAATTAATATTAATTTTGAAATTACACACAAGCGAGTAAAAATGTTTTGCAAAATCTACAGAGAAAAAGCATAATTTTTTCGTAATTTTGCAGGATTTTTTTTATACAAAAATTTCAGGAAACGATATTTTCTTAATAAAAAGAAATTGACTTTTATATAACACAAAAAAGACATGCGAAAAAATGCAAGTCCCACCCAACTGGGAACAGAAAATATAGGAACGCTACTGATGCAATATGCTGTACCTGCTATTATTGCGATGACAGCAGCCTCTCTGTACAACATTACCGACAGTATTTTTATAGGACATGGCGTAGGGAAGAACGCACTGACAGGTTTGGGTATCACCTTTCCACTGATGAATCTGGCAGCCGCTTTTGGCTCTATGGCAGGCATCGGCGCATCTACTCTGCTTTCTATCAGAATGGGACAAAATGATTACAAATCGGCAAACCTGATTCTTGGTAATGTGGTGATTCTGAACATAATAACAGGTATTTCGTTTGGAGTAATAGCGTTAATTTTTCTCGAACCCGTTTTATTGTTCTTTGGTGCAAGCGAAGCAACATTGCCGTATGCAAGCCAGTTTATGCACATTATTTTGGCAGGAAATGTTATCAGCCACATTTATTTTGGTCTTAATGCCGTTTTACGCGCTTCGGGGCAGCCCGAAAAAGCAATGTACGCAACACTTTTCACTGTTGGCATTAACCTGATACTCAATCCTTTATTTATTTTTGTCTTTAAATGGGGAATACGTGGCAGCGCCTTGGCAACCATTATTTCGCAATGTGTAATGCTTGTGTGGCAATACAGCCTGTTTCAAAGCAAAGACAGTTTTTTGCATTTTACCAAAGAAGGGATGAAACTTAAATGGAACATCGTAAAAGATTCTGTATTAATAGGTTTGCCGCCTTTTTTGATGAATGCCGCCTCGTGCGTAATTGTTATTCTGATTAACACGGGGCTAAAACGCACCAGTGGCGACGACGCTGTGGGCGCTTATACAGTGGTCAATCGAGTGGCGATGCTCTTTGTGATGATTGTCATCGGGTTTAATCAGGGAATGCAGCCAATTGCAGGCTATAATTTCGGAGCGAAAAAATACGACCGCGTTATTTCCGTCTTCTGGCGCACGGTGCGTTATGCTACCGTTATAATGATTAGCGGTTTTGCATTGCTCGAACTGTTCCCCGATATGGTAGTTTCAATTTTCACTTCCGACCCTGCGCTCAAAGAACTTGCAATAACGGGATTCCGGATTGTCTTTATTTCGTACCCAATTATAGGATTTCAGATGGTAACATCAAATTTTTTTCAGAGTATGGGAATGGCAAAGAAATCAATATTTCTTTCGCTGACGCGGCAAGTTCTGTTTCTTATACCAATGTTAATATTTTTGCCAAATATTTGGGGCGTACACGGCGTGTGGTGGTCAATGCCCATTTCCGATGCCATTTCATCTGTTGTGGCAACAATAATGCTGGTAATCCAAATGCGTAAATTTAAGCAAATGAGGTACGAGGAGTAGAAATTGCGGCGATGCAAAACATATATTGGGAACTCCTAAAAACTGCTTATTTGTCGTTGGACTTCATTTTCAAAATGCTCATTTACATTAGTAAACTGCGCTTTTGAAAACTTGCCCGCCTAAAATAATCTAATTTTTAGGAGTTCCCTATCGCCACAGCCTCTCAATTTTCCGACATTATAGCATCAAAAGCCGCAATAGCAGTCATATCAACAATGCTGCGCGTTGAACTTTCCATGTCCAGTATGTGAATTGGTTTGTTCAATCCCATCTGAATAGGTCCCACGCTTGCGCCAACGCCCATCTCAAGCAGCATTTTGTGTGCGGTGTATCCGCTTGACAGATTGGGGAAAATCAGCGTATTAACATCTTGCCCTTTGAGTTTGGTGAACGGATATTTCTCGTCTCTCAAATTTTTATTCAGGGCAAAATTGACCTGCATTTCGCCGTCAATAATCATTTCGGGATAATTTTTGTGCAACTCGCTGATTACCCGATGAATACTTGCCGGACTGCCTTCATTGTCCTGCCCAAAATTGGAATAGGAAAGCATTGCCATAATCGGTTCTTTTCCAAAACGCTTTACGTTTTGATATGTCAGTTTGGCAATGTCAATCAACACTTCGGCAGACGGGTGCCGATTGAAGTGCGTGTCGGCAAGGAAAAACATGCCTCTCTTTGTGTTCAAGATGTGCATTGCAGCGATGTTATTCAGTCCGTCTCGTATGCCTACAGTTTCTCCGGCTGCCTGTACTGTGTCATGATATTTTGTATAAACGCCTGTAATCAAGCCGTCTGCTTCGCCACATTCAACCATCATCATGCCAAAATAATTTCGGTCGAACATTTTGTCATACGCTTCGTTGAAATTTATTCCGCCTCTGCTTAATTTCTCCGAAAGGCGTTTTGCATATTTCACACGGCGATTTTCTTCCCTGTCGTGCCGCAGATTGATAATTTCAATTCCTTCGAGGTTAACTCCGTTTTCGGCGGCTATGGAAGCGATTTTTTCTTCGTTGCCCAGCAAAATCGGGTAGCAAATTCCCAGTGTATATGCTCTGCGAGCGGCTTTCATCATGTTGACGTGCAAACTTTCGCTAAAGACGATGCGCTTGCATTTGCCGCGTGCGATGTCGTAAATATGCCGCATGAGCGTGTCGTCGCTGCCCATCATTTTTTGCAGATACGATTTGTATTCCTTCATGTCGGCTATCTGTTGGCGCGCCACCCCCGACTCCATCGCTGCCTGTGCCACAGCCGGCGCAACGGCAGTCAGCAGGCGCGGGTCCATTGGCTTGGGAATGATATATTGGCGACCGAAAGTGATTTTTTTCTGCCCGTATGCCAAATTTACCATGTCGGGGACTGTCCTTTTTGTCAGGTCTGCAATCGCTTTAACGGCGGCAATTTTCATGTCTTCGTTAATTTTGGTTGCGCGGCAGTCCAAAGCGCCGCGAAATATGTAAGGAAATCCCAGCACATTATTAATCTGATTGGGATAGTCGCTGCGCCCTGTTGCAAAAATAATATCCGGGCGTGCAGATATTGCTTTTTCGTATGATATTTCGGGGTTCGGGTTTGCCAGTGCAAACACAATCGGGTTGTGTGCCATAGTTTTCACCATGTCTTCGGTCAAAACATCGGCAACGGACAGCCCTACAAACACATCTGCCTCACGTACGGCTTCGCTTAAAGCGGTGATATTGCGGTCGGTGGCAAAGGCTTTTTTGCGAACATTCAAATCTGTGCGTCTTATGGTAATAACTCCTCTCGAATCGAGCATCACTATGTTCTCCAATTTCGCTCCCAGAGCGATGTAAAGCAACGCGCATGAATTTGCGGCTGCACCTGCGCCATTGACAACTATTTTTACGTCCTGAATTTTTTTCCCTGTTAATTCAAGGGCATTCAGCAGCCCTGCTGTGGATATAATAGCCGTTCCGTGCTGGTCGTCATGCATCACGGGAATATCAAGTTTGTCTTTCAGCAGGTCTTCTATTTGGAAGCATTCCGGCGCTTTAATATCTTCCAGATTGATGCCTCCAAAAGTAGGCGCAATGGCTTTTACAATTTCCACGAACCGAAGCGGGTCTTTTTCGTCTATTTCTATATCAAAAACATCAATTCCTGCAAAAATCTTAAACAGTAATCCCTTCCCTTCCATCACCGGCTTCCCTGCCAAAGCGCCGATGTCGCCAAGTCCGAGAACTGCGGTCCCGTTGGAGATAACAGCAACCAGATTGCCTTTGGAGGTGTATTTGTAAGCAGCGTGCGGGTCTTTTTCTATTTCGAGGCACGGCTCGGCAACGCCCGGTGAGTAAGCAAGCGAAAGGTCTAACTGTGAACTGTGTGGCTTTGTTGGCACTACTTCTATTTTTCCCGGCTTGCCCGATGCATGATAGCGAAGCGCATCTTCGCGCGTAAATTTTGGCATAAAACACTTTGATATTAATTGTTATTTTTTTTGATTATCGGCAGCATTAGATAAACTATGCTATTATAAAAACTTGGCAATCAGGGAATAAAGTCGTTTTATTGCTCCGATTGCAGAGGTGCAAAAGTATATAAAAAGCGCGGGTTTTCCAAACTCGTCTTTTTTATGTATTTTTGCGATTCAGTTATGATTGAAAAAAGCACGAAGGCACGAAAGCAATATGCAAGCCTTGTCCCGCCAAAGCGAGAGACAAAATCACAGTTCTGACAACTGAAAACTGATAACTTTGAAAACTGATAACTTAAAAAAAACACAGGATAAAAAAAATGAATTTTTTGGATAAGATATTGCAACAAACAAGCGTTTCGGTGGTCGGCATGGTAAAGAACGCGGGGAAAACCGAAACATTTAACTACATTCTGTCTTCGCTCAAAACGCTGGACAAACGTATTGCGGTTACTTCTGTGGGGCTTGACGGCGAGCAAACAGACCAGATTTACGGCACTCAGAAGCCCGAAATTACGATTTATGAAGGAATGTTGTTTGTTACTGTCGAAAAGTTTTTTGCGCAAAAAACTTTTGAAGCCAGAATAGTGCATAGCGGAGATAATTCGGGCATTTTGGGCAAACTTATTACTGCCGAGGCGCTTACAAGCGGGAAAGTTATACTTTCGGGCGCTGCCGATACGCAAACTCTTAAACAGATTATTGCTCGCAACAGAGAATTTGGGGCGGACATGACGCTGATTGATGGCGCTACCTCGCGACTTTCGCCGGCTTCGCCCGCAGTTACCGATGCTATGATTTTATCTACGGGCGCTGCGCTATCGCCTGATATTGAGACTATTGCCAATAAAACAAAGTTTGTTGTTGCGCTTATTTCGCTGCCTTTGGCAAGCAACAGTTTGCGCGATATTTTGTTAACGATTGAAAAAGGGCTGTTTTGTGTTGACGAGAATATGCAACTTGTTGATTTAAAGATAGAATCGGCTTTATTGTTTGATAATTTTTTGAATGACAATATTTTGTCGGTGATAAAAAAAACAGATACGATGTTTGTTGGCGGTGCGGCAAATGACAGGTTACTTACTTTCCTGACAGTCAATGTTTTGAATAAAAAAACATCTTACAGCCTTGTTGTAAGCGATTTTACAAAACTTTTTATTTCGCCCCAAGTTTATAATGTTTTCACAAAAAAAGGCGGGAAAATCTTCGTTCTTAATCGGACAAATCTCATCGCAATTACCGTAAATCCCACGTCGCCGGAAGGTTTTACGGTCAATTCTGCAAAATTGCAGGCTGCACTGCGCGAAAAAATTGATGTCCCTGTTTTCAATGTGCGCGAGATTTGATGCAAGTTTTCGATTGTCAGTTGATTGATTAGCGGGTATTTTTATGTCGCAAAGATATTTTTTGATAAATATTCTTCTGCAATTTTATATTTTTCTTCATCATCTACGGAGATAAAGATATATCCACACATTAGTATCGACAAATATTTTATTTGTCATAACATTCCTCCCTGCTGAATTTGTAATTTTCAACTCTTTTTCTATTATCAGCGGCTGATTTTAAAAGCGCACTCATGCTTTTTTCCTTGTCTTTTTTTGAAATAAATTCTATAATATCCGAGGATATTTGTATGTATGAAACAATGACATTGGATTCAAAAACTATAATGATAAAATCAGACAGTAAAAAAGAATTGTCCAATTTATTTTATCAATAATTTCCATCGGCAAAGTTAGCATTAAATTATCAATTTCACATAAACGCATAAAAATATCCTGCAAAGTTAGCGCTTTGCTTAGCCGAAAATGTTTTTTTTCACTACTTTTGTTTTCAAAAATCAAATTGAATTTGAGTGGAAAACCGGAAACTTTTGCGCTGAAAATGTGTTGTAACTGGTTTTTAATCTACCTTTGCACCGAAAATCAGATTAAAAATGACTATATATGAAACGAACACGATTAACAAAACACACAAGGTTATGATTATGTTGTCGTGTGAGTTCCATCTGACCTTAAAAAATAAAATATAAACAGATGAAAACAAAAATTTATAAAAACGGCATTGTGGAAATTATTGACAGCAATGCACTCATCACAAACGCAGATGATGTATTGGATTTATTTTGTGTAGATGGCTGCTCGGCGATAATAGTCAAAAAAGAGAACCTTATTGATGATTTTTTCAACCTGTCCACAGGAATTGCCGGCGAGATACTGCAAAAATTTTCAACTTACAATATGCGAATGGCAATCATTGGCGATTTTGAAAATATAAAAAGCAAATCATTAAACGATTTTATCTACGAAAGCAATAAAATAAAACGAATAATTTTTGTAAAAACAGTAGAAGACGCCCTGAAAATTTTCAACAAGTAATCTCTTATGAAATGGCACGCAGAACTTAATATGAACCATTTAGCAAACGAAACAGGAAGCGCAACCGAATATCTCGTGCTGTTGCGAGGAATTAATGTTGGCGGGAATAATATTATCAAAATGGGTGATTTGAAAACGCTGTTTGTGGAGATGGGATTCACAAACGTAATAACGTATATTCAAAGTGGAAATGTCATTTTTAACGATTTTGAAAAAGACAGGTTGAAACTTGAAAATAAAATAGAAAAAAATTTAGCCCAATCATTCAGCGCCGACATAAAAGTTTCTGCATTTACACTGTCTGAAATGGCTGAAATAATAGATAAGAAGCCGGATAAATATGGAGAGGAAGATGAAAAATATAAATATGATGTGATATTTTTGATTGACCCATTGACCGCAAAAGAGGCAATCAAAGAGGTAAAAACAAGAGAAGGCGTAGATGAAATATATGAAGGGAATAGAGTATTATATTTTAAGCGGCTGAAAGAAAAATTTACTAAAACATATTTAAC
>JAISWT010000103.1 GCA_031271005.1 Prevotellaceae bacterium | reverse complement strand
ACCGATTTATCGTTTTTACCCAAAGAAAGCGTTGATTATATTTACACCGACCCGCCTTACGGCAAGAAAATTCCCTACCTCGATTTGTCGGTAATGTGGAATGCCTGGCTCGACCTTGAAGTTAGCGAAGATGATTATAAAATGGAAGCAATAGAGGGCGGCGAACACAACAAAACCAAAGACGATTACAACGAACTTATTGCGCAAAGTATCCGCGAGATGTTCCGCGTGCTGAAGTACGACCGGTGGCTCTCGTTTGTATTTGCGCATAAAGACCCTGAATTTTGGCATTTAATAATTGACACCGCCGAGAGTTGCGGTTTTGAATACGCAGGCGCAGTGCCGCAAAAAAACGGACAAACGAGTTTCAAGAAGCGGCAAAATCCGTTTACTGTTTTATCCGGGCAGCTGATAATCAATTTCCGCAAGGTACGCAACCCGAAATCAATCCTCAAAGCCAATTTGGGGATGGATATTTCAAAAATTGTAATGCAGACAATCGAAGGCATTATTGCCAAAAATCACGGCGCAACGCTCGAACAAATCAACGACGAGCTTATTATCAAAGGCTTGGAACTCGGTTTTTTGGATTTATTGAAGAAAGAATATACCGACCTCACGCCGCTGTTAATGAGTAGTTTTGATTACGACGATGAAACAGAGATTTTCTCCATACGGAAGGACACAAAATTCACCACGCGGATTGACATTCATTTGCGGATTAAATATTACCTGTTGAGCTACCTGCGCCGTAAAGAACGCGAAAACAAAATTGCCACTTTCGATGAAATCATTTTGGAAATCCTGCCGAGGCTTAAAAACGGTTCAACTCCTCAAAATCAAACCATTTTAAATGTTCTTGAAGCTATTGCCGATCGTGTCGGCACAGACGGTTGGTGCTTGAAAAGTGAACCCGGACAATTGGAATTGTTTATCTAACAAGGGATTGCCTTCTGTTTTCAACTTTTGGCAGATGATTTCCCCTATTTTCGTAGAGACGCACGGCCGTTTCCGTAGGGGGCTGTCTCAAAAGTATTTTTTATAAACGGGAACTCCTGAAATTTGATTATTTGATATTATTCTCCCACTTTGGCGGTAGGTTTCGCAATACTTGTCCCGCCAAAGCGGGAGAACAAAGATTTTTTTTGATGAGTACTGGAAAATGAGAACTTACTGTTTCCAAAATCTGTAAAAGTTAAACCACTGTTCGGGGCGCTGTCTTACAATTTGTTCCAATTCTTTGATGTAGCCGGAAATCAAGTTGTTTATTTTTTCGGCTTTTGTTTTGCAAACATTCTGTTCCCCGGTGCACAGGGGCGCAACGGTGATTTTGTACTTTTTTGCCGAAATTTTCACGCAAAAAACAGCCAAAACATCAACTTCAAATGCCACCGACAATGCAAATGCGCCCACAGGGAAATCTGCACGCCCGTTCAGAAATTTACACTCAACATTTTTTGTGGATTCAAAAAGACGGTCGGCCGGCATCCCTACAACTTCGCCGCTTTGTAAGGCAAGGCTGGCTGCAAACAAATGCGACATGTCTTTTTTCACAGGTATTAACTCTATGTTGTTGTTATTAAGAAACTTGGAACGATTTTTCCGAACCGTTTCTGTCTCGCCGTCATAAATAATTATGTTGATTTTCTTTTTGTTTTGAGAAAGAAAATAGCCTGCAATTTCAAAATTTCCGACGTGGGAAGCCACAATCACAAAACCTTTTTTGCTCTCCAAATGCTGCTCAAAATGCTCGTTGCCCGACATCTCCACCTCAAACAGCGACTTTTTGCCGGCGAAAACGGCAAATCTGTCCAGAACCACCTGCCCAAAGCGGAAATGATTTTTGTAAGTCCAAAGAAAAGACTTTGCAGGCGACATCCCAAACTGTGTCCTAAAATATTGATAAATAGAAATATAACCTTTGGGTGAAAAAAGCATGTAAAATGGCACGACCAGCGCCGTTACCATATACAACAACCTGATACTAAGCAACTTAAACATTATTATCAATGCCTGCTGCCCGAAATTTCCGCCGTCCGTATTGCCTTGCCACTGTCTGTCCATAGAATATTTTTAGAAGTCTGCTTTATCCATACATCAAGCCCACAATCCACATTTTCAGTCGCGCCGGCAGAAAGCGAAACGCCCCGCAAATCAGTTTATAGCATGTTCCGGGTACAGCGTGCAGGCACATTCGTTTGCGGCGAATCTGGCGGAGAACGGTTTTTGCCACCTCTTCGGGCGACATTCCGCTCTGCTCGTCCCGTTCCATTTTGCCGATAGATTTTTCAAAACGGATTTTGTAAGCCGAACTCGGCGATTGCGCATTGGCGGCAATACGCCTTGCGGCAGTGAAATTTGTCTTTGTATCACCGGGTAAAACGCTGCAAACCTGAATATTATAAGGTTTTAACTCCAATGCTAACGCATCGCAAAAAATCGTTATCGCCGCCTTGCTTGCCGAATATACACTTTGAAATGGAATAGGCACAAGTCCCGCCACAGAACTTATAACAATGATTTTGCCGTAACCTTGCCTGCGAAAAACGGGCAAAAAACTCTGTATTGTGCGCACCGTGCCGAAAAAGTTCGTCTCCATCTGATAGCGCACCTCGTCAAGCGTCATATCTTCCACCGCGCCGGCAATACCGTTGCCCGCGCTACACACCAAAATGTCAAGTGTTGTACTCTCGGCAACTATTTTTTCCGCCGCAACATTCACGCTCGCATCATCGTTAATGTCCATGGGGAAACTGCCACTGCGAGAAGCCGCATAAACTTTATAACCCGCATTGTGCAACATCCCGTAAAGAGCAAGCCCAATGCCCGCGCTTGCGCCTGTGATGAGAACTGTTTTTTGCATAAAGATTTTTTAAGAGAAATGGAATTATGGGAACTCCTAAAAATTAGATTATTTTAGGCGGACAAGTTTTCAAAAGCGCAGTTTACCAATGTAAATGAGCATTTTGAAAATGAAGTCCAACGACAAATAAGCAGTTTTTAGGAGTTCCCATTATAAAATTTTATTTATAATTGATAATCAGTTAATTATAACAGAAATACAAAAATACAAAATTATTCCTGTTTTTGAGAAATTATTTTGAAAAAACACCGCTCACCTGTTAATATTTAACAATTATTGATATATTTTGCCGACTTTGTTTTTTTGCAAAAATACGCTGTTCTTTTGAATTGTACAAATTCTTTTTTACCTGCCGGGACACGGAGTCTGCAACAGCAAAACACAAGCGCGAACAAAACGTCCGCGCCAATGAGGAAAATCAGAGAGCAAAACTGCCGCCGACTACAAAACTACAAGGACTGAAAGTTACCTTCTTCTGCTGTATTTTTCTCTGTTTCGCTTATTGGTAACAAGGAAAAAGACCAAAATCCCAATAGGTAATGCAACAAGCGAAAGAATTATCCAAAAAATGCGCTCTTTTGTTGATTTAACTAATTTCGACTGT
>JAISWT010000086.1 GCA_031271005.1 Prevotellaceae bacterium | reverse complement strand
AAACGCTTGCCGACTGGCAGGAACGGCTGAAAAATAACACAACCGCTTATATCACAAAATATATTCCGACTTCGGTTTTTTATGTACATAACTACGCGCCAACCGAAAAAACAGCCACAATGGGCGAATGGTTTAAGGGATTGATATTCATTGCATTAATGTTGTTTGCGATAGCAGCTGCTCTGTCAAGCAACCGCAAAAAGGGAGACCGCAAGGGGCGTCCATACCCCCTGCTGATATTTTTCTATGTTGGAATTACATTTTGCGTGCTGCTTTTATATACAGAAGTTTATACAGGACACCGCTATATGACGCCGATTATGCCATTTTTGGTTTTCCTTTTTCTGTATGGTTGTTATGAAACGGCTAAATTGCTGTTTGACAAGATTTTCAAACTGAAAGAGAGTAAAATCTACGTTAATATTTTGTCTGTTGCAGTTTGTGGAATTTTCTTTTTTGCAGCGCATCCAACTTACGCAAAATCAATGCAAGATATTGAAAATCAGGCGAAATATAAGACCTACAATCAATATAATTCGCACCCTGCTTTTGCAGAATTTTTGCAGGCTACCGCTTGGTGCAAACAGAATTTACCCGACACTACGCGGATTGCAAGCCGAAAACCCGAAATTTTTTACATTTCCACTAATGGCAAAAAATGCGCAGGTTTTCCGCAATATGCTACACCAGAGGAAGTTTTGGCAAGTTTTGAGAAAAATAAAATTGACTATGTGGTTATTGACTGGTGGTTTCGCCACGCCTACGCAACGGTGGTGCCGTGCATACAAAAATACCCGGAAAAATTTCGCATTATCAATCAAATCGGCGGTGAAAACGGACAGCCTGCGACTTATGTGGTGCAGGTTTTAAAATAGCATAAAAGATGAAAGCGCGAATTTAAGGAAACCCTAAAAATTCGCGCTTTTGCGTTTTCTACCATTAGTACAAATTCTACCACCTGTCTTCCATTTCTTTTTGTGTTTTCACGCGGAAACGGTTTTTGTCAGGCTGTACAAATTCTTTGCGGGAATAATTTTCAGGGTAGCCGTCTCGAATAATTTTCTGCGGAATATGTTTGCTGTTTTGTAAAAAAATTCCCTCGTCATCAACGCCTTTCATTACGCCGTCAAGATATTTTATCATAAATTTTTCGCCGAGTTGTTTCCAAGCGGAGGTAGCAAACTGCGCCTGTTCGTAAGAGAACTGTGTGAGCATTTGTACAATGTCTTTTGCGCTGTCGCCTCTTTTAATCATTGCCAAAGCCTCGTTGTCCTTGCCTTTTACGTCAAATTCAAACTTAATATCCCAATCGTTCTGCTGTTTTTGCAATTCGGGGTAAAGCACACTCCAACGGTTATACACCATACTTGCTACCCAATTATTAACCCAAAAAGCAGAGTTCCACGAAAACTCGAACAGATTTGCCGTTTTTCCATTAAAACAGGGCGGTACAATATTTAAGCAACAATACATTGGCACATAAATTCCTGTCGAGGCATCATCTACGCCGAACCATAGTATTCCGCCAATTTCATTTGGCAGCCAATTACGCATTTGCGCCACAAAAGTAAAGCCTGTTTGTTGCGTTGCAATCGGTCGCTCGTGAAAATAGGCAACTCTATCGACTTTGTATGTCAGCGGGCTGTAACGGAACGGCGTACCGAAAGGACCCGACCCCGCGCCCGTAGTCATATCAAGCGGTGTGTCTTCGTAGTGGTTGCGCATCAAATTTTTCATTTTATTAATGGTAACCAACGAATCAGGCTTGATGTAGAGCGGCATTCTTTCGCGGGTGTCGGCATTTATATAAGAATAAAATTTGTCGCCAATTTTTGGATTTAGCGCATTAAAAAACGCCCAAACCCGCGCCTCGCAAAATCTAAGTCCCTCATAATCAAGCGGATTGTAACTGTCAGAAAAACTAAAATCGGAGTCTTTGCCGTAGAAATAACCTTTTTTTCGCGCAAAATCAACTACATCGCGGGAGTACATACAATTTTGTTTGTCGCCGAAAGGAATTTTAGTAATCCGTGCTTGATTGGCGTGCGCCGAAACGCAGTCTTCAGGAATGCGGATTGCAGCCCACACCGCGCCTTTGCTGCCTGCGCCTTTGCCCACCATTTCCATAATCCAAACTTCATTAGGGTCGGCGATTGAAAAACTTTCACCCTCAGAGCAATAGCCGTATTCATCTACAAGCGAAGTCATAATTTTGATTGCCTCACGGGCGGATTTTGAGCGTTGCAGAGCGATGTAAATCAGGCTGCCGTAGTCGATAATGCCCGTTGTATCAACGAGTTCGTGCCTGCCGCCAAAGGTAGTTTCGCCGATACTGACTTGATATTCGTTCATGTTGCCGACTACGTTGCAGGTTTGCGCGGCTTGACGGATTTCGCCGAGGTAATTGCCCGAATCCCAATCATAAACTTTGAGCATCGCCTCTTTTCCATAACTTGCTCTCGGGTAATGGTACAATGCACCGTAAAGCCAATAGGAATCGGCGGAATAGGAAATCATTGTTGAGCCGTCTGCTGAGGCTTTTTTGCCTACAAGAAAATTGGTACAGGCAATCCCGCTCAACGAAAAAGCAACTAAAAATGTTACTGTTAAAATATTTTTCTTCATAATTTTAATTTTATATTTTTGCAAAATTAATATTTTTTTTGGGAATACAAAAATTCGGTTAAAACTTTTTAAAATAGTGCCTCAAAAATAATTTTTTTATTTTGCAAAAAATTCTTACCTTTACAGCCGAATTAAAAAATAACAAAAACTATATATGTTACTGCTTCAACTCAACATATTGCAAGATACAGCGAAAAATGCTGTAACTCATTATGCGTAAAGCAGTTAGCGACATTTTTTAAATAAATCTTAAAAAAAATTATATAAGTTGGCGGAGGAGGTGATTTTGTGTGTCCTCTTTTTAATCGTAAAAAAACGGTTGAAAAGGGATTTTTTTGTGTGTAAAATTGAGAATAATTTACAGAATTTGCAGAATTTACAAATAAAGATAAAAGATGTCAGAATTTTAAGGGCAACGCCCTGTAAATCAATAGCGTATGACAACGCCCTACGGAAAAGACAGTTTAAATTCAGCCCCTTGCGCTTTGCGTTCCCCCCTTTTACAAAGGGGGGAACAGGGATTAAACAAGGTTAGTGTTGAAAAATATTTATTTTTTATTCTTATAATACTCCTGCATTATAAAAAACGCTTTTTTCTTATTGCCGGAACTCGAAACAAGTCCTTTACGGTTAAAATAATCCTGAATACCTGTCAGGGCGCGGCGGGGCGAATAGAAATCAACCAAAATCCAAGGTGAAAGCCCCGAAAGTCCGTCAATTTTGTCAATCATTTCGAGGTTGCGAATGTACAACTCCTCTTGATATTCCTCAGTCCACCGTTCAGTTTTGCTGCCGTGCAAACCATAGAGTGCGCCGCCACCGAACTCGCTGATAATTACAGGTTTATCGTATGGAATATGCCATGTAAATTTCCGCGCGTCATCATTGGTACCGCGATACCAACCGACATATTGATTAAAACTCGCCACATCAACATACTCGTTCATATTGTCGTTGAGTTCATTGATGTTGTTTTTTGCAGAAGTAACCTCCATCGCCATAGAAATAAGTCGGGAATTGTCTTTTGAACGGGCGAATTTTGCCAAATTGCCGAGAAATTTGTCGCGGGCATCGCTGTGCGGAGTTTCGTTGGCGATTGACCAAATAACGATTGCGCAACGGTTTTTGTCTCGGAAAATCATATCGTTCAACTGCCGCTCTGCGTTTTGGTAAGTCGCCTCATTTTCCCAACTGATAGTCCAATAAACAGGAATTTCCGACCACACCATAAAGCCCATTTCCTCAGCGGCACGCACCATAAATTCGTTGTGCGGGTAATGCGCAAGGCGGACATAGTTGCAGCCGAGTTCTTTTGCCCAATTCAGTAGCGTGCGCGCATCTTCGCGCGTTGCCGCTCTGCCCTGACGGAATGGTGCTTCCTCGTGAATGCTGATACCGCGCAAAAACACTTTTTTACCGTTCAGACGAATTTCTTTGCCAACTGTTTCGATATTGCGGAAACCAATTTTGTCCGTAATTTTTTCATTATTTGATGAAATAATTACGTCATAAAGTTTCGGATTTTCGGGACTCCAAAGCACAGGTTTCGCTTTAATTTCAAACGAAACTTTGCCGTTTTCGTCTGTTGTGAATTGCTTTAAAATTTTCAACTCAGGAATTTCCAATGTAACGCTCTGGTTGGGGCTGGGTTCAAACCCGCCTCTACTGATTTGCACAAATCCGCTCACTGCATCGTATCTGCCTTTATGAAGTTGCACTAAATAGTCCGCAATGCAGGTGTCGGGCAGAGCCACAAGCAGCACATCTCGGGTAATTCCGCCGTAGTTCCACCAATCCATATTCACAGTCGGCACATTGTCTTTGTGGCGTTTGTTGTCGGCTTTCACCACCACAAAATTCGCGCCGTCTTTCAGCACTTCGGTAACGTCAAAATTGAAAGGCGT
>JAISWT010000191.1 GCA_031271005.1 Prevotellaceae bacterium | reverse complement strand
CTGATATTTCTACAATGAGAAAATACAATATTTTGCTGAAAGCATTCATTTTTTGGCTGTTTTAACATTGTTTGTAAATGTTTTACAAAAGTACGAAATAAAATTTTAATAACATGCAAATATTTTTTCGTTTTTTTTTAATTTTTTTTCAGTTATCAGTTGTCAGTCGATAAATATCAATTCGTAATTGAAACTTTACAATTAATAATGAAAAATTAATTAAAATAACAAAAGCCGTACGCCCTACCCCCCTCTCTTTGGGAGAGGGGCTATGGGTGAGGTATAATAACCTATTCACTATTAATATTGCGCCCCTTGCGGTTAAAGTTTTTTACCGCAAAGAACGCAATACTTGTACCGTCAAAGCGGTAGGATTCACAAAGGGCACAAAGCGCGGGAGAATAATATCAAATAATCAATTTTCAGGAGCCCCCGTTTATAAAAAAAAGAGACTATCTCAAGAAAAAAGTACTTTTGAGACAGCCCACTACTGAAAACAGAAAACGCGAGTTGCATTTTTAAAAATGCAACTCGCTCAAAATAAAACTGTTTAAAATTGCTTGTATTTACAGACTTTTTGGATATTAATTAATTATTAATTGTTTTTTCTATTTTCTTTGCGCTCTTCGGTATGCCTCTGCCTGACTGATACACCATGCGAATGCGTTTGCAGTGAACACTGCATTGTATGCTCTGCCTGTTGTATTACCATAACTTGTACGCCCCATAGGATAGTTATTATACTTTTTTCCGTTAATGGTTTTTATCCCCAATGTGAACGGGCAGACTGTCAGTCCCGTGAATCCGCGTACTTCGTTGGAGTTGAACCCTCCGTCCCCGATAAATACAAACGGATATTCTTTATGTCTGAAAATTGTTACGCCATTTGCGTCATTTACGTCATTAATCGGAGCGCCGATAGGTCTTGCGCCGGAATAAATAACAACTTCGTCAAGTGGCAGGTTGGTTACATACCTTGTTATGGAGGCATCTTCGCCCCAAGTTCTGCCTACGATGTCTTCAAAAGGTCCCGCGAGAATAGGGTCGTTGTCTTTGCAGTAGTACGGTTTCATGCCGGCAGGGGTGTTGTCGGAGTTAAAGCCGAATGTATATAGGGACCCTGCGCCTGCGCCTAACTTGGAGTCGATGCTATTGTTGTTGAACAGCAGGCGAATAAAGTTGCGATTAGACGTTTCCACTTCTGCACAAATCATCAGTATGCCACCCGTTTTTACGAAATCAACCAATGCCTTTGCTTTTGCCAAATCTTCGGTATTGTTATCGCGAAAATATTCAGTGTCATAACCAATCATTACAATATCAATTTTGGGATTTTCTTTTGTGCCTTCAAGTAATGCTTTCAATGTTTTGCCATACATATTTTGCCATGCGGCTGTTCGCAATGCAATAATATCGCGATTGTCATCAGGCCACGTATTTGGAGCGTCTACCCAGTTGTTAGGCGGTTGGTTGTTAACCGTGTGGTTGTTAAAACCTGAAAATTTAAGTATCGACCATTGATTGTAACCAAAGTTGTTCTTGTCGGTGAGCATTGCGTTCATAGAATTTGTGGGGCGTGCAATATCTCCCGGATTGTATCCATACAGGCTCTCCATTCCCACTGTTAACAAGCGTTTGCGCGGAATAAGCATTCCCACGGTAGCAGTACACGAAGACTGGTCTGATTCGCTGTTGCTTGTGATGGTCATAATTTTATCGTTCAAGCCACGCGGCACGCCTGTTCCCTGCAAATAAACTTCTACTGTAGAGGCGTTCAACACGGCTTCACCATTGAAAGAAATCCCATCCACAGAATTGGTTTGCAACACGGCGACTGCGCCAAACGAACTTGTAGGGACGTTTTTCAGCGTAACCTTGATTCTGTTCGACTGTCCGTTAATCGGGCTAGTAGCAGAACTCAACGGCTCGTCTTCAAAATACGCACCCTCAACAACGGTTGCGCGACAGTCAATGCTAAATTTGGACTGAATAGATGTGCTCATTACTGTTATTTTAAAAGTACAGTCAGCGCCTCCGCCCGACGAATTCAGAGTGAAATTATCGGGCGTGTCATCACTTGTATCCAGAAGTTTTGCCCCCTGCGAGTGCTTAACAGGCTGCCCTGTACCCGAAATATTGAGCGTAATAGGACCCGGTGAATAGAAATTTCCGGTCGTTTCAAAGAAATAACCATTGTCAGGCGAAGAGGTTGCACTGATTGTGTACGAACCCGGACGGCTAACATTAAGAGTAACTCTCAAATAGTTTGAATTATCCAGCGCAACGCCGTCTCCATATTTGCCTCTAACCTCTATGGAAGCGCAGTCAATAGTAAATTGCGCTTTGCCCATTTGTCCGCAAACACTCTGCCATTCACTGTCCGATTTGGAGTAGTAGTTAAAGCAGTCCTCGTCTATGTTGAAAATCCATAGACCTCTCGCGTCATCCATGTCGCTAACATTAATAGCATTGCGTTGCGCCTCGCGCATACGCGGAATCAATATTCCACGAGGAACAGTGTCGCCACCGGCGGTAACTGTGTTCTTAACATCAAGCACCGTTAACGGACTTGGTGTTTCTGTCATTATGCCTACTCCCTGTGCGTTAGCGCCAACAAAAGACAGGATAACAATTGTTGCAGTCAAGATTTTTTTTACCATTTTTTTTCTGTTGATTAATTTATTTGTTGATTAATTTGTTTTTTGCATTTTTTTTGATTTCCGAGCCTTAATGCCATTTGCTATCTGATAATAAATCACTAAAAATTTTATCGGGCAACGGAAAGGCTTTCCAAAAGTTCCATTTTTTTTTGTGATGCAAAAGTAAGGCATCGCCGCAACATAAACCGTAACTGTTCTGACAAATGCAAAACAAAGATTGTCGCGTTTCGAGGATTTGCAATGCCTGTTTTTTGTGCGACAGCACAAAAATACATGCGCACCCAAGGCAGTGTCAAAAATAGTGGTTAGTGGTTAGATATTAGAGTTTAGATATTAGAGTTTAGAGTTTAGTTAGGTATAGTTAGGTATAGTTAGGTATAGTTAGGTATAGTTAGAAATTGTTAGGAATAGTTAGGTATGGCTAGATGTTGTTTTAATTCTCAATTCTCAATTCTCAATTTCTTCATTTCTTCATTTCTTCATTTCTTCATTTCTTCATTTCTTCATTTCTTCATTTCTTCATTTCTTAATTAACCACTAACCACTAACAACTGCCCACTGCCACTAATTTTGACACAGATTTTAGAATACTCGTATTTTTATGCAATCATAGGAAACTACGAGATTTCAAATCCTCAAAATACGACAATCTTTGTTTTACATTTGTCAGAACAGTTACAGATTATCTTGTGGCAAAGCCCTACTTTTGCACCATACAAAAATGAGAACGATATTTTTTTAATAAAAATTTTAATCTGTTTTTATTAATATCAAATAAATGATGTTTTGCTTACAAAGAATTAATAATTGAAAAAAAATTAAATAAAATGAAAAGAGTATTTTTCGCGGTAATGATTGCCGCACTGACATTGGGAATGTATAGTTGCAAACCGCAGAGTAAATCAGAACAGTACATCGACAGCGATATTATTCATAACTCGCGTAACAGTATCAACTGGCAGGGAACGTATACAGGAACATTACCATGTGCCGACTGTACAGGTATTCAAACTGCGATAACACTAAGCGACAGTACCTACGTTTTGGAAACAGTTTATCTCGGCAAGTCTAAAAAAGTGTTCAGAGAGAGTGCAAAATTCTTTTGGGATGCCGACGGCAGCAAAATCACGCTCGCCAATGCCGACAATGCTGCCCCGATAAACAGGCAGTACATCGTTGGCGAAGGAACTTTGACGCAACTTGACAACGAGGGCAACAGCGTTGAAGGTGAACATGCAGAAATGTATATACTTCATAAGAATAGTTAGAAATTACAACTAAAAGCCAGGATGGAGATGCGCGTGAGCGTATCTCCATTTTTTTTCTCCCGCTTTGGCGAGGCAAATTTTGCGAACTTTGCGGTAAAAAATATTTAACCACAATTTTTAAATAATAAATAGCAAACAGCGAATTATAAAACTCCCTATTTGCTATCTGCTATCTGCTAATTGCTATCTGCTAATTGCTAATTGCTAATTGCTAATTATTTCTCCGCTTTTGCTTTGAGAAGCGCAAAATCAAGTACTTCCTGCATGTCTGTAATATAATGAAAATTAATGCCTTTGAGGTACACAGGTTTTATTTCATCAATATCTTTCCTGTTATCAGCGCAAAGCACAATGTCGGTAATGCCTGCGCGTTTGGCAGCAAGAATTTTTTCCTTAATGCCGCCCACGGGCAGCACTTTTCCGCGCAGAGTGATTTCACCGGTCATAGCGAGATTTTTTCGCACTTTTCGTTTGGTAAGGATTGACGCCAGAGCAGTGGTCATTGTTATTCCTGCCGAAGGTCCGTCTTTGGGAATTGCGCCTTCGGGTACGTGTATGTGAATATTAAATTCTTCAAATATTTTTGGGTCTATCTGCAACGTGTCGGCATGCGACCGCACATATTCAAGCGCGAGCATCGCCGACTCTTTCATAACATCGCCCAAACTGCCGGTGAGATTCAGTTTCGGGGTTTTTGACGGACTTAAACTCGTTTCTATCGTCAGAATTTCGCCGCCAAGTTGTGTCCAAGCCAAGCCTGTAACAACGCCGGCATAATCATTACCGGCATACTGGTCGGACAAAAAACGCGGAACCCCCAAATATTCAACCAACTCTTCCGACTGGATTACCGCATTATAATCTGCATTTTCGGCTACTTTGCGGGCTACTTTTCTGCAAATCTTAGCAATTTCGCGCGAGAGTTGGCGCACGCCGCTCTCACGGGTATAATCGCCAATAATCTTTTGAACAACAGGCTTTTCCAAAATCAAATGATCAGAGCGCAATCCATGATTATCTATGTCCTTTTGCAATAAATGACTTCGAGCAATCTCATTTTTCTCCTCTTGCGTATAACCCGAAACTTCAATCATTTCCATTCGGTCAAGCAGCGGACGCGGAATAGTATTCGGATTGTTTGCCGTTGCAATAAACAGAACTTTTGACAGGTCAAAGTCGGCATCAAGATAATTGTCGTGGAAAGAGGTATTTTGTTCCGGGTCAAGCACTTCAAGCAATGCAGAGGCGGGGTCGCCCTTGTAGTCGGCTGACACTTTGTCTATCTCGTCAAGCACAAAAACAGGATTGGCAGACTCGGCTTTCAGAATGTTCTGAATAATCCTGCCGGGCAGCGCACCGATGTAAGTGCGCCGATGCCCGCGAATTTCTGCCTCGTCGTGCAGCCCGCCAAGAGACACACGAACATATTTGCGCCCAAGTGCAAC
This sequence comes from Prevotellaceae bacterium, assembly GCA_031271005.1. Classification (GTDB taxonomy): domain Bacteria; phylum Bacteroidota; class Bacteroidia; order Bacteroidales; family Paludibacteraceae; genus WRGS01. The sequence goes on along the minus strand of JAISWT010000191.1, from coordinate 3,401 downwards.
GGCAATAGATTTGCCAAGACTCGTTTTGCCGACACCCGGAGGACCATGAAGACAAATTATCGGAGATTTCATGTCGCCTTTGAGTTTTAACACCGCAAGATGTTCCAAAATCCGCTCTTTAACTTTATCCATACCATAATGGTCCTTATCAAGTTGACGCTTCGCTTTTTTCAGATTAAAACTGTCTTTGGTAAACTCGTTCCACGGCAAATTAAGAAATGTTTCTATGTAGTTCAATTGCGTTGAATAATCGGGCGAATGTGGATTATCACGTTTAAGTTTTTTGAGTTCGCGCTCAAAGATTTTAGCCGTTTGCTCATCCCATTTCTTCTTCTTCCCGCGCTCGCGCAAACTTTCAACATCAACCGCATCGTCTTCTTCAAGCTCTTTTTGAATAGTGCGCATTTGCTGGTGCAAAAAATACTCGCGCTGCTGCCTGTTCATCTCTTCGTGTGCTTTCTTTTGAATATCTATCTTAATATCAATCAGTTCGCTTTCCTTTTTCAGCAATGCAAGCAATTGATAGGCGCGTTCAAGCAAATCGTCCATCTCCAAAAGATGCTGTTTGTCTGCAACCTCGAAGCCAAAATTTACTGCAACATAGTTTATCAGAAACAGTGGATTCTCTATATTGCGAATTGTAAATGCTGCCTCAGCAGGTATTATACCCGAACTGTTCACAATATTTACCGACAAATCAATAATAGAACTGAACAACGCCTGCACTTCCCTGTCTTTGAGTTTGTCAGCATCGGGAAAAATATCGTCCAACAAATGAACCCTGGCAAATAAAACAGGCTGCTCACGCAAAACCTCGCCCATAGCAAAACGCTTTTTACCCTCCAAAACAATCGTAATGCTATTATCTGGCATTTCTATTATACGGTGAATAAAACCAACAGTGCCTTTTTGATACAGTTGTTTGCTTGTAGGGTCATCTACGTCTTTGTCTATTTGCGTGCAAACGCCAATCAACCCTTCTGCCTCATAAGTTTCACGCGCAAGTTTTATTGACTTCTTGCGCGTAACAGTAACAGGCAAAATAGCGCCCGGCATCAACACAACGTTGCGCAACGGCAAAACAGACAATGCCGTTACCTCATCAAGTTTGACCTCGTGAGCCTGTCCGCCAATTTGCATCACAGGAACAAGATCGCCGCCTGAGGCAACCTGTTCCACCGACAAAAACTTTATATCGAAATTTGAATCCCTCATTCTGTGCTAAATTTTAAAATCTATAATCAATACTAACTACGCCGAGTCGCGCAAAACGACTAAATTTATTGACCGCACAATTGATAACAAAAAAATATGTCAAAAATCGTACAAATACTGCCAAAATGTCCATTTTTTTATTTCTTTACCTTAAAACAATTATCAAAACATAAAATATAACAGTCTGATAATCACCAAAATAATTAAATATTTAAAAATGCCTTCTTAAAATACGCAATTGCCGTGCCAAATTAACAATCGCAACTATCGGCAATTAACTGACACACTCGCAAAAAAACGCGCACAAAGATATAGAAAAATCTGATTTGTTCCGAAAAAATTGCTGACGATTCATTAATGTTTAACAAATAGCAGTGATGCGTCAAATAACAACTTGTCTTTGTAATTATTTGATTATCAAGAAGATATAAACATTCGTTCATTTTGCGATTTGATTTTAGGCATCGCTAATTTTGAATAGAAATTAATAATTAACAAAAACCTTATTTTAATTGAAATAAGACAGATAGCAATTAATAATTAAGAAATTAAGAAATGAAGAAATGAAGGAATTAAGAAATTATTAATTGTTAAAAGCCTTATTTTAATTTGATTAACATTAGAAAAAAATATCCGGAATTTAATTTTTTCCGACAATAAAAAATACGATTTTAAGACCACCAAAAAAAATCGCAAAAAAATTCATAACCTCGTGTTAATCTGAAAAATTAATACTAATTTTGCAAAAAATAAAAAAATAAAAACAAAGTAATGAAAAACAGTCTTCAATCTCTCATCATAGCAGTAAGCCTTGTTTTAGGGCTGCTGCTGTTAGGAATTTGCATCAACAAAGGATTGCAAAGTTTCTCAAACAAAGAACGTGTTGTTACAGTCAAAGGTTTAGCCGAGAAAGAAATTAAGGCTACATCTGCCCGTGTAGCAATTAGTTACGATTTTTCCGGCGACGACCCAAAAGAATTGCTCGTAAAAATTAATAATCACACCGAAGCAATCGAAAACTACTTAAAATCAAAAAATTATTCTGATTTTTCGGCTTCCGATATGAACCTCTACGACAGTAAAAGTTATTACGACTACGATTACGTCAACGGGGCGCGTATTAAGGTGAAAAAAGACCGTTACAGAGTCTCAAAATCAATTTCCATGCACGTGGCAGAGGTGGAACAAGCCAACGACATCGGAAATACAATCAACATCGACTTGATTAACAAAAACCTGTCGAGCGACATTTCCGTCTCATACGGCTTCCCCGAACTCAACGAAGTAAAGCCGCAACTTATTGCCGAAAGCACTAAAAACGCTCGCGTAGCAGGTGAGCAGTTTGCCAAAGACTCACAGTCGCAACTCGGCAAAATTAAAACCGCATCGCAGGGACAAATCAGCATCGCAGGCTCATACTACGACGAGTCGGACGTAATCTCATCTGCACCGGCACAGCCATACATGCAAAAAGCACGTGTAGTAAGCACAATCGTTTTCTTCCTCGAAGATTAATAAAGGAACGTTTTAGATATGACGAGTCGCGCAAAACGAAATACGGCTCACTAACAAAAAACAAGGGACTTTTCACAAAGTCCCTTGTTTTTGTCTTTAATAAGTATTAGTTATATCAAGGTATAAAAAAGATTGTGTTGTATTTCTTATGGTGCTGCAAAATAACTGCTTTTTCATAAACCTGCAAAAAAAAATAATATGTTTAATAACACATTTTTGCCTTTTTTTGTTAAAATTTTGGAAAATGCTAAGAAAAACTAACTATAATGTACAACCGATTACCCATAAATACTGACACATAATACCCTGATTATATTAAAATTAGGTACTGAAAAACCACTGAAATATATACCATAACAAACAAGACCTGCAAATGAATATTTTTTTGTCTTTTCGCTCATGCCAACAATAAATCAGTTATCAGTTTGCAGAATCTTTTTTTCACAAAATTAACCAAATTTTTTCATAATCACATACTATTTTTTGTAAAATTCCCTCTTTTTTTCTATCTTTTTCTTCTCATTTTTGTAATTTATCGTTTAACAATTCAGATTTTTTCAATTTTTTTTTCGTTTTAAGTAGTTGGTAATCAGTGTTAAATAAAAAAAGTCAATATTTTTTTCATAAAATATTTGGAGGGAATAAAAAAAAGGCTTACTTTTGCAGTCCTT
>JAISWT010000092.1 GCA_031271005.1 Prevotellaceae bacterium | reverse complement strand
GATTGCCACCTGAAACGAGCCAAAATCACCAAAGCGGACTATTTCGCCATTCGCGAGGCGCCGTTTCAGTATCTTGCTAAGGTCGTTTAACACTGCCAGCACATCACTGTCGCTAACTGTGGCGCTGCCTTCGGAAATTTCTTTGCTCAACTGACGGAAAGTCAACTCTTCGCGTGCTTTCGCAAGAGCATAAAACTTTTTAAAGGTTACATTCCTAATGGGTAAAAAAGCGGCTTCCCAAATAACAGGAAGCCGCTTTTTTATTGAGTGAAGAATAAGGCATTGATTTTATTCAAAATCTTTTTCCGTTACTCCGCTATTAAGAGTTACTTTGGTAATTTTCATCGTAATATCCTGTCCTTGTGCGGACACCACGGTTTCGGTAGGGAACATTATTCCGTCAAATTCGCCGTATGCTTTGTTGGTTTGGGTAGCATCGGGTTTCACGGTGCGGTAAAGTAGCCCTGTTGTTTTGTCGAAATACAATTTTTCGTCCTTGTCATTTGTTAAGACATAGCAATCTTTTCCGTCAACGCTCTGGCTTTCAACCGATTTGATTTTGCTTGCATCGAGTGAAAGCGCGTCAAATATTTGCTCGTCTGCCATTTCCCCTGTCATTTCGGCGGGCATTTCCATTCGTTGCCCCATTTGGTCAATATAGCCCTTTTGTCCGTCAAAACACTGTATAATTTTCATTCCCATCATTTCCATTTCCGAATACTGCTTGTTAGGCTGCATTTGTTTCACGGTGGTTTTCATTTCCATACCCATCATTGATGTTGTTCCTTCTGAGAGTATGGTTTGTACGGCGTTGAGTTTCTCTTTTCCGCCCAGGGCGTTTATGTAGCCGGTTATCACACTTTCGGCAGAAATTTCGGCTTTTTCAGCCGGCTTATTCGCTTCGGCGGCGGCTGCTTCCCAGCCGTCTTCGGGCATCAATGTTCCTATAATGCGGTTTTTGTCGGTCAAATATTTTTTGGCAACCGCTTGAATTGTTTTTGGTGAAACATCCTTAATCATTTTTTCGCGTTCCAAAAGGGCGTACTTGTTGCCGCCGTTGAGGTTGTAATCTCTCAGTGCGCTCATCCACGTTGTATTGGTTTTCAGGTTGTCGCGCAGTTGATTCAGATTCTCTTCCTTAAATTTATCAACGTCAGTTTGCGAAGGTCCTTTTTCCACAATATCTTTCACAATATTGAGCGCTGCCTGCGTCATTTTTTCTGCCTGAACGGGTCCCGTTGGGATGTAGGATATCAAGTTGTAGCTTGCATAAGGCGTTTTTTCGTAAGTAGCGCTCGTGCCTGCGCCATAAATGCCGCTCTCCTGTTCGCGCAAAATTTCTATCATTTTGATGTCAATAACTTCGCCCAACGCCTCAAAATTCATTTTCTCTGTTTCGTCAAATTTCTGCAGGTCGCCGCCGTAGACAATGAACACCATACTTTTGGGGTCGTTGCCTTTTTTCACTTCAAAATTTGGCGCGCTGTACAGTTGGCGATAGCCGTTATCTTTAAAATTTTCTTTGCTTTTGTTTGCCGGCAACGAAGCCAGATATTTTTCCGCCAGCGTTTTAAGTTGCGCTTCGTCAATATTTCCTACAAAAAAGAAAGTAAAATCGCCTGCATTTGCAAATCGCGCCTGATAGAAGTCGTATGCTTTTTTGTAGTTCTGATTCAGCCAGTCGTCAGCCTGCGGCACAATTCCGGTAAAACGCGGGTTGTTTTTCATTATAAATTTCATAAATTCATTCTGAAAATAGGCATTTGGCTGCTGCAATAGATTATTATATAAAGATGATCTTTTATCAACTCCCGACTGATATGCCGCTTCGTCGTAGTTCAGCCCTGTGAAATAAGCATGCACAAGTTCCATCAAAGTTGGCAGGTCTTTGGGCGTAACGCTGCCCGTCAGTCCTTCCCATGTGTCGCTGATTGCCGGCGAAACTTTAACTTGCTTTCCTGCAAGATATTTTTTGAGGTCTGTTTTAGTGTATCCGTTCAATCCTGCCTCGTTAAGCAGCGCCTGCGCCCATTGCGTAGCGCGACAGTCGGCGTCCGTTTGAAGAGACGAACCGCCTTTGCGCCGAGCGCCAAAGAGTATTTCGTCATTTTTGAAGTCGGTTTTTTTGAACACAACTTTTGCGCCGTTATTCAAAGTCCATGTTGTTGTGCCAAGTTTTGCATCGTTTTCGGTAACGGCAACTGTTCCTGCTTTGGGCAAATTTGTAACTAACTGTTCGATAGCCACTTTGTCTTGGTAAGCGGTCAGTTGTTCGTTTTTAACATTGTCAATCAAAGCCAAAACCTCGCTTTCCGACGGCAAAGTAACGCCCTCTTTTTCGGGCGCCATAACCGTAATAGCGCGGTTGTCATCTCTGATAAATTTGTTCAAAACCTCATTTATCTGTTCTACAGACACCTCCGGCAGGAAAGTTTTATACTGTTCAAATTCCCATTTAATTCCGGGGATTGGTTCCTGTTTCAAAAAATTGCGCACATATTCGTCCACGTAACTCTCGCTTTCGGTTTTGTCGCGGTCGTTGTATGCGCGTTCCATTCGCGAGAGTATTTCCGACTTTGCGCGGTCAAGTTCTGTTTGCGTAATGCCAAACTGTCGGGCGCGTTCCACCTCCTGCAACATAACTTTCAGTCCGTCAGCCAGTTTGCCGTCCGGCGTAACCACCGTTGTATTTAACGCCTCTTTATTGCGCGTCAAGCCCATAAATTCACCATGCCACATATATCCGTAAGTAAAAGGCGGATTTGGCGAGTCGGCAAGTTCCCGCAAACGATTATTTATCACTGCAAGCAGCATATTATCAACAATGTCGCCTCTGTAATCAGTTGACGTTTTGATGATTTTGCGCTCGCCTGTTTCCATAAAACTAAAGTCGATGCTGGAAGTACTCGCTTCTTTGTCTGTTGCCGAGCCAAAATACGTTTCTGTATGATTTGGCACATTATAAATCACGCGCGGACGTTCGTTAACGGGATTTTTATATTTTGAAAAATTATCCTTAATAATTTTTTCAACTTCATCAACGTTAATATCGCCCACCACTGCAACCGCCATCAAGTTTGGGCGATACCAGTCTCTGTGAAAGCGGCGCAGCGCGTCATAGGGAAACGCTTCGAGGATTTCTTTTTGTCCGATAGGCAAGCGCGCGGCATAGCGCGTGTCTTTGCATATTACGGGTAAAAGTTTTTCAAACATACGCATGTCTCCGCCCAGTTTGAGGCGCCATTCTTCCAGCACAACGCCGCGTTCCTTGTCAATTTGCTCGTCTGTGAGCAGCGCGTTGAACGCCCAGTCTTCAATCACTTTCAAGCCGGTTTTCAGGTTTTCGGGCTTGTCGAGCGGCACCGGCAGTTTATACACTGTTTCGTCAAAACTTGTGTATGCGTTCAAATCCGCGCCAAAACGCACGCCGATAGATTGCAGATAATCAACGAGTTTGTTGTCGGGGAAATTTTTTGTCCCGTTAAAGTTCATGTGCTCCATAAAATGCGCCAGCCCTTGCTGGTCGTCATCTTCAAGAATAGAACCTGCATTTACCGCAAGCCGCAACTCAACCTTCTTTTCAGGTTTCGCATTATGCTTGATGTAATACGTCAGTCCGTTGTCCAATTTGCCAACGCGAATATCGGGGTCAACAGGAATGTCCTGCGCCGATATAATACCGAAGGGCAAAAGCAATATGCTGATTAACAGCGTATTTAAAAATTTGTTCATAAAAATTTATATTTTAAAAATTATAAAGTGTTAAATCAAAGATATGTAAATGGAATTATCTAAAAAATCAGTTTTTTTAAGCGGGCAAATTAAATCATTCAAATACGGAAATTTTGGACAAAGTTAGCATAAAAATTTCAATTCACACACAAGGGCGTCAGGTAAAAAAAAATATTTTTTGCATAATAAAAATTTGAATTGCCGAATCGGTGTAAATTTTGACCGGCATCACAGGCGTAAGTCTTTAATAATCAATGTCTAATTTTTAGCATTTCAATATTACATTGACAATATCAACTGTTTTTAAAGGTGCGTGTTTTCTTGCAAAAAACTGTATTTAATGAATAATAGCCAATATTTTTACAATATTTAATATTTTTTGTGGAAACAATTAAAAAAAATGTATTATTTTTGCAAAAAATTTTTAATTCAGAATTAACAACTAAATCATTATGAGTAAACAAAAATTAGATTCTTTAGACAGGAAAATCCTAAAACTTATTTCGGCAGATGCGCGTATTCCGTTTTTGGAGGTTGCGCGTGAATGTGGTGTTTCCGGCGCTGCTATTCACCAGCGGGTTCAGAAACTGAAAAGGCGCGGCGTGATAGAAGGCTCGGAATTTTTGATAAACAATTATCGCATTGGCTATCAAACTTGTGCCTACGTTGGTCTCAAAGTAACAAACACGAAGAATTATTTCGCCGTTGTAGAGGCGTTGCGCAATATTTCCGAAGTTGTAGAATGTCATTACGCCACCGGACGCTTCGAGATGTTTGTAAAGATTTACGCAAAAGACAACCGTCATCTGCTGCAAATAATTGTTGATAACATTATGCAAATAAGCGGAGTAACGGATACCGAAACATTCCAGATTTCGCTTGAGGAAATTTTCCGTCGTCAGGTAAGTAACTTTGATTCAATAGAATATCGCGGCGACAGCGAAGAAGACGAGGTTGAGGAAGGCAATTTAGTTAGTATGGAAGACGATTTTGACATTTAAAAATGTTGTTGTCTTCCGGCGGCTATCTTAATTACAATTCGATACTGAAATTGCGTTTTTCACAGCGCGTTCAAAAAATTTCAATAAATGCAGGTTTCACTTGCCCCAATCGCAATGGTCGGTTGGGGTTTGGTGGTTGCACCTATTGCAACAATCAAACCTTTATTCCTGCTTATTGCCTGCCCACCAAGTCGGTTGAGCAACAGCTTGAAGACGGGATTGCATTTTTTCACCATAAATACAATGCGCAGTTGTATTTTGCTTATTTTCAGTCATATACAAGCACATATTCCGATTTTGAAAATTTGCGGAATATTTATGCGGCAGCATTGTCGCACCCGAAAGTTGTGGGTCTGGTCGTTGGGACACGCCCCGATTGCGTTGACGATAATTTGTTAAATTATTTTCAAGAACTCGCCAAAAAATATTATGTAATGATTGAATATGGCATTGAAAGCACAGACAATCAGACACTTAAATTCATCAATCGCGGACACGATTACCACTGCGCTCGCGCGGCGATAGAAGCCACCGCTGCACGGGGAATAAACGTTGCCGCTCACCTGATTTTGGGGCTGCCCGGCGAAAATTACCCGAAAATTTTAGCGCACGCTGCAAAAGTGTCGCAATTGCCGCTTACGGCGCTCAAACTTCATCAGTTACAAATAGTTAGAGGTACAAAGATGGCACAGCAATTTGCCGAGCAGCCCGAAATTTTCAGTTTCTATACGCTTGATGAATACATTGATTTATGTATTGATTTTTTGGAACTTACAAATCCGAACATCGCAATAGAACGTTTTATTTCGCAATCGCCCAAAGAACTGCTCGTTGTGCCGCATTGGGGAGGCATAAAAAATTTTGAATTTAACCACAAACTGATTAAGCGCATGCAGGCACGCGCAACGTGGCAAGGCAAAAAGTTTTGTAAATTGCCGGACGGAAAAATCTGATTTTTGCCAACATGTCTCATTTGCCGTAAAACCATTAAGAAAGTAACGTGTAGAAAAGCAAATGTAACCTGCGGCAAAACATTTGCAGGAAATAATTTTTCGGAATAAGTTTAATATCAGTAATTTTGTTGTCCACAAACGATAGAATCAATTATCAGTTATCAGTTATCAGTACTCACTGTTTAGTAATTTAATTTAATATAAAATAAAATGAATACAGCAAAATATCTGTTTCCATCTGATTATATGGCAGACCCTTCGGCGCACGTTTTTAAAGGGAAAATATACATATATCCTTCGCACGACCGGGATAGCGGAATTGCCGAGAACGACAACGGCGACCACTTTGATATGCGTAACTATCACGTTTTTTCCATTCAAGACCTTGAAAAAGACTCAGTTACAGACCACGGTGTAGTTCTGTCGGTTGAAAACATACCTTGGGCAGGCAGGCAATTGTGGGATAATGATGTAGCCGAAAAGGACGGCAAATATTATCTTTATTTTTCATTGAAAGATAAAAATGATGTGTTTCGCCTCGGAGTAGCAATTGCCGACAAGCCGGAGGGTCCATTCGCCGCGCAGGACAATCCAATAAAAGGCAGTTATAGCATCGACCCCTGTGTATTTGCAGAAAACGGCGAATACTATATTTATTTTGGGGGCATTTGGGGCGGGCAATTGCAGCGTTACCGCAACAATAAGGCGCAAGAAAAGGGCGGCGTCTTTCCTGCGGACAACGAGCCTGCATTGTGCGCAAAAGTGGCTCGTTTGCGCAGCGACATGCTTGAATTTGACGAAGACCCGCGAGATGTACTTATTTTAGATGAAAATGGGGACCCGCTTACACAGGGCGATACAGACAGGCGTTTTTTCGAGGCTTCGTGGATGCACAAATACAAAGGGAAGTATTATTTTTCGTATTCCACAGGCGACACGCATCGGCTGTGCTATGCGGTTGGCGAGTCCCCATACGGACCTTTTGTGTACAAAGGTGTGATTTTGACGCCCGTAGTGGGCTGGACAACGCACCACAGCATCGTGGAACACAACGGAAAATGGTACCTGTTTCACCACGACTGCGTTCCATCGGGCAATGTAACGTGGCTGCGCTCAATGAAGGTAGTGGAATTGGAATACAACGAAGATGGAACTGTAAAAACAATCGAAGGGACAGCAGAAAATTAAACGAACGTTTTAAGCAACGAGAGCGGAGGCAAAACGCATATTGAGCGAAAAGCGAAATAAATGTTTTGGCTCTGCCGAGTCGCGCAAAACGACTAAATTTATTGAACTCATAAAAAAGGCTACGACAGCATTTTCACCGCCTTTTTCACCGCCTCAACAAAAATATCAATTTCGTTCAATGTGTTGTAGAAGGCGAAAGAGGCGCGTACCGTTCCTTGAATTTCGTAAAAATCCATCAAAGGCTGTGCGCAATGATGACCTGTACGCACAGCAATTCCCTGATGGTCAAGCAATACGCCAATATCATACGGATGAATTGTGCCAATGTTGAACGACAAGACCGCCGACTTTTCACTTGCCGTGCCATAAATTTTAAGCTTGTCAATGTTTCTGAGCATTGCAGTAGAGGCGTATTGCAGCAGTTCGTTTTCGTATGCTGCTATCTGCTTGATACCAATATTTTGCACATATTTAAGAGCCGTAGCAAAGGCGGTTGAGCCGATATAGTCGGGTGTGCCTGCCTCAAATTTGAACGGCAACTCGTTGTAAGTGGTTCTCTCAAATGTAACTTTGGCAATCATTTCGCCTCCACCCTGATAAGGCGGCATTTTTTCTAACAGTTCTGTTTTGCCAAACAGAACTCCGATGCCTGTTGGACCGTAAATTTTGTGAGCCGAAAAAACGTAAAAATCTGCATCCAACTCGCTTATATTAAGCGGAATATGTGGAACCGCCTGCGCTCCGTCCACCAAAACGGCAACGCCCTTTTCGTGTGCCATACGAATAATTTCGCGCACATTATTCACCGTTCCCAAAACATTGGAAACGTGCGAAACGGCAACAATTTTTGTCTTTTCGTTTAAAACAGTTCTAAAAAAATCCAAATCGAGTTCGCCCTTTTCGGAAATTGGTATTACCTTGATTTTCAGATCTTTGCGCTCTGCCAGCAGTTGCCATGGAACGATGTTGGAGTGATGCTCCATTGCCGACACGATTATCTGGTCGCCCCTGTTGCAAAATGCTTCGCCAAACGAAGACGCTACCAGATTGATGGCTTCGGTTGTGCCGCGCGTAAAAATTATTCCTTTCTCATCAGGCACGCCAATAAAATCGGCAACCGTTTTTCGCGCCGCCTCGTGCAATTCGGTGGCTTTATGGCTCAAAAAATGCACGCCGCGATGCACGTTTGCATTAGTATGAAAATACTGATGTTTAATTGTATCTACCACGCATACAGGCTTTTGTGTTGTCGCCGCATTGTCTAAATACACCAATCTGCGTCCGTAAATCTGCTCGTCCAGAATCGGAAAATCTTTGCGCAATAATTGTATATCGTCTTGAGTAAGCATTTTAAAATTTTTGTGCAAAGTTATGATTTTCTTATGAAAAAACGTATAGCAATTAGCAGGTAGCAGGTAGGGGCAAAAGATTTTTTGCCCGTACAGCAGATAGCAGATAGCAATTGAGAGTTTAGTTATTAGAGTTTAGAGTTTAGTTAGAAATAGTTAGGAATAGTTTTGAATTAGTTATTAGAGTTTAGAGTTTAGTTTTCAGAAACTGCTAATTGCTAATTGCTAACTGCTAATTGATTAAAGTTCGTAATTGAATTTAATTCAACCTTCACTTTTCTCACCCGTGAGAAAGAAATTTATCACGGGTGGAAAAAAAATTTCTTACAGGTGAGAAATTTTTGCTTGTCCCGAAAAGTTTTCAGTTTTCAGTTGTCATAAAAAATCTATATTCTATGTTCTATGTTCTCTCGCATTGACGGGATAGGGCGCACACACAGGTGCGCCCCTACGTTTGTCATTATTTGTGCGTTGTAGGGGCGTATGGCATACACCCACATTGCATACACCCACATTCCATACGCCCACATTGGTATTGTCGAGCGATTGTTTATTAGGGCAATTGTTTATCGGGGTAATTGTTTATCGG
>JAISWT010000031.1 GCA_031271005.1 Prevotellaceae bacterium | reverse complement strand
CACCCACATTCCATACGCCCACATTGGTATTGTCGAGCGATTGTTTATTAGGGCAATTGTTTATCGGGGTAATTGTTTATTAGGGCGAATGTTTATAGGGGCGAATACCATTCGCCCCTTCGTTTGTCATCATTTGTGCGTTGTAGGGGCGTATGGCATACGCCCACATTGATATTCGCCCGTATTGGTATTGTCGGGCAATTGTTTATCGGGGCGAATGTTCATCAGGGCGAATACCATTCGCCCCTACGGGCGTCATTATTTGTGCGTTGCAGGGGCGCACCTCATTCTATATTCTATATTCTATATTCTATGTTCTTTTGTCTTCCGGCAACTGATTACTGAAAATTTTGAATTACTTTTGCAAAATTATTAAAAATGCTGTATTGTTTTGCTTAGCAGATAGCGCGAAGCGCGAAAAACGTTGCTGTACAGTCTTTTACAAACTAAATAGAGTAAATTTCAATTTATTTTTATGATTAACAATAATAAAGTGTGTTTTCATACTTTGGGCTGCAAATTAAATTTTGCCGAGACATCAGAATTGGGTCGTCAACTGTATGCTGCAGGTTTTGTTCGCGCGGCGCAGGGCGAGCAGGCAGACCTTTGCGTTGTAAATACCTGCTCGGTTACCGATGTTGCCGACCACAAGTGCCGTCAGGCTATCTCTCGCCTTAAGAAGTTGCACCCGTCAGCAACCATGATAGTTACAGGTTGCTATGCGCAGTTGAACCCCGAAGAACTCGCAAAAATTGAAGGTGTAGATTTGATTTTGGGCACGCGCGAAAAATTTGATTTGGTTGATTTTTTGAGTAAAAATAATTTCCCGCAAAAAATACAACATTCTGATATTCTGAATGTTACCACATTTCATCCTTCCTGTTCGCACGGCGACCGCACGCGGGTTTTTCTGAAAATTCAGGACGGCTGTGATTATTTCTGCACCTACTGCGCCATTCCTATGGCACGCGGACACAGTCGCAGTGGCACTGTGAATCAGACAGTTACGGCAGTTGAAAATGCGCTATCCGAAGGCGCACGCGAAATTATCCTCACAGGCATTAATATTGGCGAGTTCGGACGGCGCGTTGGCGAGAATTTCTTCGGGCTAATCAGTGCGCTCGACAAAATAGATGCAGATGTCCGCTTCCGGATTTCGTCAATAGAACCGAACTTGCTAACTTCCGAAATCATCGCTCTGGTGGCTGCAAGCAAGCATTTTATGCCTCATTTCCATATCCCGCTGCAATCGGGCGCAGACCAAATCCTCAGATTAATGAAACGCCGCTATAATACCGACCTTTTTGCCTGCAAAATTCGCAAAATAAGAGAGTTGCTGCCCGACGCCTTTATAGGTGTTGATGTGATAACGGGCGTGCGTGGCGAAACGGACGAACTTTTTGAAGAGTCTTTTAATTTTATAAAAAATTTGGATATTTCGGCTTTGCACGTATTTACATATTCCGAACGGCGCGGTACTAAAATGCTTGAAATAGAGCATAGCGTACCTGTAAAAGAGAAAAAACGCCGAAGCGATGTGCTTCGCGCACTTTCTGCCGAAAAGACGGCAACATTCTACCGGTCCCAAATTGGGAAAACCGCAAACGTGCTGTGGGAAAGCCGCCGCAAAGACAACAAGATGTACGGATTTACTGATAATTATTTGCAAATATGTGTAGAATATGACAAAGCGAAAGTAAATACTGTAGAAAACATTCAAATTGAAGAAAAATATTTGCACCACGTTCTCAATCCACATTCATAACATTTAGGTTTGCGTGCCGTGCAAACGTAGCGTCCGTGCAAAATGAGCCAGTGATGTGCTTTGGGGATTAATTTTTTTGGGATATTTTTTGTCAGTTCGCGCTCTGTTTGCAGCGGATTTTTTGAGTTTTCGGTCAGCCCCAAACGCTCGGAGATGCGAAAAACGTGCGTATCTACCGCCATTGTCGGCTTGTTGTACACCACAGAGGCAATGACATTAGCCGTTTTGCGCCCCACGCCGGGCAAACGCTGCAAATCTTCCACAGTATCAGGTACTTCACTGCCAAATTCCGCAACAAGCATTTGCGCCATACCAACCAGATGCCGCGCCTTGCTGTTAGGGTACGAAATACTTTTGATATATTCAAAAACGGCTTCGGGCGTGCTTGCAGCCAGCGCTTCGGCTTGAGGAAAAGCCGCAAAAAGCGAGGGAGTTACCATATTGACGCGCTTGTCTGTACATTGAGCCGAAAGAATCACCGCTATAAGCAACTGATAGGCATCTGCATAATGCAACTCACTTTCGGCAACAGGCATATTCTGCTCAAACCACTTGATAATGTGCGCATAACGCTCTTTCTGTGTCATCCTGTAGGTATTTAATATTTCCTGTTGTATTGAAATTGAAATAGAAATAGAAAACTCTATTTTAACGAACAAAATTTAATCATTTGAAACAAGAATCTAATTTTCAGACAGTTGCGTTACAACCATTGCAGATTTTCTTGCTTTGAGCCATTTTGAAAAAGATATTGCATTGATAATGAGGAAGAATGTGAAAAGCAATAAATTGAAACTGTTTTCGATAATTATTGCCGAAATCATTGCAAACGCACTGTAAATCAGCCAAAAAATCCACGAATCAAGCCATTTGCCAATCATCAGATAATTTGCAAGTATGCTTGATGAAATCATTATTGCAAAAACCATTTTTATTAAAAAACTGCTGAAAAAAGGCTCGTTTTTATATGAATTCAAATAAAATGAAGCGAAAATATAATCAATTATTATTATTAAAATAAAAATCAACAGGAAAAATAATCTTTTATTCAGGGACAGGAATTTGGGGATAGATGTTTGAATATCAAGGTCTTCTACATTCTTTTTTTTCCAATGGCAGATTGCCGAATACTGAAACGGTATGAACACAGCAAAATAGAGTGCGCACATATCCCAACTGCCCAAAGTGGCAAACTGAACGCCCAAAGCAGCAGAGGAAATGATGCCAAAATAAAAACCGACATAATTCTTCGGATTGCTGATAGTGAGAATGTAACAAACACCTGAAATTGTCGCTATTACGCTGAACAACAGCGTATTGTCAATAGTCAAACTGATTTTCAGCAGCAAAATAACGCCAAAGAGCGCAGATGTGAGCAGCACAGCAACAAGAAGGTTTTTTAACGCGGAGAGATATAATTTATTCATTTTTTTAACTAAAATTTACATGTTTTATCTGTTTGTGAATTTTTAATTCGGCAATGGGGGTGTTTCATACCAAATTTTTCTTTAAGATTAGATATTTTTTTTGGGGGGGACAAAATTATATTAAAAACCTCAATTTTCCAAATGTGTCAAATGATTTTTTCTTACAGAGGAAAATTATACAAAAAAATTCTTATCCGCTTTGTAGTCGTTTGCGAAAAAATGTTGTAATTTTGCCTCTCCAAATCCCAATCATCTATAAAAAAATAACTTTATAAACCGATGATAATGAATATCTTAACAAAAACGGATTTTAATTTTGCAGGTCAAACATCTGTGTATCGCGGGAAAGTGCGTGACGTTTATGCCGTAGAAAACGATTTGCTGGTGATGGTTGCAACTGACCGCATCTCGGCTTTTGATGTGGTGTTGCCGCGTGGAATTCCACACAAAGGGCAGATACTCAACCAGATAGCGGCGAAGTTTTTGGACGCTACCACAGACATTGTTCCTAACTGGAAACTTGCTGTGCCCGACCCGATGGTGTCCGCAGGATGGCGCTGCAAAGGCTTTGCCATAGAAATGATTGTGCGCGGCTATCTTTGCGGAAGTGCGTGGCGGGCGTACAGCAACGGCAACCGCGAAATATGCGGCTGCTGCTTGCCTGACGGAATGTGTGAGAACGAAAAATTTCTCGCCCCTATTGTTACGCCAACAACCAAAGCGGAACATGGCTTGCACGACGAAGATATTTCGCGCCAAGAAATTATAAATCAAGGACTTGCAACCCCCGAAGAGTATGAACTGCTGGAAAAATATGCCCTCCAACTGTTTGCACGCGGAACAGAAATCGCTGCCGAGCGCGGGCTGATTCTGGTTGATACAAAATACGAGTTCGGCAAGCGAAACGGCGTAATCTGCTTGATGGATGAAATACACACGCCCGATTCGAGCCGATATTTTTACGCAGACGGGTACGAAGAAAAGTTGGAAAAGGGAGAGCCGCAACGACAACTGTCAAAGGAATTTGTGCGCGAATGGCTGATGGAAAACGGCTTTCAGGGAAAAACAGGACAAAAGATACCCGAAATGACAGATGAAATTATTGAAAATATAAGTAACAGATATATAGAACTTTACGAAAAAATTACAGGTGAAAAATTTATAAAAGAAGATGTGAAAAATATAACGGAAAGAATAGAAAAAAATGTAAAATTATTTCTTGAAAATTTTCACGAATAGCAAAACTGTGTAGTTTTCAGTTTTTAGTTTTCAGAAATTGAAAACATTTCGTAATTCGTAATTGAAAATAATTCTCAATTCTCAATTCTCAATTCAAAAACATTTCTTCATTCCTTCATTCCTTCATTTCTTAATTCTCAATTGCTAATTGCTAACTGCTAATTGCTATCTGCTAACCGGGTAGAGTAGGGGGAGATAAATGTTAAAATGTTTTCAATTTTTCATACAGTTGCTGTACAGGTAGCCCCATTATGTTGTGAAACGAGCCGTTGATGCGCTCAATGCCCGCATAGCCAATCCATTCCTGAATGCCGTAAGCGCCTGCCTTGTCCAAAGGATGATAATTTTCTATGTAAAAATCTATTTCTTTGTCGGTTAGAGGCGCAAACTGAACTTCCGAAACGGCTTTAAACACGCATTTTCGGGCGATTGTGCGCAAGCAAACGCCTGAAATAACCGTATGAACATCTCCCGAAAGTTGTTGTAGAATGTGTCTGGCATCGGAGTCGTTTTGTGGCTTGCCAATCACTTTATTTTTGTGCCACACGATTGTATCGGCAGTTATTAACAATGTATTATCCTGAATATCAAATGCTTGCGATTTTTTTTCGGCAAGGAAAACAGATATTTCGCCGTTGTTCAAATTCTCAGGATAGGATTCATCTGTTTCGATAACTTTCACCTCAAAATCAATGCCCAACACTTTGAGCAGTTCCTGTCGGCGCGGCGATCCTGACCCTAAAATAATATTGTATTTTTTAAGATTTTCTAACACAATGATTAAAAATTTTGCTACTATACTGCTTTAAAACTCATATCCAAACTCTTAACCGAATGTGTCAGTGCGCCAACAGAAATATAATTCACGCCACATTCGGCATATTGGCGCAAAGTTTCGAGGGTGATTCCGCCTGAAGATTCGGTTTCGTAGCGTCCGTTGATTATCTCAACGGCTTTGGCGGTGAGTTCGGGCGTGAAATTATCGAGCATAATTCTATCAACTCCGCCTGTGTCAAGCGCTTGCTGCAATTCATCAAGATTGCGCACTTCGATTTCTATTTTCATATTTAACCCTTTTTCTTTCAAATACTTTTGCGCTCCTTGAATAGCGTTTGCAATTCCGCCTGCAAAATCGATGTGATTATCTTTGAGTAAAATCATATCAAACAGTCCGATACGGTGATTTGTTCCGCCGCCGATGCGCACCGCTTCCTTTTCGAGCAGGCGCAGTCCGGGCGTGGTTTTGCGCGTATCAAGAACGCGCGTTTTCGTCCCGGCGAGTTGTGCAACGTACTTGTGTGTGCGCGTGGCAATGCCGCTCATACGTTGCATTATGTTCAGTACCAGCCGCTCGGTTTGCAGTAGCGAGCGTACCCGACCTTCTACGGCAAAAGCGATGTCGCCATATTGTACCGACTCGCCATCATGCTTGTATACAGTCATTTGCAGTGCGCTGTCAAAAGTCATAAAAATTTCACGCGCCACTTCTACGCCAGCCAGAATGCCAACGTCCTTAATTAGAAGTTGCGCTTTTCCCTCCGCATGTTCGGGGATAGAGCAAAGCGTTGTGTGGTCGCCATTGCCAATATCTTCGGCAAACCAAAGCGGAATAAATTGCTTATAATCAGAGAATTGTTCTATATTCATTTCAATTGTAATTTACTGAAAAAAACTGTTCAAATCAAAATTATTCTTTAATGTCAACTGCGGTTGATAGAGAACTTGCCTTCCATCAGCACAATTTTTGCTGTCCTGTGAATTTCTCCCGCTTTGGCGGGACAAGTCTTGTGTACCTTGCGGTAAAAAATATTTAACCACAAAGGACATAAAGGTTGCACAAAGTTCAATAAATTTAGTCGTTTTGCGCGACTCGGCATAGATAAAACGTATATTTCGCTTTGTCACTCAATATCTGTTTTGTCTCTGCTCTCGCTGCTTAAAACGTTCACAATATTCGCATTAATTGCTAATTGCTAATTGCTAATTGCTAATTGAATTTAGTTTCTTTTTCCTGCTTTTTTTCTCATGTTTTCGTCCAGAATTATTTTGCGGATACGGATTTTTGTTGGCGTAACTTCCACATATTCATCTTCTTTGATATATTCCAATGCCTCTTCGAGCGAAAAAACTATCGGTGGAATTATCCGCGCCTTATCATCGCTTCCCGATGCGCGGACGTTGGTAAGTTTTTTCGATTTTGTAACATTAATCACGATGTCGCCTTCTTTGTTGCTTTCGCCAACTACCTGTCCTTCGTAAATATTCTCCTGTGGGAAGATGAAAAATTTACCTCTTTCTTGCAGTTTGTCCATCGAATATGCAAATGCCGTTCCCGTTTCCATTGCAACGAGCGAGCCATTGTGCCGCTTTTCAATGTCGCCTTTATAGGGCTGATATTCCAAAAAACGGTGCGTCATTATTGCTTCGCCTGCCGAAACGGTCAGCACGTTGTTGCGAAGCCCGATAATTCCGCGTGAGGGGATGTTAAATTCTATCTGAATGCGGTCGCTCACCACCTCCATACTCAGCATTTCGCCCTTGCGCGAGGCAACCATTTCAATTATTTTCCCCGAACATTCTTCGGGCGTGTTAATAGTCAGTTGCTCAATCGGCTCGCAGCGCAGCCCGTCTATTTCCTTGAAAATCACCTGCGGCTGTCCCACTTGCAACTCGTATCCTTCGCGGCGCATCGTTTCTATTAGCACAGACAGATGCAGCACGCCTCGTCCGTACACATTCCAGAGGTCGCTGTCGGGGCTTTTCGCCACGCGCAGAGCGAGATTCTTGTCCAGTTCGCGCATCAGCCGCTCGTGGATATGCCGCGAGGTAATGAACTTCCCTTCCTTGCCAAAAAAGGGCGAGTCGTTGATGGTAAATACCATACTCATTGTTGGCTCATCAATGTCAATCGGGGCAAGCGGTTCGGGGTTGAGTATGTCTGCAATCGTGTCGCCGATTTCAAAGCCATCTATACCCATTATTGCGCAAATGTCGCCCGAATCAACGGACTGAATGCGAGTTCTGCCAAGCCCTGTGAAAGTGTAAAGTTCTTTGATTTTCGCCTTCTGTATTGTACGGTCTCTTTTTACTAAGGCAACATCCATGCCTTCGTTAAGCGTTCCGCGATGCACGCGCCCAACGGCAATTCTGCCCACATACGAAGAATAGTCCAGCGATGTAATCAGCATTTGCGCAGTCCCTTCGAGCCTCTGAGGGGCAGGAATGTATTTGATTATAGCATCCAACAGCGGAAAAATGTTGTCGTTGGGTTTCTGCCAGTCTTCTGACATCCAGCCCTGCTTTGCCGAGCCGTAAATTACAGGAAAATTAAGTTGGTCCTCGGTGGCATCCAGGTTGAACATCAAATCGAAAATCATCTCGTGAACTTCGTCCGGGCGGCAGTTAGGTTTATCAACCTTGTTTATCACCACAATCGGCTTCAGCCCAATCTGCAAAGCCTTTTGCAGCACAAATCGAGTTTGTGGCATCGCGCCTTCAAAGGCATCGACAAGCAGCAATACCCCGTCTGCCATATTGAGTACGCGCTCCACCTCGCCGCCAAAGTCGGCATGACCGGGAGTGTCTATAATATTAATTTTATAGCCGTTGTATTTAATGGAAACGTTTTTTGCCAGAATAGTTATCCCGCGCTCGCGTTCAAGGTCATTGTTGTCCATTATCAACTCGCCCACGTTTTCGTTCTCGCGAAACAGATGACCGGCTAACAGCATCTTGTCTACAAGCGTTGTTTTCCCATGGTCTACATGCGCAATAATGGCTATATTTCGGATATTTTGCATCTTATAAATTAATTCTGCCTGAAATGTCAGAGCAGCGTTTTAAAATATCCTGACTGTAAACAATTGATAATCAATACAAAAAATATATTTTCAATTGCAGTATAATAAAACATATTTTACATGTTTTATGTGTCAGGGGGTGCAAAATTATATCAAAAGCGCGAGTTTTCCAAATGTGCACGTTGAAAACTCTTTATTTTAATTTACAATTTTTAGGAGTTTCCAAATTTTTACTCTTTTAAGGAACGGATAAATAGGGGTTTGCCAATGTTTGATTTCCTTTTGAATGGATTATATTGCGATGCTCATGATTTAATACATGCAGAAGATAAGTATGCTTAATCCATTTGGCATGTTTAAAAATCCTTATATATTTGTGTTTTATTTTTTCTATAAAAGGCATCCGGTAAAATTATTGAATTAAAATGTTGAAGCAAATTTAATGCTTTATTTTTTAACGGCAAATTTTATTTGTTTGCGCCTTCAAATTGTCTGAATGTTTGTAAATAAGTCCACATGAGGCGCTATTTTTTTGATTGATTTGTGTGATTTTTAAGAAAAAAATTGTATTTTTGCGCGTAACTGAAAATAAACTTAAATGAATAAAATAAATATCAGTTATCAAACAATTGTACAACAAACTGTATTTTTAAATAACTTCAGAAATAAGTTTGATATTATATTTTATATAAACTAAAATAATTCAGACAAAATGTCCACAACTCACACATATCAACTGTCAGGCAGCAATATTCAGTTGGAAATAATGCTCGAAGACGAAAGCGTTTGGTTAACAATCGACCAAATGACGACGCTTTACGGCAAATCGCGAGCAACGGTCAATGAGCATATCTTAAATATTTTCAAAGACGGCGAATTGGAACGCGAAAAAGTAATGAGAAAAATCGGAAATTCCGATTTTTCTACCAAGCCCACAAACTACTACAATTTTGATTTGATTCTCTCGCTCGGCTACCGTATCAAATCGCCGCAAACAGCGTCCTTCCGTGTCTGGGCGACAGACAGAATCGCCGAAGAAAAAGATTCACAAATACCTGTTATTCAGGAAAATAACAATATTGTTTTCTACTCCGATCCTGACGGAAAACTGCATATAGAACTCACTTGCGATGGCGATACTTTTTGGACTACACAACGGCGAATGGGCGAACTTTTCAGCGTGGATACACGCACAATCAGTTACCATTTGCAGCAAATTTTCGATTCAAAAGAGTTGAACAAGTATTCAGTTATCCGAAAAATTTGGATAACTGCCGCCGACGGCAAACGATATGACACGATGTTTTACAATTGAAGAATACAATAAATTTCGCGTCATTCAGGATAAAAGTTACGAATCAGATTTTGACAGAGAGTTGAAAATGCTGGAAGATAAAATACTTCAACAAAAGTAAAATCATTAATGAAAACAAAAATAAACAATGTCAATCTGATAAAAGAACCGGATTATAATTTCCCCGTTCAGGCATACAGAGACAATATTCACTTAAACGGATACGGACATAGGAAGATGTTTGAAGCGCTGAAAGATGCAATCAACCCCAATCTATAGGGGACTTCTAAAAATTAGATTATTTTAGGCGGACTTCATTTTCAAAAGCGCAGTTTACTGACGTAAATGAGCATTTTGAAAATGAGGTCCAACGACAAATAAGCAATTTTTAGGAGTTCCCTCTAATCATTTGGAATAGTTCCGTTATGAATTAAGTTCGGATATAAATTTATTAAAAAGCGTTCAATCTCTTCTGCTACGCTTTTGGAAGCGCCACTTGCGTTGTTTACTAAAACGGCAAACGAATATGTGTTGCCGTTTTCGGCATTGATATATCCGGCGTAGCAACGCACTTGCGAAATGCTGCCGCTTTTCATTCGCACCTTGCCTTCTAAAACGCTGTTTTTCAGCATGTTCTTTACTGTCCCTTCGCTACCTGCCGCCGGCAGCGACAACTCGAAAAGCCAACCGTTGCGGCTGTCGCGCAGCATATAATTAAGAATTGAAACGACAAAGCCTGCCGAAACGCCATTTTTTGCCGACAAGCCCGACCCGTCGTGCATAATAAGTTGATTTACATCAAGTTGCCTCGCTGCCCAAAACTCACGTATTACTTTCACCGCATTGTCGGAAGTAGCAACATCATATTGCTGCAAAGCCAACTGCTTGAAAATATGCTCGGCATAATGATTGTTGCTTACAAAATTGGTGATATTAACAATGTCAATCAGTTTTGGAGACACGCGCCGATAAAGCACAACAGGCATTTGCGTTTCATTTGTAAATAAAATCTCTCTGTTTTCAATCAAAATGCCATTTTCTTTTAGTTTTTTGATTAAATCTGTGCGTAGCAGGTCTGCCGGATGCGGTATCTCCCCTTTTATTGTAAAAAGGTCGCGGTTAGCCGGAATTGTCCCGTAAAGTTCTCTGTTGTAACTCATTGGCAAGCCGTGAATTGTAGCCCTGTCGCCGCCTGAGGCTGCTGCAATCAAATAGTTTTCAAAGCGCAACCCTTCAATGAACGGCGCTGTACCAAGTATTTGCGGCTGCGTCCCAACCGCCCCTGATTTCAACTTCAAAGTATAGGCATTGTCTTTGTATGAAATTGCATAAACCCCTGATGCATAATAGTTTCCAACATCGAGCCACTGCCAGCGCGGATTGATTGCATCGCTCCGGCTGAATTTCGTTTCGTTCAGAACGATTTTTCCCCGTACGGTTTTTATCCCTGCGTTTTTCACTGCTAAAACCCAATCATCCAAGAAGTTATCACCCTCAAAATATGACGAGCCCAGAGTGGGGTCGCCGCCGCCGCGAATAATCAGATTGCCGTTAAGTATGCTGTCTGCCGAAGGCTGGCTGTCCATTTCGAGCGTTGTAACGAACTTAAAATCAGCGCCTAACAGTTCAAGCGCCGTAGAAGTAGTAACAATTTTCATCACCGATGCGGGCACGGTAATATTGACAGAACGATGTTCGGCAACACATTCGCCTGTTTTAACATCGGATACCATCAAACTTATGTTTGCGCTTTGCAAAATACGGCTGTTGATAAATTCTAAAACTGCTGTATTCTGTGAATTAATATTAACATTAAAAATTACTGCCAAAATAATTATTAATATTAATTTTATTCTAAAAAACAATAACATATTGTAAAATTTATTTTTATTTAATTTATAAAAAAATAGAGTTTTATTTTTGCAAAATTACAGTTTTTCCCCAAAAAAAAGTATTTTTGTGCGATGTTTCGCTATTTTATTTACCTGTCGTACAACGGGGCTGCATATTGCGGTTGGCAGGTGCAGCCCAACGGCGTTACGGTACAGGAGAGATTGACTTGGGCGCTGCAAGCAGTGTTGCGAATGCCCGAACTCAAAATCACCGGCGCCGGACGTACTGACGCGGGCGTTCACGCCAAAGAAATGGTGGCGCATTTTGACTTGCCCTGTGTTATTGATGATAAAGATTCTATTTGCCAAAAATTAAACTCCTGTTTGCCAAAAGATATTGCCGTTCAAAAAATATGTTCGGTAAAAAGCGATGCTCACGCGCGTTTTTCGGCAATTCGCAGAACGTATGAATATCATATTATTACCGAAAAAAATGTTTTTAAAAATAATATTGCCACAAAAGCAGTCAAGCCGCTCGATTTTGAAAAGATGAACAGCGCGGCAGCCTTACTGCTACATTATCAAGATTTTACGAGTTTCAGCAAATTGCATACGCAGACAAAAAACAACAACTGCAAAATCACCTTTGCCCGGTGGCAGCAAAGCGACACAGATGAGTGGGTTTTTTGTATCACAGCCGACCGCTTTTTGCGAAATATGGTGCGTGCCATTGTGGGAACGCTGCTCGAAGTGGGCAGAGGAAAAATTTCCATCGAAAAATTAGGGCAAATTACAGAGCAAAAAAATCGCGCATTAGCGGGTACTTCCGCGCCCGCAGAAGGACTTTTTTTAACAAAAATTGAATACGACAAAGACATTTTTATTTAACTGAAAACGGCGCAAAAAAAACGACAATTATTTTGGCGCCGCAAAAAAAAGTTTTTTAATTCGTAGCATTTGGTAAACTCGCGTTTTTCATATAATTTTGCTGTCGCAAATTTTTGAACGTTTTAAGCAGCGAGAGCAGAGACAAAACACATATTGAGCGACAAGCGAAATATACGTTTTGGCTATGCCGAGTCGCGCAAAACGACTAAATTTATTGAACGTTTTAAGCAGCGAGAGCAGGATTAGTTTTCAGTTTTCAGAAAGTAGAGAGCATTCACTATTCACTGCTAACTTTGAACGTTTCAAAATATTATTTTTCATATTAATTTCTAAATTCCAAATTAACAAAATAGTAACAAAAATCGTATGAGTAAAATTGCTTTAATAACAGGCATTACGGGGCAAGATGGAGCCTATCTTGCTGAATATCTGATAAAAAAGGGCTATATCGTTCACGGTATGAAACGCCGCTCGTCCCTGTTCAACACCGACAGAATAGACCATCTCTACCAATGCCCGCACCAAAAAGAGCGCAAACTGATTTTGCACTACGGCGACTTGACCGACTCGATGAACATCACACGCATGATTCAAGAGGTGCAACCGGACGAAATTTACAACCTTGCGGCAATGAGCCACGTCAAAGTGAGTTTTGACACCCCGGAATATACCGCCAACGCTGATGGCATCGGCACTCTGCGAATTTTGGAGGCTGTACGTCTGCTCGGATTGACGCAAAAAACGCGCATATATCAGGCGTCTACCTCGGAGTTGTACGGGCTGGTGCAGGAAATTCCGCAAAAAGAAACTACGCCGTTCTATCCGCGCTCGCCATACGCTGTGGCAAAACTGTACGCCTACTGGATTACAGTAAATTATAGAGAGGCGTATAATATGCACGCCTCAAACGGCATTCTGTTTAACCACGAAAGCCCGTTGCGCGGCGAAACCTTTGTTACGCGCAAAATAACCCGCGCTGTGAGCCGCATCGCGCTCGGTATTCAGGACATGCTCTTTCTGGGCAACCTCGGGGCGCAACGCGACTGGGGGCATGCCAAAGATTATGTGCGGGCAATGTACCTCATTTTGCAGCAGCAAGAGCCGTCGGACTATGTTATTGCAACAGGTATTACCACTGCCGTACGCGAATTTGTGAGGATGGCTTTTGAAGAACTCGGTATGGAAATTGCCTTTTACGGCGAAGGTATTGATGAAAAAGGAAAAATCGTTGGAATTGACGAAAAACTGTTCATCGAAAAAGCAGGTGAAGAATGTTTGGAAGACGCAAAAACGCTGGTCGGAAAAGAAGTGGTGGCGGTAGACAAAGCATATTTTCGCCCCACAGAAGTGGACCTGCTGATTGGCGACCCCACAAAATCGAAAACTCTGCTCGGATGGCAGCCAGAATACGACCTGCCCGCATTAGTGAAGGACATGATGCGCTCTGATGTTAAAGAAGTGAAAAAAATAACTCTACTCAAAAAAGAAGGATACAGAGTTTTGAATTATTTTGAATAGAAAAATTAGAGTATAGAGTTTAGAGTATAGAGTTTAGAGTATAGTGAATAGTGAATAGTGAATAGTGAATAATACAGCACAGGTCGTTCTCCCGCTTTGGCGGGACAAGTCTTGCGTTCTTTGCGAAAAACTTTGCGTCCCTTGCGGTAAAAAAATTAACCGCAAAGGACGCAAAGGATTACGCAAAGGGCGCAATATTACATTATTCATGCAAATCACGGGTTGAAAAGCCCGTTTTTTTTATATTGTTTTTTTTAATTTTTCTTTAAAAAAGATGACGGGGCAGACACACGACTTCTCCCGCTTTGGCGGGACAAGTTCCGTGTCTCTCTGTGTAATAGTTAATACTGAAAAAAAATCCGTGTAATCAGTGGCAAATAAAAAATTCGCGAACTGGAAATCAGCGTTAGATAAATTCTTTGTATTTCACTAAACTCTAAACTCTAAACTCTAAACTCTAATAACTAATAACTATTGAAGACTTTTAAAAGAAAGTTAAACATACCTAACATGTCTAACATGCTACCTGTTTAGTATTTGATTATCAGGGATTTACAGGGTGCAAATTTTCCTGTTCCAACATCAATTTTTCACACTATCACGA
>JAISWT010000198.1 GCA_031271005.1 Prevotellaceae bacterium | reverse complement strand
TTACAAATTTCAGGACACCGTTTTATCTGTCCATATAGCGAAGTCAGGAAGAGTTCTTAATGGAATATTGTGAACTTTGTGCAACCTCCCGCCAAAGCAGGAGAATAAGATTGAATATTTACCGCCCCCCCCGAAAATAGCGCCTCAAAAAAAGATTTAGCCCTCAAAAGTTAATTTTATCACAAAGATAGCAAAGAATAGATATTGAAAATCAACGTTTTAAGCAGCGAGAGCAGAGACAAAGCAAATATTGAGCGAAAGCGAAATAAATGTTTTGGCTATGCCGAGTCGCGCAAAACGACTAAATTTATTGAACACTCTGCGTCCTTTGCGAAACCTCCCGCTTTGGCGGGAGAAGATACGCAAGGGACGCAAAGTCCCTGTGGCGAAGTCAGGAGGACGCGGTTGGTATAGTTTATTTCCTGAAAAAAATTTGACCGCTTTATAATTGTTGAAAACTTTTTTTTCCGTTATATGCCGAATTTCAAAATATTAGCGTAATTTTGTAAAAAGATTTCTCGAAAAAAAAAGAACAACTGACAACTAACAACTAACAATTAACAACTATTATACGTTTTTTTATGTCAGAAAATACGTTTTTCCCCTTAGACGAGGCGACTACCGAAATTGTACGCCGCTACGAAGACTACCGCTTGGGCAAGGCTACAGGCTATTTTGATGTTGACGAATTGGCAGATATTATTGATTATTACCTGTTTAATGGAATGACTGCCGAAAGCATCAAGGTACTGGAACTCGGCAATCAACTACACCCGCACAGCGAAGAGTTGACCATCAAGCACGCAAAGACCCTTTTTGTAAAAGGAGATCACCAAAATGCGATGAAAATTTTGGACACAATAGCAGATACTTCTGATTACGAAACAGTTATACTGCGTATAGAACTGCTCCAATGCCTCAACCGAACAAAAGAGGCGCAAATGCTTGCCAACAAACTCTATACTGACGAAGCCGCCGTAAGCGACATAGATAACGAACTGATTTGTATGGACATAGCAGGCGCTTTTATTCTGCACGGCAACGAGGACACAGGTATGAAATGGCTGCAAAAAGGTGAGCAGATTAATCCTGAAAACACCGACTTGCTGCTCGAAAAAGCAATTATTTACGAAGACAAAGAAGAGTACGACAAGGCATTGGAAATATACAACAAAATAATTGACATAGACCCCTTTATAGCCGAAGTGTGGTTTAACATGGGGCAAATATACTATATCAAAGGCAATTACGAGCAGGCGCTCGAAGCCTGCAATTATGCCGCAGCAATAGACGAAAACGACACAGCCATCAACTTGCAACGCGCACACACGCTCGCGCAACTGAGCAGATACGACGAAGCAATTGAACTGTATACGCACTACGGAGATACAACAGGAGATACATGGCAGGCAAATATATTTATTGCAGAATGTTACGGGCAACTCGAAGAGTACGACAAGTCAATAGAGTTCTTCCGGAAGTCGCTCGAAAAGTACCCCGACAACTGCGACGCACTGTTAGGAATTGCCGCGTGCCTGCACGCCCAGGAGAAGTTCTCGGAAAGCCTTAAATATGCAGAGAAAGCAATAGATATAGAAGAAGACGACCCCGAAGCGTGGATACATCTGGCTGAAGCATTGGTTGGGTTAAACAGAATTAATAACGCGCTTTTGGCTTATATAAAGGCAGTAAGGCTCAACCACAAGCAGCCGGAGGCAATAATGGCGTTAGCAGGATTGCTAATGGAAAAAGATGAATTTAAACTGGCGCTGGAAATGTACCGCTTCGCACATCAATTAGACAACTCCATAGAACATATTGACTTGTTCATCGCCATTTGCTACCTGTACAGCAATAAACCCGATATGGCGATTGACTCGCTGAGGCTTGCCATTGAAAAGGACCCGCGTGCCGAAGAGTTGTTCATGGAACTATGCCCCGAACTGGAATATTATTTAAAGCAAATATAAATTCCGACTGAAGCCGATGCCCAAAAAACAGGGAAGAATACCGACAGTTTTTGTTATTTTAGTTGTTTGCGCCGCTTGTGTATCTGCGCAAGGCGCTGATATTGACCCAAACTTGCCGGAGAAGATTTCGCTCATTGAGCATATTGAAAACTGGTATGCCAACAACATGACCTATCCGGTAATTACACTGCTGATGGCGCTCGAAAGTTCGTTTCTGGGCATTATCCCGTCTGAATTAATCGTTTCGGCGGCGGCATACGTCTCGCTCGACAGCGCAACCGCGCTCACTTTCCGGGGAGTTGTAGTAGCAGCAACTGTGGGGTCGCTGCTCGGCGGAATGATAAATTATACCATAGCGGCTTTACTCGGCAGAAAAGCGCTCTATATGCTTGCCGACAGCCGAGCAGGGCGGTTCTTCCTGCTCAACAGCAACAAACTGATAAAAGCAGAAACATGGTTCGTAAGATACAGCAAATTGTCGGTCTGCATCGGACGACTGGCGCCCGGAGTGAGGCAGTTCATTAGCATCCCTGCAGGCTTGGCAAGAATGAAACTGATACCGTTTGCACTGTACACAATTGCAGGCTCAGGAGTATGGAACACCGTGTTGGCAGCAATGGGCTACTTCTTGCACGGGCAGCAGGATTTGATTGAAAAATATACTTTTGAATTGAGTTATTTTACAGTTATAATTTTAATCCTGATTTTAGCCTTTTTTGTAATAAAAAATTTTAGAAATAAGAGATTGAAAAAAATGAGAATGCAAATTTTCGGACTGACCGGCTATCCGCTAAAATATTCAATGTCGAAAAAATATTTTTCCGAGAAATTTACCCGCGAAAAAATTGACGCGCGTTTTGATTTATTTGAGATTCGCAACGCTAACGAACTGGAAAATTTTATTCAAACAATAAAAAATGCTGCTTCTGCGGGCAAGCGCAAAAATATGCCTGACTTTGCCCACAATTTGGCTGGCTTTAATGTTACATTTCCATTGAAGGAAATCATTATCCCTTTTCTCGATGAAATTGACCCTGCCGCTATGGAAATAGGCGCGGTAAATTGCGTTAAAGTTATCAGGAAAGGGGACGAAAAGCCCCGCTTAAAAGGCTATAATACAGATACTTTGGGCTTTGAGCAGGCAATTAAGCCCTATTTGGACAAAAACATAAAGCACGCGCTTGTGTGCGGCACAGGCGGCGCATCAAAAGCGATAACCGCTGCCCTAAAACGCCTAAATATTCCGTTCACGCTTGTCTCGCGCAGCAAAACCGAAAAAACCATCGCTTACAGCGAAGTTACCAAACAAATGATTCACGATAATCTGCTGATTGTAAACGCTACAAATGTGGGCTTCGGAACGTCTGAAAATCAATGCGTTACGCTGCCCTATCAGCATATCACACCCGAACACTTGCTTTATGACGTGATTTACAACCCCGATGAAACGCTTTTTTTACGAAAAGGGCGAGAGCGCGGCGCGCGAACAATCAATGGCAGTCAGATGTTTGCAGAGCAGGCAGCAGCTGCATGGAAAACTTGGGTAGTGGTTAGTTGTTAGTGGTAGAACATAGTGATTAGAGTTTAGAGTTTAGAGTTTAGTTATTAGAGTTTTCATTATTAATTTCTTTGCGTTCTCCCGCTTTGGCGGGACAAGTTTTGCGTATCTTCTTTGCGTTCCTTGCGTATTTCTTTGCGCTCTTTGCGGTAAAAATATTTAACCGCAAAGGGCGCAAAGGTTTCGCAAGGGACGCTATGAAAAATCTAATAACTAAACTCTACACTCTAACCACTAAACACTAACAACTAACCACTAAAACTCCGCCTCTGCACAATTAATGTACAGAGGCGGAGACTTATTGATTAGATTATTTTCTAACTTGCTATTTTTACGCTCTTAGTATTCCCAATCATCATCGGGTCCACCCGGTTCGGCAGAAATATCGTCTGCATCACCAATTGCAAAAGCAGATTCTACTTCTACAATTTCTGTTGCGGGCGATGTGTATGTTTCAACTATATTTATTTCTCTTTTCATCTTATTTCAATTTTAATGTGTTACTAAATTTGTTTCGAGTTGTTATTGCGGGGACAAGCCCGCAATAGCAACTTGAAACTTTTGATTTGTTATTTCACTGCCACTTTGCGCACTGTGCCGTTGGCTTTCACAAGGTAAATGCCTGCGGGCAAATTGCTGACAGTATGTGTATTAGCATTAATATTATTGTTGAAATAAATATTTTTGCCGTCAATGCTCAAAACCTGCACGGAACTCAATGTGCCTGCCGAAACGATATTGATGTTGTGGTCGACGCTGAAAACGTTAAAGTTTTGTGTTTTAGCATTTTCCACATCGGTTGGGGCGGGTGCAAAGGTCAGTACAAAGCGCGTATCGCTGCTGCCGTCAATGTTTGTTGCATAATAAACATAGTTTGCCAACTTGCTCAGGTTGATAATCTCGCCTGTGAGATTGTCGGTAAATGTTACCTCAGCATCGTCAAACGTGTCCATTCCTGCAAATGTGAGCGTTGCGTCGCCCTTGTAATCGGTTTTTACTGACAACGGAACGATGGTGGTTTCGATTACGTCAATTGCATTGATACCGAGGTTTGCGCCATCTTTGGTGGTGTAAAGTTGCAACACTTCGTTTGCCGCAGCATTGAAATATTCCGAATCGTAGCCCGTGCCTCTCACATAGCACCAGTATGTTTGATTAGCGGCATTGGTTGATGTAATTTTAATCAACGGATTAGCGTTTAATGCCGGCGCCGGCGCCGTCACTTCATTAGGATCGGCGAATGTAAGACTTTCGCCGTTTGGTGAGCCGTTTGTTACCAGAAAACCTTTAAATGCAAGAACTGATTCGCTTTCGACAAGTGATGGAAAGGTAGTGCAGTTATACCTTGCATCGTAGAAACTTAAATTGCCAGCGCCATTGCCTGCAATCTTTGACAGAGGCAAACTAACATTATACGGATTACCTGCAATGGTGTATTTACCTGTGGACATTGGCGCTACAGAAATTTCGCCTGTGTTTGGGCAGCCAAAATTGAGAGTTTGCTCCTCATCGCTGTTCACTGCATAAAGGAAGCCCTGACCTGCAACGTAACTATCGGGGGCATCAACCCAAGTGTAGTTATTGTTGGTATTTGGAACATTTGAAATGATTTTAAATGCCGTTTCTATGCCTGCGGGTTTAAAGTCTGCCTTTGTCCAACTTGCAACAGGTGCGCTAACCAAATGCCACTCCTTATCTTTTGCGGGCGTGAAGGTAAGGCAAGGCGAGGTTGTTACATCGCCTTCGTCAGATGTTGCCGCGCAATCTACGCCATAATTGCTTGCTTTGGCGGTTACGGTGTAATAGTAGGCGGTGTTAGGACTTAAACCGGTAACTTCAAAAGGTGATTCTACATTTTCAAACGGTGAATCTGTTAGGGGAGTAAGTGTTACGCTACCTGTAGTTTCTGTGCCTGTTACAATAATATTGTCTATTCTATTCGTGCCGCCAGAAGCGGGTGAGCCACTAATGGCTTCACTACCCAACTTTAACCAACGAATTTGAACGTTTGTCTGATTTTCACACTCTGTGGGCAATGCTAACTCGTCAACTACACCATTTGTCCAATTAGCACCAACAATAATAGAACCGTCAGCAATGTCGCTCCAAGCGCCTCCTACATTATATTGCAATTTGAAATTTTTTGGTCCTGTATTTGAACCTCTTTGAGCAGATGATAATTTAATATCAGTGAAACCAGTAGTATTCAATGTAATAAACCAATATTTCTCATCAGTTCCAGTCCATTTGTCGATGGTTCTGTCGTAATCACCATAACCATCAAAACCTTGGTTTGCACTAAGGTCCGTCTCAAAATTGTATTGTAAGGCAGATGAAACATTATTAGCGGAGTACACAGTCGGGGTCATCCCTGATTGTGTTGGAAATGTCCATTCTGCAACTGTAACATTAGGGGTTACAGTTGTTTCACCTTCTTTCGTCCAAACTGCCACTTCATACTCCTGCGCGCCTGTAACTGCGTCCCATGTTAAGTCAAAACTGCTTGAAGTTACGTTAGCAGTGGCTAAATTGCCGGGAGCGGCGAGAGTACATGTGTAGGTACTTGTGCTACCTTCTTCTTTTTCTCCGGCGCTGTAATAGCCGTAGTTTTCGGAATAGAAGTAATAGTCGTAAGTAGTTCCCTGCTCAAGTCCGCCGTCGGTAATGGTTTTAGAGTCGGCATCGGTGTTGCCGTCGCCAAAATTGAAGAAAATAACTGTACCTTCACCGATTACATCTCCTGCCACATAGTTGGTTTTGCCTGTTTCGGGCGCTACGGGCGTTGCACCGTGCGGATAGCGTACTATCAACATTTTTCTGTCGAGCCATTCGGTAGCCGTTACGGAAAGTTGAGTATAAATATCTGTGCCCGCTGCAATAGTGCGAGTGGGGGCTACCAGATCTTCAACGGTAAGCACGGCGCAATTCGCAAGACTAAAAGTTGTTGTGCTGGTCATCTCATCTGTTGCATCGTAAGTCCAGGGATCGTCTGTGAATCCTTTTGCTCTGCCTGCAAAATAGTAATCGCCTGCTGCGCCAAATTGCAATTCTGTAAAATCACTATGAACGTATGATGTGCCGCTGCCAGAACCATACTTGCTGGCGCCAGCCCAAGTCCAACCTGTTGAACCATCAGCATCTTGTCCGTAACCCGCATCTGTTGCTGTCCAGTTATCGTTCCAGTCAATTTCGAAATTGTACCAACCATCAAAAGCCACATTTGTATGCATTGGGTCGCCTACATAGACGCTTCCCAGATTTTTAGGCATCAATGCCTGTACCTTAATGGAAGATGTGGGGGGGGCTTCGGTTTCAATGCTGATTTCGTTGCTGTAACCTGTGCCTGCACCGTTTGTAGCATAAGCCACAATATAGTAAGTTGTAGAAGGCGACAAACTCTCTATCAATTTGTCAAACGATTCG
Organism: Prevotellaceae bacterium; assembly: GCA_031271005.1. Taxonomy (GTDB): domain Bacteria; phylum Bacteroidota; class Bacteroidia; order Bacteroidales; family Paludibacteraceae; genus WRGS01. The sequence continues at coordinate 1,044 of JAISWT010000198.1, read as the reverse complement.
CCTGTAGCCAAAGAAGCGCCTACTTCTACAGTTGTGCCGCTTTGCGCCTGCCCCTGCGTTGTGCTGTATTTAAAGCCGTAACTTTCAATTGTGCAGTTTGCGCCAATAGTTACAATTCCGTCCGGAACTTCCACAAGAATTGTCTCCTCATCTGCTGTTACATCGTCTTCGGAAATTGTGCCAAGAGTGGGAACTTCTGTACAGGCAGGAGGTGTAGATGTAACTTCTTTATATAAATAATACAATTTATAGTTTGAAGCAGTTTGCACCCCATTATAACAGGCAAATAGAGGTGAAGGAACGCCAGCAGTAACATTTGCATTTAGATACAAATTTTTTCTGTTAAAACTTGAACTAGTTGCAATAATTGTACACAAACCTTCAGCATTCATAGAAATCGACCAGTTGGTTTCTACTGTAGATCCACTCTGCAACCCATTGCTGCTTCCATTTCTGGGTTTCAAATATGCGTTAGCCACTACGTCTTTTAAAACGAAACCATCCGTTACGTTACCTGTAATTGAAATTTCAAAAGCCAAATGCGCATCCCCTGTTTCGGCGGCAACATTTGTAGTAACTTGATTTCCTGATAAAGTCACTTTTACGCCAGGTCTATTATTTGCTGCTTGATAACCAAGTGCATAATAATCACCCCCGTACTCACTAACCATTAAATAATTACTACCACTTGTTATTTGGGAAGTAGTTGTAATTTTTTCGTATGTCTTCTGGGCTGTCACGCCTCCCCCCGCGAGCATTGCTGCGAGGATAAACGCTGAAAAACGTTTTAAATAAGAAAATTTTTTTTCCATAAAATTTTAAAATTAAATTATTATTATTTTTTTTATTATTATCAGAATTAAATTACCGTTATTGTATTAATATGCTTTTTGTTAATCAAATAGTCGTAAGGCGCTGATTTACTGCGTATATGCCTTCTGTTTCTAAAATTATAATTGCGTTTTGCTCTTATTTTTTTGTTTTTTGTCCGCCCCCCCCCGTCCCAAAGGGACGGGGGGGAATGGGAGACGTCTCCCATTCCCC
>JAISWT010000187.1 GCA_031271005.1 Prevotellaceae bacterium | reverse complement strand
TTGCGGATAATCATTAAAATTAAACATTAAAATGGATAAAATACACATAGGCTCGCTTATTAAAGCGAAAATGGAAGAAAAAGGTATGCATGTAGAAGACCTTGCAACGGAAGATATTGACGAATACGTCTGCGTAATCAGGTGCAATAAGCAGAAAATAAAAGAGTTAACAAATGACAAATCCGTGGTCGTTTGCCACATCGAAGAAATTACAAAAAAATTATAATTTTATTACAAAACAAATGCAATAAAATATTTTTGTGTGAGGAATAAACGCTTTACCTTTGCCGCGTTGTTTTTTTAATTCAATGTTTTTGCAGTGCGCAATGCAAAATTTCTGAATTTTGAAAAAACAATGCCCAAATCGCACACGGGGGAAAGTTGTGCGAAAAATAAATAAAAAACAGAAAAACAAGATGGATTTCAAAAAAAGTAAATTTATGACTCTTTCTCCGGAAGTTGAAGTTCTTTCCGATGCTGAAGTAAATTTAGTGCGCGGTGGAGCATCAAAAAAAGCAGTTATGATGGCGACTGTTAATAGCGGTACAGGCTGCGGTTGCAGTGTTACTGTTAATTCAGGTACAGGTTGCAATTGTCAATAACTTAATGTTAAGGGAGTGCTGCTGAAAGTAGTAGCATTCCCTTTTATTTAAAAATAATCAAATGAAAAAGGCATATTATATTCATCCCATTCAATTAAATGAAGATACATTTTTGTACTATAATGCATACAGCAATGTATACCTTTTTTTGTCTGCCGAAAAACACAATATATTTCAAGCAACCGACGCAAACCAATTAAAATTAACAGACAACGAACTGTATCACAAACTGTTGGAAGGAGAATTTTTATTGGAAGACGATATTGATGAAACTAAAATAACAGAATTTTTTCGTAATGTAAAAAAAATGGATACAAGTCAATATCATATTGTGATTAATACAACGCTAGACTGCAATTTAAATTGTTGGTATTGTTATGAGTCGAAGGTTGAAGGCAGTATATTGACCGAAAAGACAATTGAATTAATAAAAAAAATATTGAACAAAGGTATTTGGAAGTCCCATACAAAGAGTTAAAAATTTCATTTTTTGGAGGTGAACCGTTGAAAAATTTTGCAGCAATCAAAGAAATTCTTAATTTTGCCAAAAAATTTACAGTAGAAAACAAAGTGATTTTGACTGCTGATTTTACAACTAATGCCACTTTACTAACAGAAGAAATGCTTTTGTATTTACAAAATTTCACCTGCTATTTTCAAATTACATTAGACGGACACAAAGAAAAACATGATAAAACAAGATTTTACAAAGAAAACCATGAAGGAACTTTTGATATTATTATTGAAAATATTCATAAAATTCAAAAATTTATTCCTGATTCAAAAATTTGGGTACGTATTAATTTTGACAATAAAACATTGGAAAAATTCCCTGAAATTATTAAAGATTTAGAAGATTTAGACAGGCAAAAAACTTTTATCATAATAAGGCGTGTTTGGCAATTGTCCATCAATAAAATGGATAAAAATTTGATTCTGGAATGTATTCAATTGGCACTTGATAAAAAATTTCTAATTGATAATTATGTAATGCCGCGATACAATCCATGTTTTGCTGATAGATACAATCAAGTTTTGATAAACTATGACGGAAAAATTTTCAAATGTTCAACAATCAAACACTTTGACGATAGAAATATTGAAGGTACAATTGACGAGGAAACAGGAAGTGTGGAGTGGGATTTGAATAAACTATCTGAAAAAATGAATATTACAACTCCCGAACGTTGCAGAAAATGCAAAATATTTCCTGTTTGCTTAGGTCCCTGTGGAAAATATATCAGCCATGTAGATAATGAAAATTACCTTTGCATGTATCAAACGGCAGGTTTCGATATGGATGAGTTTATAATATACGCCTTCAAATACAATCAATTGGAAAGAGAATTGTTTCCAAAATAAATAAATAAAAAACTAATGAAAAGAATAAGTTTTACGTGTTTATTATTTCTATATTGCATACTTTCTTTTTCGCAATACAAAATTTCAAGTTCTATTGCTGATAATGAGAATAATATGTTAGCAGGAGCAACGGTTTTGCTGTATCAGCAAGCAGATTCGTCGGCTTTCTTAAAAGGTACAACAAGCGATGCAAGCGGAAAATTTGAGTTTTCAAACCTGCAAAATTCGTGTTACCAACTGCGTTTTATTTTTATTGGTTACGAAAATTTCTAGCTAAATTTTTGTATTCAAAATTCTGATATTCAGATTGATACAATAACAATACAGGTTTCGAGCGACACACTGCAAGAAGTGATTGTGCTTGCCGATTTTTACAATATCAGCGGCGCAAAAGACACAAAAATTTTTACCTCGCAGGAAAAGGCGCGTGCCGTTTCGGGTTTGGAACTTATGGCAACTCTTCCACAAATTTCTCTTGACAAACTAAACAGTTCCCTAACCACAATAGACAGAAAGCCGATTTTGATTTTGTGCGACGGCAAAATTATTGACGAAGTAGATTTAACAGGCATTAAACCCGAAGAAATTCTGAAAACAGAATATTTTTCGCAACCACCTGCCAGATACAGAAATTTGGGCGTTAATGCCGTTTTGGTAGTTTATACAAAAGAAAAACTTGTGCAGGGCGGATATGTTTTGGCAAATCTAAAAAATTCATTTACAACAGGTTACGGCACTGAAATTGTGCAAGGAAAATACCATTCGGGCGATAACGATTTTTCGTTGCGCTACTTTGTTGATTATCGAGATTTAAACAAGCAACATTTTGAGCAAAAATATGCTGCCAATTTGTCAGACGGGCTTTACAATGTCAATCGTAAAGCCGAAAACGGTGATTATGCAGGCGCTTATCACACAATAAACGCAACTTTTGCCAACACAAAAGGCGAATCACAGATGTTTTCGGCAAAGGCGCGCGTGGCAATAAATCCGGGAATGGAACGCGATAGACAAACAATTTCGGGCATAAGACACGATATACCGTTTGATAACGAACATTCAGAAACATACACGCACACAAATTATTTTTCGCCGTCATTGGATTTGTATTTTTCTAAAAAACTTAAAAACAATCAGGAACTGTCTGCAAATGTGGTAAATACATATTATAATATAAAATCAAAGCGAAATTTTTTGCAAACAAATGCTGCGGGAAATATTTTAAAATACGATACTGAAATAAACAACAAATCGTATTCCGTGATTTCGGAAATCAATTATTCAAAAGATTTTGAAAAAACGGGGTTCAATTTTGGAGTGCGCCAATATTTCAAAAATTTAGACGAGAAATTTATTCACGAAAACGATAAATCGTTGAATTTTAGCACAATAAACAATTTGTATTATTATGGTGAATTTTGGACCGAAGTAGGAAAATTATATTTTCAGGCAGGCGTTGGCGGCGACAATTCGTGGTTGAACATTGCCGAAAACTCTCAAAAAAACTATTTTGTTTTGCGCCCATCGTTAGTTGTAAGTTACAATTTTTCTGACAATTCGGCTCTGCAATTTGTTTCGCAAACCGCATCCAACATTCCCGAAATGTCGATGCTTTCCCAAAGCCCGGCAATGCTCGACACCGCCTTCTTCAGCAAAGGAAACGGCTCCCTGCAACCCTACACTATGTTTGCAAATTCTTTGTTTTACATTCTTAGCGGGCAAAAATATTATTTCCGAACAACGCTCAACCATTTTATCGCCAAAAATCCCTATTACACAACTATTTATAACAGAAGTGATTACATCGAAAAAACAATTTCCAACATAGACCAAATGCAATCTGTAAAATACGACTTGTTGCTCAATTGGCAACCTGTGCAGCAGATTTCATTAAAAGGCTACTATGGTGTTGAATATCAATATTTTAAAGCATTTGATAAAAAATATTTTCATTGGTTTAATTTTGGAAATATTTCGGCACAATTTTATTATAAAAGATTAACACTTAATATTCAGGCGATTATGCAAGGAAAAAGTTTGGAAGCAAATTTGTATAGAAAACTCTTGGATTTGTATCAAGCAGACCTTACATGGAAAAAGAAAAGTTTCAGCGCAACTTTGGCATGCCGTTTCAGCCACAGACCCGAAACTATAGAAACGGTTGATAATCAACCGGTTTACTACAAAGAAAGCAGGGCTTGGGGTAATTTCAACGGACTTTGTTATTTACAGTTGGTTTATGTCTTTGATTTCGGGAAAAAAGTAGAACGCAATGTAAATCAGAAACTTAACAATAACGACAGCGATATTGGAATAAGAAAAGACAATCGCGCCGAACAATAAAAAATTTATCGTTAAACATTACAAAATGAATAAAACGAAATATGGTCAAAAAAATTTATCCTGTGGAATTTGAAATTTTTGACAAAGATGGTTACTTTTTAATTAGTGACAATCTTAAAAAAAATAAATTTGATAAGAAAAAAAACAAAGTAATTAATAGCGGTAATGGGTGTAGATGCACAGATGTAGTTAAAAATTCAGAGAAACCTGCAAGATAAATGTCAAAATTCCCCTTCCACCCCCAGCGCGACGCCATGGACTGCGGCGCGGCGTGCCTCGCAATGATTGCAGGGGCGCACGGCAAAGATTATCCTGTGGAATTTCTGCGGGAAGAGTGCTTTCTTACCCGCGA